>JBEIFV010000032.1:0-42872 GCA_040382235.1 Burkholderiales bacterium
GCGCTCGTGCGGGGGTAATTTAACATACAACCATGTTAAGCGCGCCGGTAAGCCACTTTATCGCAGTCTGATCGCCGAGCGTCGATTGCAAATGCATTCTCATTTGCAAGCGACGGCAAACGGTCCAATCTGGTCGCGACCTCTCACGCTGCCATGCCACTACGCAACTGTGCTTTCTACCGACCCGGCCAGAAGTCGGCAAATGCGCGAGAATCCGGCAGCGCGCCGGCTTGCAGGCGGCGCCCCGTGAGCGATGCAACCCACTGGAGTGACAGCCATGTCCAATCCCTTTTCGCTGGCCGGCAAGGTCGCCCTGGTAACCGGTGCATCGCGCGGCTTGGGGCGTGCGATTGCCGATGCCTACGCCGCCGCCGGCGCGCTGGTGGTACTCAATGCCCGCGACAGCGATGCGCTTGGCGAGGCCGCGCGACAGATCACCGCGGCGGGCGGCAGGTGCGAAAGCGTGCCGTTCGACGTGGCCGACGAAGCGGCGCAGAGCGCAGCGCTGTCCGCGGTGATGGCGCGCCACGGCCGCCTGGACATCGTCGTCGCCAATGCCGGTATCCAGCACCGCCAGGCCCTGGTCGATTTCGCCCCGCCGACTTCAAGCGCATTCTCGATACCAACCTGACCGCCGTGTGGACCCTCGCGCGCGAGTCGGCGAAGCTGATGATCCCGGCCAAGGCCGGCCGCATCATCATCACCGGCTCCATCAGCGGCTATCTGGCGCGCCCGTCGATCTCAGCTTATGTCGCCAGCAAGGGCGCTGTGCATGCGCTCACGCGGGCGCTGGCGGTGGAACTGGCGCCGCACCGCATCACCGTCAACGGCCTGGCACCGGGATTTTTCGCCACCGAAATGAACACGGCGCTCACGCAAAACGCGGAGTTCTCGGCCTGGGTGGAACGCGTCACCCCGCTGGCGCGCTGGGGCGATCCGGCGGAAATCGGCGGCCCCGCGCTGTTCCTGGCGTCCGATGCCGCCTCCTATGTCACCGGCCACATTCTCACTGTCGACGGCGGCATGACCGGCGCCATGTAGCGCTGCACGACACCGCATGAACACGCAGGCGCAGTTGCTGCAAATGGCCGGCCGACTCGATAAGGCCGGCGACTTCAGGGCCCTGGCCGGCGTCTATCGCCAGATGCTCGCAGCCGAGCCCGGCAACACCGGCATCATGGTAGAACTCGGCCGTACCGCCCACCGGCTTGGCCAGATCGAAGAAGCGACCGGACACTTCAATGCGGCCATCGCCCACGATCCCGCATGCTTCGCCGCCTGGTGCAATCTTGGCAGCCTGCAGCTCGCCGCCGACGATCACGCGCAGGCAATCGCGTCGTTCGAACGCGCCGGTGGCATCGACCGTGCTTCAGCCCTGCCGCCGCTCAATCCGGGCATCGTCCACCACCAGGCGGGCGACCTGGATGCCGCGCGGCTCGCCTACCAGCGCGCCACGCTGCTCGCGCCCAACATGCCGGAGGCCCACTTCCACCTGGCCAATGGCCTCTCCGACGCGCAGCGCCACGCCGCTGCGATCGCCTCCTATGAGCGCGCACTCCGGCTGCGGCCACGCTACGTCGAGGCGCGCTGGAACATGGCGCATTCGCTTTTGATGCTGGGCGACCATGAACGTGGCTGGGACGCATTCGAAGCGCGCTGGCAAACCGGCCACCTGAAGCACGAAGCACGCGCTTTCGCACAGCCGCAATGGCGCGGCGAGGAGATCGCCGGCAAGACCCTGTTCCTGTGGAGCGAGCAGGGCTTCGGCGATACCTTGCAGTTTTGTCGCTATGCGCCCATGGCCGCGGCGCTTGGCGCGCGCGTGATCCTGGGCACACGCCCGCAGTTGCGCCAGTTGCTGGGCTCGCTCACCGGCGTGGCCGAAGTGGTGAGCCTTGATGACGCCTTGCCCGCATTCGACCGCCATTGCCCGCTGATGTCGCTGCCGCGCGCATTTGGCACCACGGCGGCTTCCATTCCGGCCGAAGTACCCTATCTCAAGGCGGCACCGCACCTGGCCGCGAGCTTCGCCTCAAGGCTCAAACCGTCGGGGCGCCTGCGCGTCGGTCTGGTCTGGTCGGCCGGCATGCGCCAACATGATGCCTCGCTGTTCCTGGCTGGTGCCGGCAAGTCGATGCCGGCGTCCCTTTTGAGTGCGCTCAAGAATCCCGCGATCGAGTTCTTCAAGCTGCAGGTGGACTTGCCCGACGCATCCGTATTACTGCCCATGACCGACTGGAGCGCGGAACTCAAGACCTTTGCAGACACAGCCGCGCTGATGGACTCGCTCGACCTGGTGATTTCGGTCGATACCGCCAGCGCGCATCTTGCGGGTGCGCTCGGCAAGCCGGTCTGGCTGCTGTTGAGCGACAACGCCTGCTGGCGCTGGGGCCGCGCGATCGCGTCTTGTTCCTGGTACCCCGGCATGCGCATTTTTCGTCAAGTTCGCCTGGGTGACTGGCGCGCGCCGCTGGAACAAGTGCGGCTGGCGTTGACTGAACTTGCGGATGCACGGCCACGACAGGGCACTTCGGCATGGGGCACGAGACTCGCACGCCTTTTGAACCGCGCGCGCCGCTGACCGCGCGTCGCCGCCCTGGCGTCCCGCCTGCACGCGATATGGTCGGCCTTGCAGCGCGCGCTGCTTGCCGGAATCGGGGCGGGCAGGCACCGAAGTACATTGCTTCGAACGCGGTGATGCGCATGCATCTCCACTGACGATTCACGACTTCATAGGCAAAAACACAAAGGCGGCTCGCGGCCGCCTTTGTCGAATAACTTGTACCGAAGCTTCAGGTGTAGTAACGCCTGGCGCGCTTCTCCGCGGTTTCGGCCGCCTGCTTGGGCGTTGCCTGGCCCGTGCAGGCCGAAGCGAACATGTCGACCACGATCCAGTCGGCCAGGCAAGCCGCGGACGCATAGCCCAGCCCCCCCGCGAACCCGTGCGGCTGCAGGCGTTCGACCACGCCCTTGAAGGGCGCGTACTTCGGATCGTCGTTCCAGAACTTGTTGCTGTCGTAGGCCTTGAGCGGATGGCTGATATAGCCGATCGAGGCCGCCTGCCAAGGCTCGTACTGCTCGCGTTCCCACATGAAGCGCAGGAACTCCTTGGCGGCATTCGGAAACTTGCTGTACTTGAACGCCATGGCCTGGGTCAGCAGATGCAGCTCGGTCGGCTTGCCGATCGGGCCGATCGGCATCGGTGCATGGTCCATGTCGGCTACCACCGCTTTTTTGGCAGGATCGGTGGAGTTCTTGCCGGCGTAATAGATCGAGATGCCGTTGGAGGTGAGGCTGATCTTGCCTTCAAGGAAGGCATTGTTGTTGGATACCCCGCTCCATGCAGCCGTGCCCTCGATGAAGGTCTTCGACAACTGCTGCATGTACTCGATGGCCTTGATGGTCTCGGGGCTGTTGATCGCCACCTTGTTCTTCTCGTCCACCAGTTTTCCGCCAAAGCCCCACAGGATGTTGTGCATCCAGGTTTCGGAGTCGCCGGTGGCGTGCGACAGCGCGAACCCGCACGGCTTGCCGTTCTTTTGCAGCGCCTGGCACAGCCTCAGGTAGTCCGGGAAGTTGGTCGGAAACTTGTCGAACCCGGCTTCCTTGACCCACGAAACGCGATAGTTGAGCAAGGCGCCACCGGCACCGAGCGGCAGTCCGATCCAGCGCCCCTTGGCGTTGGTAGCGTAGGTGCGCGCAGCCGGAAACCAGCCACCATACTTCTTGCCCAGATAGTCGGCCACGTCGGTAAGATCGAGCAGCTTTTCCGGATAGAGGTGCGGATCGTCGAGCCAGCCGACGATGATGTCCGGTCCGGCGCCGACGTTGGCCGCCACCGCCGCCTTGGGCCGCACGTCCTCCCAGTTTTCATGATCGGTCTTGACATCGATGCCGTATTTTTCGCTGAACTTCCTGGTGTTGGCCAGCCACATGTCCTCATCGGCCTGCACGAAGCGCTTCCAGCGAAGCACCCGCAACTTCGCGCCCTTCTCCGGCTTGAAGCCGGTTTGCGCCTCGGCGTTCTTGACCCAGATCATCGGGCCGGCCGCGCTGGCGCCAAGCGCGCCGATCACCGTACGTCGCTTCTGATTCGTCATTTCCCTGTCTCCTCTTTTGGTTGTACCGCCTGCACCGCCATGCCCCTTGCACACCACCGCTATGCCGCCACCTTTTCAGGTCTTGCCGCCTTCCACTCATCGTGTATGCGCACCCACAGGGCACGCACCATGTCCTTCATCATGCTGGCTTCCTGCCAGCGATCCGACAACTCGTAGCCGTCCGGCCCGGTCATCGCATATTCCTTGGGCCCCATCTCGCACAGGAATGTCAGGGTTTCCTGCGGACCCGCCTTGGCGATCCACTGCCTGAATCCATACTCCCACCAGCCCATGAACAGGTCGACCCAGTCTTTCTGGTGCGCGAAACTGATCTGCACCTGGATCTGTTCACGGCTCGCCACCCGGCCGTGAAAGCCCCAGCAGTTGTCGAGGATGCGCCGCATCAAGGCATGATTCTCTTCGCTGATGGGCCAGGCGAATTCGCGCCCCACCACATAGTGCGAGAGATCGCCGGTCAGACGCAGATCGGGAAAGCAATCGAGCAAATGCAGGGTGAAAAACAAATCGGTGGTCATGCGATCGCGATGCGTCTCGATTTGCATTTTGATGCCGGCATCTGCTGCCAGCCGGCGCCAGCCTTCGATGTAGGGAATGCAGTCCTCCAGCCGGTAGGGCTTGATGTCCGGCTGCAGGTTGATGTGGTCGGCCCCGAGCTCCTTGACGTGCTCGATGATCGGCTTGAGATCGTCCACCGTCTTCGGATAGCACTGCGCCTGCCAGCTCATGCCGTGCGCACGCAGGAAATCGGTCACCGTCTTGGCGTACTTGTAGTCGAAAAACCGCACGCCTGCGCCGTCGAATCCGGCATCACGGATCATCGCCAGCTTTTCGTCCAGTGTCCATTCAAGCCCGTCCGGGCGGCGACGCTCCATCGCCCACAGGGATTGATACACGAGGAATTTCCGCGTCACCGCTTTGCGCCTCGGTGGTCAGTCGGCCTTGGCGCCGGCTGCATCGACCATCATCTTGTATTTCGCCAACTGCGCGGTCATGTAGGCCGTGGTTTCAGCAGGTGTGGTGGTCATAACTTCGTTGCCGCTGGTGGTGATGCGCGCGCGCATCTCGGGCACCGCGAGGATGCGCAGCACCTCGCGATTGAGGATCGCGACGACCGGCGCCGGGGTCGCGGCGGGCGCCAGCAGGCAAAACCAGCCGATGACGTCAAAACCCGGCACGCCGGCCTCGATCATAGTCGGAATCTCGCGTGCAGCCGCCGAACGCGTGGCCCCGGAGGTGGCGAGAATGCGCACCTTGCCGGACTTCGCGTGCGGCAGGAACACCGAGGTGTTGTTGAACATGAACGCCACTTGACCGCCGATCAGGTCAACCTCGGCCGGCGCGTTGCTCTTGTACGGGACATGGACGAACGGCGTCTTCGACAAGGTCGCGAACAGGGCGCCGGCCAGGTGGCTGGTGGTACCGTTGCCCGAAGACGCGAAGTCGATCTTGCCCGACTTGCCCAGCCGGACCAGGTCGGCCACGGTCTTGGATGCCGAGACCGTCGGCACTGCGAGCGCATAGTCGGACGTGGCCAGCATCGAAATCGGCGCGAAATCCTTGATCGCGTCGTAGCCGATGTTGGAATAGATCCACGGATTGATTCCGTGAGTCGAACTGGTGGCGAGAAGGAGGGTGTAACCGTCGGGTGCTGCACGCAGCACCTCGCGCGTGCCGATGCTGCCGCCGGCGCCGGGACGGTTGTCGATCACCACTGGCTGCCTGAGGGCTTCGGAAAGCTTCTGACCGAGCAGGCGGCCGATCGCGTCCGAACCGCCGCCCGCGCCGAACGGAACGACGATGCGCAGCGCCTTGGATGGGTAACCGTCCTGCGCAACGGCATGCGGCGCCAACGCCCACGCCGCAGCCAGCGCGACGAACCATCTTGCAAGCATTCTTGCTCCTTTGGATCGCCGCGCCGTGGTCCGCCGCGGGTTGGTTGTCAGAACACCACCACCGAGCGGATCGATTCGCCCGAGTGCATCAGGTCGAAGCCGCGGTTGATGTCGGCCAAGGGCATGGTGTGGGTGATCAGGTCGTCAATGTTGATCTTGCCGTCCATGTACCAGTCGACGATCTTCGGCACATCGGTACGGCCGCGCGCACCGCCGAACGCCGTGCCTTTCCAGATGCGGCCGGTGACCAGCTGAAAGGGCCGCGTCTTGATTTCCTGGCCAGCCCCCGCGACACCGATGATCACCGACACGCCCCAGCCACGATGACAGCATTCGAGTGCCTGGCGCATCACATCCACATTGCCGATGCATTCGAAACTGTAGTCGGCGCCGCCGCCGGTCATTTCCACCAGGTGCGCCACCAGGTCGCCCTTGACATCCTTGGGATTGACGAAATGGGTCATGCCGAACTTGCGCGCCAAGGCCTCGCGTGCCGGATTCAGGTCAACGCCGATGATCATGTTGGCGCCCACCAGCTTGGCGCCCTGCACCACGTTCAACCCGATGCCGCCCAGGCCGAAGATCACCACGTTGGCGCCAGCTTCGACCTTCGCGGTATTGATCACCGCACCGATGCCGGTGGTGACGCCGCAGCCGATGTAGCAGATCTTGTCGAAGGGCGCATCTTCACGCACCTTCGCCAGCGCGATTTCCGGCAACACGGTGAAATTGGCGAAGGTCGAGCAACCCATGTAGTGATGGATTTTCTTGCCACCGATCGAAAAGCGGCTGCTGCCATCCGGCATGACACCCTTGCCCTGGGTGCCGCGAATCGCGGTGCAAAGATTGGTCTTTTGCGACAGGCAGGACTTGCACTGCCGGCACTCCGGCGTGTAGAGCGGAATGACATGGTCGCCCTTTTTCAGCGACGTCACCCCAGGGCCGACATCGACCACGATGCCCGCGCCTTCATGACCGAAGATCGCCGGAAACAGGCCTTCGGGGTCGGCGCCGGAGCGGGTGAATTCGTCGGTGTGGCAGATGCCGGTGGCCTTGATCTCGACCAGCACCTCGCCGGCCCGCGGGCCTTCGAGTTGCACCGTTTCAATCACCAGCGGCAGGCCGGCCTCGTAGGACACGGCGGCACGTACATCCATTTGCGGTTCTCCAGACGGTTAAGAAAACACTGGACAAGTCCGTAGGTCGGAAATATCGCTCTTGCAAGATGCTTGAATCAAAACGACTCTTCGTTCGAACGTCGGCATTCCAGGGACTTGTTCGGTGTTTTCCAAAAAGGGGAAGACGCGATGATAGCGCCGACGCCCTCAGGTGGTGGCGGTCTTCTTGCCGCCTTCCTCGACAAAGCCGAAATAGCGCTTGCCGGCGGTCTGGTTCTCGTAGATAGAACCCTGGTTTTTGGCCGGCGGCAAGGGCATGCGGATCGGCGTGACGGTGACGCGCGGCTCGATCGTTTCCTTGCCGCAGATGAGGCGCTTGCCAAACGCCTGCCAGTCGGTCTTGCCGACCGCCATCAGCGGATAGGCGTCACCCGCCGTCATTTCATAGAGCAGCAGGCCGCGCGAGCGATTCGAGGTGTTCTGGGCCGAGCCGTGCACGATGCGCACATGGTGGAAGGACACCGATCCGGCCGGTCCTTCGCAGGGCACTGCCTTGGAAAAATCGACGCCGCAGGTGTCGGGATCCATGGCTCCGCAAAAATGGCCGTCCGGGCCGTGATGATCGTATGTCGGCCCCTTGTGCGTGCCAGGAATCACATACATTGCACCGTTCTCGACCGTGGTGTCGTCCAGCATCACGCCCACAGCCAGGATATCGTCATTGGTGTGCGGGTAAAAGGCCCAGTCCTGATGCCATTCGACGGGTGAACCGAAATGCGGCGCCTTCAGGTTGAGCTTGGAGCCGTGCAGGCGCACGCTCTCGCCCAGCAGGTCCTTGAGAATGCCGACCAGTTTGGGCGTGACCATGAACTCGTTGAATACCGGGTCGACCTCATGCGGTTTCTTGATGCGCCGCACGCGCGGCTCATCCTTGCTGTGGCCCGGCTCGAGATCATAGACGTCGTCGTGGTTGGCGACGCCGCGCGACTTCTCCACCAGGCCGGCCAGCGAATTCTTCATGCGCTGCCGCATCACATCATCGAGCACCCCTTCGACAATCAGGTAGCCATCCGCTTGGTAACGATCGATCTGCTGTTGCGTCAAGACATGTGGCATTTTCATTCTCCATCATCATCGAATATTCAAACACTGCGGCCGCGGAGCACGCTTCAATCCACCTTGGCGCCGGAACTGCGTACCGCCTTGCCCCATTTGGTGACTTCGTTGCGCACGAAAGCCTTCATCTGTTCCGGCGTGCCCGGCGCCGCATCCAGGCCGAGCCCCGCGAACCGCTCGCGCACATCGGGCATCTGCACCGCGCGCAGCATCGCCGCATTGATCTTCGCCACCACGTCTGCCGGCATGCCGGGCGGGCCGCTGATGCCGGTCCAGGATTCGGCTTCGAAACCGGGGAAGCCGGATTCGGCGACCGTCGGCACTTCGGCCAAGGCGGCGCGACGCGTCAGGCTGGTGACCGCCAGCGCGCGCATCTTGCCGGCCTTCACATGCGGCAGCGCCGAATCGAAATTGACGAACATCATCGGCACCTGGCCCGACATCAAGTCGAGCATCGCCGGTGCACCGCCGCGATATGGAATGTGGGTGATATAGACCCCGGCAGCCGACTTCAGCATTTCCATCGACAGATGATTGGATGCGCCGCTGCCGGTGGAAGCGTAGTTGAGGCGCCCCGGTTGCGACTTGGCCAGCGCCAGCAGTTCGCGCAGGGTCGTCGGCGGAAACGCCGGGTTGACCACCAGCGCGTTCGGCCCCTTGGCGATCATCGCGATATGCGTGAGCCCTTCGACAATGTCGTAGGGCATGTTGCCGTAGAGAGTGGCGTTGATACCCTGGCTACCGACGCCGGACACCAGCAAGGTGTAACCGTCGGGCGGCGACTTGGAGACAAAGTCGGAACCGATATTGCCGTTGGCGCCTGCCCGATTTTCGACGATCACCGGCTGTCCCAATATCTCGGCCAGCTTCTGCCCCGCCAGGCGCCCCATGTTGTCGGTGGTGCCGGCCGGCGGCATCGGCACGACGAGCTTGATCGGCTTGGTCGGATACGACTGCGCGGCGGCCACGGACGCACCCAGGCAAAACACGGTCAGCGCCATGCAACGCAAAGCGCGCCCGAACATGCCAGCGGGCCCGCGCGAGCCAAGGCCCGTACTGCAAGTAGTAGTAATAGTAGACATTAGTTGCAACCTCGCCCAAACTGTTAGCGCTAACATTTTCATTATCGCATCGTAACCAACGCAGTCGAAATTGTCAAACGCCAAGCCCCCCCCCATCGCCAGAAAGCGATCCTCCGCGCCAACCGCAGCGGTCCAGATGGAGGACGTTGCGCAGCTGGCCGGCGTGTCGATGATGACGGTTTCACGCGCGATTCGGGAGCCCGCCA
The DNA here is from genome assembly GCA_040382235.1 of Burkholderiales bacterium. Lineage (GTDB taxonomy): Bacteria > Pseudomonadota > Gammaproteobacteria > Burkholderiales > JAEUOS01 > JAEUOS01. The sequence continues at coordinate 9,536 of JBEIFV010000032.1, forward strand.
AGGTCGCGCCAGCCACCCGCGCGCGCGTGACCGCGGCGATCGCCAAACTCGGCTATGTGCCCAACCTGACAGCAGGCAGCCTTGCATCGCAGCGCAGCGGCATCATCGCGGCCATTGTCCCCACCATCGACAACTCGATCTTCGCCGAAACCATGCGCGGCCTGACCGATACCCTGGCCGCCGCGGGCTACCAGCTACTGTTGGGCCAGACCGCCTATGACGCGAATGCCGAGGACGCTCTGGTCGCTGCGTTTCTCGGGCGCCGTGTCGACGGCATGGTCATCACCGGGGTTGAGCATTCGGCCGTAACCCGCCGGCGCTTGCTCAAGGCAGGCATTCCGGTGGTCGAAACCTGGGACCTGACACCCAATCCGATCGACATGGTGGTCGGGTTCTCGAATCGCGATGCCGGACGGGCGATTGCCCGATACCTCCTCGACCAAGGATATCTGCGCCTCGGCTTCGCCGGCGGTGGCGACGACCGCACACGCTCGCGCCTGGCCGGATTCGAAGCCGCGATCAGGCGGGTCAAGGGTGCCAGCCTGACGCGCGCCATGCTGCCCGCCGGCACCTCGTTTCGCGGCGGACGCGAGGCTCTCGCCCAACTGCTGGCACAGGAGCGCGGCTTGCAGGCGGTTTTTTGCAGCAACGACGCCATCGCAGTCGGAGCCTTGATGGAATGCCGGCGGCGCGGCATTGAGGTGCCGCGGGATCTGGCGATCGCGGGCTTCGCCGACCTCGATATCGCGGCCGAAGTCGAACCTGCGCTGACCTCGGTGCAAGTGCGCTCGCGCACCATTGGTGAGCAGGCTGCCAACATGTTGCTGGCGCGATTGCGCGGCGAACCGCTTGAAGCAACCGTGCGTGACCTCGGCTTCACGGTGGTGCCGCGTGAAAGCGCGTGATTCAACACCACGCTCACAAAGGAGCTTCAAGCGATGCTGGTTTGCACGCGGATTGCGTAAGATTCTCGAAGCCTTCCAGCAACCCCGCCAGGGTAATGACCGCCATTACCGTGCTGCCGCGGCGCAAACTGGCGCAGTGGTTGAACACACCGGTCGGCGAGCGCTACGTTGCATGCATGCTGATGCTTGTAGAGCGCGGGTAACGCACGACGACCCCGGCCAAGGAGCAACTGCGAGCTTGGCCTTGCGCTTGACGCCGGCAGATTCCGGTCAGCTCCGGTCGATCTCTGGCGCGGGCTCACGTCCGCCGGCCATGAAATCCGGGGTGAACAATGCAAAGATTTGCGCCAACTCGCCCAAGCTTTCAGCTTGTACCGGGCGCACAATGAGAGCCTCCCCGACATGCTCGATTTCGACTTCCTGCGCGACTTGCGCGAAACCAAGTTTCTTGGTGATGCGCACAGCGAGAGAATTGCCGCTTTGAAAAATGCGGGTCTTGATCGACATGACAATGCTCGGATTAATGGCGTTCATCCATCCTTTACGGACGTCAACGAAATTGAACGATTCAGGCGAGGATCCAACCATTACACCATCCGCGCCAGGCGAGACCTGTTTCCACCACGGGCTCGGGAATGAATGTCGACAGGCCGAAAAATCCATTCCACAACCCGGCTGCAGTTGGCGCGCGCAACAGCCTACCTTACGAAAAACTCACCAGCCCAGGAAATAGCGGGAAGACTTTCGAGCGCTTGACTCTGCCGCCCAAGTTCCAGAACGTCAGCGCGCCCTGTTCGTCGCAGATCCAGACCTCTTTCGCACCGGCCGCGAAGTAGAGTGCTCGCTTGATGTCCATCTCCTTTTTCGAGTTGGATGGCGATTTGATCTCTACACAGACTTCTGGCGCTTCGGGAGCCGCCGCCTTGTCAGCGAAGGCATCGGCTTGCGCTGGCGAAAGCCAGGCGACATCCGGTACCTTCACGCCGTCGGAGGTCACCACCGGACATTCAGACATGACTCTTCCGCCGAAGCTGGATTCCCGCACCAGCGCGTGCAACAAACCCACAATCTCGCCTTGCAACGATGCGTGCCGCAGGTTCGCGGGGCTCATGATGATTTTCCCCTCGAAAGTAGTCTCGACCTTGAACGGCAAACCGGCAAGTCGGGGGTCGGCGCATAGCCTCTCCCACACCGCAATCATATGTTCCCGTGCAGCCAAGTCAGCCACACCGTCCGGTATGCGCTCACCCATTATCGACTCCTGACTTCAGCAAGGTGCGCGAATTGTCGCACGCCCTATTCCTTCACCGCCCCCGTCATGCCAGCCACGTAGTACTCGACAAAAAACGAGTAAAGGATGGCCACCGGGATCGAACCGAACAGGGCGCCCGCCATCAGCGAGCCCCAGTGGTAGACATCGCCCTCGACCAACTCGGTGATCACGCCCACCGGCACGGTTTTCACTTCCGAGGAAGAAATGAACGTCAGCGCGTAGATGAACTCGTTCCACGACAGGGTAAAGGCGAAAATGCCGGCCGAGATCAAGCCCGGCACTGACAGCGGCAGCACAATCTTGACCAAAATCTCCATGCGGGTGGCGCCGTCGATCAGGGCACACTCCTCCAACTCATACGGAATCGACTTGAAATACCCCATCAGGAGCCAGGTGCAAAACGGGATCAGGAAGGTCGGGTAAGTGAGGATCAAGGCCCAGCGGGTGTCGAACAACTGCAGCTTGAACACCATCGTGGCCAAGGGAATGAACAGGATCGACGGCGGCACCAGGTAAGCCGCGTAGATCCCCAGGCCAACCCATTTGCTGCCCTTGAAACGCAGGCGCTCGATCGCATAGGCTGCCAGCACACTGGCGAAAAGCGCAATAAACGTAGCCGACACCGCCACCAGCATCGTGTTGAACAACCATTCGGGATAGGCGGTATCGAACAACAGCTTTTTCACGTTCGCCAGCGTCGGATTCGAGACCCAGAACGGGCTCGATTTCTCGTAGTTGTAGAGATCGTCGTTGGCCTTGAAGGCGGTGATCGTCATCCAGTAAAACGGAAACAGGAGCACGAAGGTGAACACCGCCAGCGGCGCATACACCGTCACCAGGCGACGCTTGCGGGTGACCAGAAAGTCCATTCCGCCTTCGGAATAGACCGGGCCGGACGCAGTGCCGGTGCTTTGTGTGGCTTCGTTCATGTCAATCCTTGGTGCCCTGCTGCCAGGCGCGCCGTTGCAGGCCGAAAAAACTGATCAGGATTGCACCGACCAGGAATGGCACCATCGCCATCGCAATCGCCGCGCCTTCGGCCAATTGGCCGCCGGGAATCGCCCGCTGGAATGAAAGCGTGGCCATCAGATGGGTGGCATTGACCGGCCCGCCGCGGGTGAGCACGTAGATCAACTGGAAATCGGTGAAGGTGAACAGCACCGAGAAGGTCATCACGATGGCGATGATCGGCGTCAGCAGCGGATAGGTGATGTGGCGAAAGCGCTGCCACGGGGATGCACCATCAATGGTGGCCGCCTCGTAGAGCGAAGGTGAAATCGTCTGCAGGCCGGCCAGCAGGGAAATGGCGACAAACGGGATGCCGCGCCAGATGTTCGCCGCGATCACCGAGAAGCGCGCGTTCCAGCCATCGCCCAGAAAGTTGATGTACTTGTCGATCACGCCGAATTTCACAAGCACCCAGGAAATGATCGAGAACTGGCTGTCGTACATCCACCAGAAGGCGATCGCCGAGAGCGTGGTCGGCACGATCCATGGCAAGAGCAGGATGGCGCGCATGAACGACTTGAACTTGATGTTCTCGTTGAGCAGCAGCGCCAGCCAAAGCCCCAGGAAAAACTTGAAGAAACTGGCGATCGCGGTGTAGAAGACGGTGTTGAACACCGAGAGCCAGAACACACTGTCGCCCGCCAGCGACTTGTAGTTTTCCAGGCCGACGAATACCCCGTCGCGTCCAATCTTGGTATCGGTCAGGCCCAGCCACATGCCCAGGCCAAGCGGATAGGTCAAGAATACCAGCAGGATCGCCGCGGCCGGCAACATGAAGATCAAGCCCAGCGCGTTGGCGCTGTTATTGATGCGATTGAGCAGGGTCAGGCTAGTGGTTCGAGACAACCAGAACTCCTTGAACAAAAACGACAAGCAGGGAAGCGCTCCAAAGTGCCCGTCCGCCAATACGCAAAGGCGGGCGAAGCTAGCCAAACCGCCGCGTTGACCGTCGCCGCCAGGCGAGCGGTCCAACGCAGCGAGATATTCCGGCGCAAAGCGCCCGGAATATCAGACTTTGTAATAACGCTCAGCCCGCTGCTGCGCCCGTGCTGCCGCCTCTTTGGGCGTCTTCTGCCCCGACACCGCCTCGGCCACCATGTTGACCACGATGAAGTCAGCCGTCGCTCCCGCCGAGGCATAACCCAGCTTGCCCGAGAACCCGGCCGGGCGCATGATCTTCATCGCGTCGCGATACGGCGTGTGCTTGGGATCAACGGTCCAGATCGGGTTCGAATCATAGGCCTTGAGCGGATGCGCCACATAACCGATCGCCGCCTGCATCCACGGCCCATATTGTTCCTGCTCCATCATGAAGCGGATGAATTCCTTGGCCGCCTTCGGGTACTTGGAGTACTTGAACACCATCTGGTTGAAAAACAGGTTGAACTCGGTCGGCACACCGGCCGGCCCGATCGGCATGTTGGCATGCTGGATGTCGGACGCCATCTCCTTGACCTTGGGATCGCTCGAATTCTTGGCCGCGTAGTACACCGAGATGCCGTTGGCGGTCACCGACAGCTGGCCGTCGATGAAAGCCTTGTTGTTGCTTGGATCGAGCCAGGACAAGGTGCCCGGCACGAAGGTCGCATACAACTCCTTGCCGTACTCGAGCGCCCTGATCGTCTCGGGGCTGTCGATCACCACCTTGTTGTTGTTGTCCACCAGTTTGCCGCCATGCGACCACACCAGCCAGTGGGTCCAGGAATTGCCGTCGCCGGTGGCGTTGCCGAGCGCGAAGCCGCCCGGGGTGTTCTTGCCCTTCAACGCCTGCATAAGCTTCAGGAACCCGTCGGTATCCTTGGGGAAGCTGTTGAAACCGGCGGCCTTGACCTGGCTGTCGCGATACACCAGCGCATTGCCGGCGGCGCCGAAGGGAATGCCGATCCATTTCTTGCCGTCGGGCCGCAGATACTGCTCGCAAATCGGGAACCAGCCGCCGTATTTCTTGCCGAGGTAGTTCGCCAGGTCGCTTACATCGACCAGCTTGTCCGGATACAGATTGGCATCGTCGTTGGTGCCAAGGATGATGTCGGGCCCGCTGCCGACATTGGCTGCCACCGCCGCCTTGGGCCGCACATCTTCCCAGCCTTCATGGTCGACCCGTACTTCCACCTTGAACTGCTCGGAGAATTTCTTGACGTTTGCCATGTAGGCGTCTTCGTCGCCCTGCACGAAACGCTTCCAGCGCAGAACCCTGAGCTTGGCGCCCTTCTCGATGGTGTTGTTCCATTGCGCCTGGGCGTCCTTGATCCAGATCAAGGGGCCGGTACCGGCGGTCACCGCTGCGGCGGTGGTGGAAGACTGCAGAAATTTGCGACGCGTGAAATGCACCATGCTGGATCTCCTTTAGGTCTTATGTCAGAAAGTATTGATCAGGGCAACTACGTTGAATGGATACTCGGGTAGGACAACGGGAATGCCGCACAAGCCCGCGCTCATGGCCGCTCAGGCCACCAGGCGCGCACCGCTGGCGGCATCGAACAGATGCGCACGTGACGCATCCGGCTTGAGGCGAATGGTCAGGCCGGGACGAAAATCGTGGCGCTCGCGAAACACGCAAGTCACCTCGACGCCGGCGATCTTGGAAAACACCTGGGTATCGGCGCCGGTGGGTTCGACCACCACCACTTCGGCGGCAACGCCTTCGTCCCCATCGATCAGATCGACATGCTCGGGCCGGGTACCATACACCACTTTCTGCCCATCGCTGCCACTGGCATTGGTCGGCGCCGGCAACCACACGCCGCCCTCGAACTCCACGCGCGGCGCGCCACCGGAGCGCTTGAGCACGCCAGGCAGGAAATTCATCGAGGGCGAGCCGATGAAGCCGGCGACAAACAGGTTGGCCGGATGGTCATAGAGCTGCAGCGGTGACCCGGTCTGCTCGACGATGCCATCGCGCATGACGACGATCTTGTCAGCCATGGTCATGGCTTCGATCTGGTCATGCGTGACGTAGATTGAAGTGGTCTTCAAGCGCTGGTGCAATTCCTTGATCTCGGTGCGCATCGCCACCCGCAACTTGGCGTCGAGGTTCGACAAGGGCTCGTCGAACAGGAACACCTGCGGGTCGCGCACGATGGCGCGCCCCATCGCCACGCGCTGGCGCTGGCCGCCGGAAAGCTGACGCGGATAGCGGTCGAGCAGCGAATTCAGTCCCAGGATGCCGGCTGCCTTGCCCACGCGTTCATCGATCACCGCGCGGCTTTGCTTGGCCAGCATCAGCGAAAACGCCATGTTGTCGCGCACCGTCATGTGCGGATAGAGCGCGTAATTCTGGAACACCATCGCGATGTCGCGTTCCTTGGGCGGCATGTCGTTGACCACCTTGCCGCCGATGCTGACCTGGCCGCCGGAGATTTCCTCCAGGCCGGCGATCATGCGCAGCAGGGTCGACTTGCCGCAGCCCGAGGGCCCGACCAGCACACAGAACTCGCCGTCGGCGATGTCGACCGACACGCCCTTGATGATGTGGGTCTGCCCGAAGTACTTCTGCACCTGATTGATGGTGACTGATGCCACGTGGATTCCTTTCAGATGACGCTACAACCGCATGACACGGCTGTCGCCAGTTGTTGTTATACAGCGCGCATTTTCGCTGCGACGCCGCGTGTGGACAAGCTGCAGCGCACCAATTCAGGCCAGGCACGCCAGGGCGCATGCGCCCACAAAGGGTGCGCCGGTCGCTTCTTCGATGCGCAGCGCTTCATTCCATTTGGCCATGCGTTCGGAACGGGCAAACGAGCCAACCTTGAGCTGCCCGGCGTTCCAGCCAATGGCCAGATGGGTGATCGTCACATCTTCGGTTTCACCCGAGCGCGCCGATACCAGCGCGCTCATGCCTGCCGCCTGGGCCGCAACCAGCGCCGCCTGCGTCTCCGTCACCGTGCCTGCCTGGTTCAGCTTGATCAGCGCACTGTTGACCGCCTTGACCGATGCGGCATGCCGCACCCTCGCCGCATTGGTCACCAGGTAGTCGTCGCCGATGATCTGGCAGCGTGCGCCGTAACACCGGGTGAATTCAATCAAGCCCGCTTCGTCATCTTCGGCCAGCGGATCCTCAATCGAAACAATTGGGTAGGCATCGAGCCAGCGCCCGAGCATTTCAATCATGCCGGCGGAATCGAGCTGGCGTTTGTCCAGACCCAGCCGGTAACGCCCGTCGGCGCCGAATTCGGAAGCCGCGATATCGAGCGAAATCGCCATCTCGCTAAGCGGCTTGAAACCGGCATGCTCGATTGCCCGCGTGAGCATGTCCAGCGCTTCATCATTGGCATCGAACACCGGCCACCAGCCGCCCTCGTCAGCCACGCCCGCCAGCTTGCCGGCTGCCTTCATCAGGCTGCCGGCGGCAATGTAGACCTCGGCGGTCATCTCCAGCGCCTGCGCAAAGCTCCTGGCGCCGAGCGCCATGACCATGAAGTCCTGAATGTCGACACGGCGCCCGGCATGCGCCCCACCGCCGAAAATCTGCACCTCCGGCAAGGGCATGCTGACCGCTTGCCCCGCCGCCACGTGTTGCCACAGCGGCACTCCGGCCGACGACGCGGCGGCATGCAGCACCGCGATACTTGCGGTGACTGTCGCATTGCCACCCAGACGAGCCTTGTTGGGTGTGCCGTCGAGATCGATCAACACTCGGTCAATGTGCGCTTGATCGGCTGCGTCCTGGTGCTTGAGAGCCAATGCGATCTCGCCATTCACGTTGGCCACAGCCTGCCGCACGTCGAAGCCCCCCAGGCGGGATCCGCCATCGCGCAGATCGATCGCCTCACGGGTGCCGCGCGAAGCACCGGCCGGCGCGATGCCGCGCCCGAAGCTGCCGTCCGCCAGCTCCACGTCGACTTCGACCGTCGGTCTCCCGCGCGAGTCCCAGACACGCCTGCCTTTGATCTTTGCAATCTCGCTCATGCCTTCATTTCCTTAGCCCACGCGACACGTATCGCCGCCAGTTCGTCTACCGGATCAAGCAGGAAGCGCCGCGCGACGCGACGAACGCGCATGCGATCCTCTTCATCGGTGATGTATTCGACCGGCGACTTGCCGTCGATCCGCGCCAGGAACAATCCTGGCAGCAGGCCGGCCACGCGCGCCTCGATTGCAGCCGGCGCCTCCCAGTCGACAGCGGCAAGATATGCCTGCGCGAGTGCGTCGAACGACTCAAGGTAGCGCGCCGACCAGTGGGGGCGCCAGACGCATTTGAGCAGCAGATGATTCAGGCAAAAGGCGAGGTCAAAGGCCGGATCGCCCCACCAGGCGCACTCCGCATCCAGAAACACCGGCCCCGCTTGACCACCGAGAATGTTTTTCGGGCTCACGTCACCATGCACCAGCGCCTTCTTGTTGGCCTGGGTTTGCGCGATCAGGGCCATCAGGCGTGGCGCGCAATCCGCATGCCGGATGGCAGTGGCCGCGAGATAAGGCTCCAGCCGGATCGGATAGAAAATGTGATCGGTGGCAAAGCGCTCCGCCAGCGCGGGATCGGCCGCGCTGCTTGAATGAATGCGCGCCAGGACGGCGCCAACGGCGGCTGCGAACGCGGGGGCGATCCGGCCGTCGCGCAATTCGGTTTTCCACAGCGGATGCAGCGCCGGCTCCAGGTAGGCCATCGCGAACCAGCCCTCAGCGGACCGGTCAGCGAGAATCTCCGGCACCGCCGCAGGCACGATGCGCGCCACCGTTTTCATCCAGTCGACTTCACTCCGGTTGCGCTCGACCGGGGCGCGCCAGTCGGCGGCCACCTTCAATTTCTCCAACGCGCGCTTGATGCAAAACTTCCGGTCCCCGACCGTCACCAGGGAAATGTCGGAAGACACACCGCCGGTGAGCGCTTCGATGGTGCAGACAGTGCCAGGCGGCAACAAACCGGCACGCTCCAAATCAAGGTCTAGCGATCGCATGCGCTCAGCACGTTCGGCACTTTGTCGCATCTGTTGTGCGCTTTCCCGTCATTTCGACTTGCCTTGAACTGTCGGGCGCAGGCGCATTACATTGCGCAAGGCCTTGCCGCGGCTGTCGCGATAGACGTCGAAATCGCTGTCAATGGTGAGCACATCGGTAAGCCCGTGGCGCGCCGCCAATTCCGCAACCGAGGCGTCGGCAAAATCAAAGGGAACGTCACGGTATCGTTGCGAAATGGCCAGTACGCTGTGAAACGAAGTCGGTGCGGGGCAATCAAGAGTCACGCCACCGCGCTCGATCCACAACAGAAAATCGAGCGCCGCCGGTTCGCCGACGCGGCGTGCGAGCAACGCACAAACTTCAGTCACGACCGGCCAGGTGGTCAACAGGCGAATGCGCGGATTGGCCTCAAGCCACGCGAGTACCTGTTGATTCCACGAATCCGCGCGATTGAACAGCGCGAGCAAGGGGCCGCTATCGGCCGCGACGCTTTTCGCCAAGCGCTTCCACCAGATGCTGTTTGCGGTTTGCAGCCAAATCGGCCGGGCCGGCATGACGCGCAAAAAGGTCGCGCCCCAGTTCATACGGCGACGCCGAATCGGCCAGGTAGGCGCGCAGGGCATCGCGCACCAAAACGCTCTTCGGACGTCCCAGCGCGGCACTGCGCGCGCCCAGCGCTTTTTCCAGTTCGGGCTCTAGTTTTATCGTGAGTGTCATGGTCGCATTACGCGGATCAGGTATTACCATTCATATTACCATTGTCGCGCCCCGGCTTGAATACCTCTTCGGACCGGCGCAACGACAACAGGGCTACGATCATTTGCCGCGCCGCCCGCGCCGGCGCTGCCATCCCAGAACCACGCCTACTGCAGACAAGCTTGCCAACGCACCCGCCGCGAAAGCCAGCCCTGGCCCTACGCGCGCCAGGAGCGATGCGAACACGAAAAAGTAGGTGGTGAATCCCAACAGTCCAAGCGCGAACCCCGACAGCAGTCGCGCCGTGGCATCCGCTCCGTGCAGGGCCAATGTGAACACCGGCAGCACCGAAGCGGTGATTGGAAACACCAGCAGCACCCCGCTCACCCGCGGGCCAAAGGTTTCGGCACCGAACATCGCGGCTGCCGCCAGCAGCAGGGCGGCGCCCATGCGCACCGCGATCTCGCTGGGCGGAATGGACGCCAGGGTCGCTGGCGTGCGGGCCCTTGGCATCAGGCGGGCCAGCAGCAGGCCCAGCCCCAAGGCAAGCAGGTAACCGCCAGGCCCGATGACAGCCCATCCGGTCAGTACCCAGGCAACCGCGATACAGCCGGCCCATGCACACAAGAGGCACGCGATCCATCGCCAAGGCCCCTCGCAGAAGCGCGCCAGCCAGGCGTAGATCACGCAATGCGCAGCCACCGCAGGCGAGCCCGCCATGATCAGCCAGGCGGTTTCCACCACCAGGTCGCGCGGCGCATCCTGCGCCAGAAACAGCATGATCGGCGCAGCGATCAACGGGAAACCGCCAATCAGGCCGGCAACGCGGTGACCGAAACGCCGTCCCGCCTGACTGGCCAGCCACACCACCAGAGGTGCGGCCACCAGCTTGAGCACAATCATCGATCGATCACAAGACGTTTGCCCGCAGAGGCCTCTTGAAGCAAGCGCAACTCAGAACTTGCCATACTTGAGATAAGCGTCCACCGGATCCATGCCGCCGCGAATCGCGTCGCGCACCTTGTTTTCGGTCAATGCGACCTCTTCAGTCTTGCTGATGGTCTCTTCAATCATCTCGTGGGGAATCACCACCAGCCCATCGCGATCACCAAGGATGTAGTCGCCGCTGCGGACGGTCACCGTGCCGAGGGTCACCGGTTCGCCGAAATGGTCGGGAATCCAGCGTGCGACGATGTCGGAGGGGGTGAAAAACGAATGGAACACCGGAAACTTCTGTTCCAGAATGAAATCGGTGTCGCGGCAGCCGCCATCGACCACATAGCCCAGCACGCCCTTGTTCTTCAGGGTTTCCGACGACAACTCGCCCATCATCGCCACTTCGTGGTGATTCGGCTGGCATACCACCACATGACCGGCGGGCGCCTTTGACAACACGGTGGTCCAGCCCAGCAGGGTTTCATGGCGTGACTTGGTGCGGTCGATGCGACCCGATACGGTCCACACCGGTCCTGCCACCTTGAGGGTGGGATCGAGCGGACGGATAGTGCTTGGCAGCACGCAGTTGTCGTGCCCCATGCCGCGCAGCACATCGTGTACCGCACCGGTGTAGAGCCGGGCCAGGCGCGCAGTATTGGATTGGTCCATCGTCGCTTCCTTCATTGAGGTGCGCGGGCAAGAGAAATCCCGCTACGCAGCGGAATTCCCGCTCGATACAAACACCGGCATCAACTCTTCACCGCTCCCGCGGTCAGGCCGGACACCATGTACTTGCGAAAAGCGTAATAGATGGCTGCCGGCGGCAGCGCGTAAACGAAGCCGGTGGCCATCAAAAGCTCCCACGGCGAATCGTCCGCCGAGAGAAACAAGCCGAGCGCGACCGACAGCGGCACGGTCTTTTCATCCGACATCAGGAGGAACGCGTACAGGTACTCATTCCACGCCAGCAGCACCGCGTAGGTGCCGATGGCCACCAGCGAAGGCACCATCAGAGGCAGGTACACCAGCCGGAACAACTGCATCGCGGTGGCGCCATCCATGATCGCCGCTTCGTCGAGTTCGACCGGCAACTTGTCGGAGGCCTGCTTGAGTACCCAGATCGCATAGGGAGACGCAAGCGTGACCATCGCCAGGATCATCGCCGCCTTGGTGTTGAGCAGGCCATAGACACCCATCGTCTTGTACATCGGCACGGCCAGGAAGGCGGCCGGGATGAAATAGGTGGCCAGCGCGAAGTTCATGATGATGCGCCCGCCGCGCACCTTGAGGCGGCTGATGGCGAACGCGGCGCCGGTGGCGATCATCAGCGTGAGCATGCCGGTGGCGAAGGCAATGACCGTGCTGGACCACAACTGCCCCCAGAAATGGTTGAGGAAATGGTGCTTTTGCTGGAACACGAACTGGAAATTCGCAAGCGTCGGATGCTCCGGCCAGAGGTGACCACCGAAGGCCCCATCCTTGCTCGAAATGGCGAACAGGAACATGTGATAAATCGGCACGATGGTCCAGAGAAAGACCGGGATGCCGATCAGGATCAGCGTCGCCTCGTTGAACCACTTGCGCGAATTCATTTGTTGTCCGGGTCGCCGGACAGGCGCCGCACCATGAAGTACACCAGCGGCAACACGAAAGGCAAGGCGACCACGATGGTGGCCATCGCCATGTCGAGCTGATCCAGGCGCAGGTAGCGGATGCCCAGTGTGGCCATCACGTGGGTCAAGTCGGCAGGGCCGCCGCCGGTCAACAGGTAAACACTATTGAAGTCACCCAGTGTCCAGATCATCGACAGGATCACGCTGGTCAGATAAAGGGTGCGCACCGAAGGCCAGGTGATCCAGGCGAATTTCTGCCAGCCGGTGGCACCATCCACCGCTGCGGCCTCATACAGATCTTTCGAGATCGCCAGGCGCCCGGTGACCAGGATCAGGGTCCAGAACGGCAGTGACTTCCAGATGTGCACCAGCCCGGCCATCGAAAAAGCGATCCAGCGATCGTTGAGCCAGTTGGGACCATCGAGCGCGGTCATCTTGAAAATCACACTGTTGATCACGCCCCATTCCGGGTTGAGCATGAAGCGGAACGACAGGATGGTGGGAATCGACGGCACCGCCCACGGCAGAATGAAAATCACCGACAGTACGCGTATCCATTTGCGTTCATGCACGAAGAAGCCCGAGAGAAACAGGGCCAGCAGGAACTTGATATTCACCACCACCACCAGAAATAAAAGGGTGTTGATCACCGCATTGAAGAACACCGGGTCGTGCCACAGCTTGATGTAACTCTGCGGGTCGCGCGCCAGGTACAGGCCATAGCCCACCGGGTACACCACGAAGATCAGGAACACCAGGACGTAGGGCACGATCAGCGCCCAGCCAACGATGTTCCAGGAAGCCGGTCGAAACGGACGTGTCGACCCGGCCGCGGCGAGCCTGGCGCTCGCCGCCACCGGCCCACCGGGCGGGGTCAGTACCGCAGCCATCGGGTTGGCCTCAAGCCCCGCCCGCGGCTTGGCCTCAGCCTGCCACCGCCTTGATGCGCGCGATCATCTCGTCGACCGCTTTTTCCGGCGTCCACTTGTCATTGGTCACGCGGCTCATGGCCTTGGCCCAGACATTCTCGTTGTTGAGAATGGTGAAGCGGTAGTTGTAGACGAAGGGGAACGGGCTGGTGCCGTCGGTGAATTGCTTGAGCACGGTGCGGCGATGCGGATCAGCCTTCCAGAAATCGCGTTGTGCGCCTGCCTTGGTGGTCGGGAACCAGCGGCCCAATGCACCCTCGGTGTATGGGATGAGGTTTGAATCTTCCATCATGAAGGCCACGAATTCCTTGGCCCGCTTGACGTTTTTCGCGCCTTCGAACACCGCACCGAGCTTGATCGCCGCCAGATAGGCCATCGGCGTGCCGTCGGCTTTCTTGGGCCAGCCGGTAGTGGCGATCAGCTCCTCGTAGTTCTTCTTGGCGGTCGCACGCTGTTCGCCGGTGAGTGCGGCGTTGTTGCTGTCGTCAAGCCACTTGGCGGCGATCGAAATGGTCGCGTTGTGGGTCATCAGGGTGGTTTTGTTGTGGAAGGCGACGTTGTTGTCCGGGTCTTTCCAGCTGGTCGACGACGGTGGTGTGCAGCCTTTGGTCAAGAGGTCGGTGTAGTCCTTCAAGGCAGCCACGGCGCCGGCCTTGTTTTTCGCCTGCTCGATGACCAGCTTGCCGCTGTCGTCAACCAGCCTGGCGTTGTGCGCGATCAGGAACTGGTAGAAGCTGAAAAAGCTGTCGGTCGAGTCGACACCCATCGGGTTGCCGATGGCAAAGGTGCGCTTGCCGGTTTTCTGGCGGTGTGCGGGTTGCACCTTGTCGCACCAGAAGTTCCAGTAGCCTTTCCAGTCCTGCGGGATGTCAGTGTCCTTGAAACCGGCTTCGGCCAGCATGTCCTTCCAGTAGTTGACATGAATGGTCTGCTGGTACACCGGGAACGCGTAATAAGCCTTTTTCTTGGTCTTGTCGTTGTACAGATACGCGGTGGAAAGCGTGTTGGTCAGGAACTTGTCCTTGATCGGATTGAAGATGTCGGAGAGGTCGACCAGCTTGCCCTCGAAGGCCCATTTGCCGGCTGCCTGGAAGTCATAGGTGAGGCCAAAGGACACGTCGGGCACAGTGCCGGCATCCAGTGCCGCCACGGTCTTGGGCATGATGTCCTGCACCGCGAACAGCGACAAATCAACCTTGACCCCGGTTTTTTGCTCGAACCGGTAGATCATGGTTTCCAGCGCCTTGTCCTCGGCCGGGTAGAAGCCCTTGGTGAACCAGACGGTGAGGCGCTCCTGTGCCAGCGCAGCCGTGCTGGCCGCCGACAGTAGCGCGCCTGCGAGCGCTGTCGCAATGGCGCGACGTGTGAATCCGTGCATATGTGTCTCCAGTTTTTGGCCGCCGCCAGATCGCCGTGCGCAGCCTGCGCAGGTGATGCAAACGTCCGCCGCCGGCGGCCTGTTGATGAGGTCGCGCAAGGCTAGCGCGCGCCCTTAAAGCTGTCAAATGGTAAGGCCAATTTTTTGATGCCGCAATGCACCAACGCCCTCGTGGATGCGGGATTACCCGCGCGCCTGGCCGCATCCGGCATGGCCGTGGGCGCTGCCTGGCCGCGTCATGGATCAAAGAGCGGGGGGCTTGCGGCTGCCTTCGATGACCGGGTAATCGGGGCGCCCCGTCCGGGCCCAGGAAACGATGTTCTGTACCGCCTTGCGCCGCAGTTCACGTTCGGCGGCAACCGTGTAGTAGGCGGCATGTGGTGACAGGATGACGTTGCTGGCCGCGAGCAGCGGCGAATCGCGCTGTATCGGCTCCTGCGGCAGCACATCCAGCCCGATGCCATCGAAGCGCTGCAGGCGGGCAGCCAATGCATCGATATCGACCACCGCACCGCGCGAGGTGTTGATCAGATACGAGCCCGGTTTCATCAGGTCGAGCAGGCGCGCGCCCACCATGCCCCGCGTATGCGCGTTGAGAGGCGTATGCAGGGAAATCACATCGGCTTCGCGAAACAGGTTTTCCAGCGTCGCCGGTTCCACATAGGGCGCGAAATCGCCTTCAATGCGGCCGGGGTCGCTGGCCAGAACGCGGCCGAACATGGTGTGCGCAAAATAGGCGAAGCGGCTGCCGATGCGTCCGTAGCCCAGCACGCCGACGGTCATGTCTGCCAGCCGGCGGGTGCTGCCGGTGGCGTGCGCGTCCCACACGCCGGAACGAATGCCGGCGTCGTACTGCGGCAGGTGGCGCAGCAACGAAAGCGCCATCGCCAACGCGTGCAGGGCCACCTCGGAGGACCCATAGTCGGGCGAGTTGGCCACCCACACACCGTGCTGCGCCGCATCCGCCGTGTTGATGGTGTCGAAGCCGGCGCCGAGTCGGCTGCAAATGCCGATCTGCGGGCGCGCCTCGAACACCCGGCCATCCGCCGGCGCGAAGGTGATCAGCAGTGCCTGGCAGTCGGCCGACTCGCCAATCACATCGTCGACGCTGGCACACTGGGCGACCTTCATCTGGATGCCGGCGGCGGCGAACAGCGAGCGCTCGAATTCGACATCCGGAAAGTTGTGGTCGGTAAAAAGGACTTTCATGCGGCCCCCCAAGGCACTTTGATGTACGGTCGAGATTACCCGATTTACACACTGTTTCAAATGACCGGCCCCCGCAATGACCGCCTGCCGCGTTGCTTGCTGCAAGCGGCTAAACTTCAAGCCAACCTGGATGGTCATCGCATGAACCAGCAAAAACGCAAGATCCTGATCGTGGACGATGACGCACGCTTGCGCGAGCTTCTGCTGCGCTATCTTGGCGAACAGGGCTTCGCCGCCCAGGCAGCGCCCAACGGCCAGTTCATGGACAAGCTGATCAATCGCGAGTTGTTCGACCTGATCGTGCTTGACCTGATGATGCCGCAGGAAGACGGCCTGTCGATCTGCCGCCGCCTGCGTGCCGGCGGCTTGAAAACACCGATCATCATGCTCACCGCCAAGGGTGAGGAAGTCGATCGCATCGTCGGCCTCGAAATGGGTGCCGACGATTACCTGCCCAAGCCTTTCAACCCGCGCGAATTGGTGGCGCGCATCAATGCCGTGCTGCGCCGGGTGCAGGAAGGTGGGCCACCGGCGGCGCCGGCCGTGGAACCCGAGACCGTGGTTTTCGGCCCCTATGCTCTCAATCTGGCGACCCGCAGCATGACCCGCGATGGCAAGCCGCTGGCGCTTACCTCCGGCGAATTTTCGGTGCTCAAGGTGCTGGTGCGCCATCCCAGCAGACCGCTTTCGCGCGACAAACTGATGGAACTGGCGCGCGGCCGCGAGTACGATGTGTTCGATCGCGCCATCGATGTGCAGATTTCACGCCTGCGCAAACTGATCGAAGCCGATCCGGCCAACCCGCGCTACATCCAGACCGTCTGGGGCTTTGGCTACGTGTTCGTGCCGGATTGACGCTGGTGGCCACGTTCATGCAGGCCTGAGCGCATGCGCCTGATCCCCACAAGCCTTTTGTGGCGCACTTTCTTCATCATTGCATTCCTGCTGGTGCTCTCGGTGTTGGCATGGATCCAGATCTTCCGCATCTACGAACGTGAGCCGCGCAGCCTGCAGATCGCGCAACAGGTGGCGGCGATCGTCAACCTGACGCGCGCCGCGCTGGTCAGTTCGCGCCCGGAAGCCAGGGATTACCTGATGCGCGAAATCTCGATTTCGGAGCGCATCGAAATCTACCCGGCGGACGCCGACGAGAAGCTGGAAGCCGCGCCCGACCTGCTTGGAATCCGGCGTGTGCAGTCGCTGATCCGCGAGAAAACCGGGCCGGAAACCCGCTTCGCCTTCCGCCGCAACGGCGCCGAAGGCATGTGGGTCAGTTTTCGCATCGACGAAGACGAGTACTGGGTGCGCCTTAGGCGTGACCGACTGCAATCGCCGGTGCCGTGGCAATGGTTTGGCTGGGGCCTGCTGGCGGTGGTGCTGGCGCTGGTGGGCGCCTACCTGCTGGTGCGGCGCATCACCCGCCCCTTGCGAGCATTGGCCGCGGCCACGCATGCGGTCGGACGCGGCGCGGTGCCGCCGGCACTGGCCGAGGAAGGCGCCAGTGAAATCGCCGAGGTCAGCCGCGCCTTCAACCAGATGGCGCGTGACTTGAAGACCCAGGAGCAGAATCGCGCATTGATCCTGGCCGGCATTTCGCATGACCTGCGCACGCCGCTCGCGCGCCTGCGCCTTGGCGTGGAGATGTCGCCCGACGCCGGCCTGCGCGATGGCATGGTGGGAGATATCGAGCAGATGGACCAGGTGATTGGCCAGTTTCTCGATTTCGCCAGAAGCGGCCGGGACGAGGCGGCCGCCCCCGCCGAGATCGACCTGGTGCCCCTTGGCGAACAGCTTGCACGGGAATACGCCGCGCAAGGCCGGCAGCTCGCGCTGACCGGCGCCCGCGCCCCCTTGATGATGGCGGCACGCGTAGCCGCACTCAGGCGCGCCCTGGTGAACCTGATCGAAAACGCCTTCAAGTACGGCGGCGCGGAGCCGCAGGTCAGCTTGGCCCTTGGCGCCAGCGAGCGATTCGCCATCATCGAGGTATTGGACCGCGGCCAGGGCATCCCGCTTGCGGATGTCGAGCGCCTCAAACAGCCGTTCACGCGCCTGGACGACGCGCGCGGCTCAGCCGACGGCACTACCGACAGCACGCAGGGCGGCTCCGGCCTGGGACTTGCGATTGTGGAACGTGTAGCGCGCCAGCACGGTGGCTCGCTCGAATTGCTGCCACGTGAAGGCGGCGGTCTATGCGCGCGCTTAAGCCTGCCACGCCTGCCCGCAACCTGAAGCAGAAAATCTGCGCGCCAGCGAAGCGCGCATCGCCTTCAAGGCCTGCCGGCCGCATCCAGCAACGCCACCGCCTCGGCCGCGATACCCTCGCCACGGCCGGTAAACCCCAGGCGCTCGGTGGTCTTGGCTTTCACGTTGACACGCGCGGCGTCGATGGCGCAATCGGCTGCGATATTGGCGGCCATGGCGGCCACATGCGGCGCCATTCTCGGAGCCTGCGCGATGATGGTGCAATCGATGTTGACCGGCGCATAACCGGCGGCACGCACCCGTTTGACCGCCTCGCGCAGCAAAATGCGTGAATCGGCGCCCTGAAACTGCGGGTCGGTGTCCGGAAAATGGCGGCCGATGTCGCCCAAGCCCGCGGCGCCCAGCAAGGCGTCGGTGATCGCATGCAGCAGCACGTCGGCGTCGGAATGACCGAGCAGACCCTTGTCGAAAGGGATCGCGACACCGCCGATGATGAGCGGCCGGCCGTTGACCAGGGCATGTACGTCGAAGCCCTGGCCGATGCGCAGTGATGTCATGCTGGAATGGGCATCTGGAAAGCGGAGTTGCACTTTACCGCAGACAGGCAATTTTGCGAGACACTACGTGGAACCGGAGCTGCATGCCGCTGCGCCAGCGTCAACGCAACACTGGTTTTGTTTCGACTACCGGGGAATCCTTACATGCGCCTTCCGTATGCCCTGCTGCTGGCCCTCGCCACAAGCATGTCGCAAGCGGCCGACCTGCCTATATTCGACGCCCACATGCACTACAGCCACGATGCCTGGGAACTGGTGCCGCCCGGGGAGGCCATCGGCCTCCTGCGCAAGGCCGGCGTCAAGCGTGCGCTGGTGTCGAGTTCCAACGACGACGGCAACCAGAAACTCTACGCTGAGGCGCCCGACATGATCCTGCCATCGCTGCGCCCGTATCGCCTGCGCAGCGATGTCAGCACCTGGGTGCGCGACGAAAACATCGCGCGTTACATGGAAGATCGGCTCAAGAAGTATCGCTATGTGGCAGTCGGCGAATTTCACCTGTACGGTGCGGATGCCGATCTGCCGGTACCCAGACGGATGGTCGAGATGGCCCGGCAGAACAACCTGGTGCTGCATGCGCACTCGGACGTGGACGCCATCGAGCGCCTGTTCCGCCAATGGCCGCAGGCGCGCATCCTGTGGGCACATTCCGGATTCGACCGCCCGGAGAAAGTGCGCGAGATGCTGGCCAGGCACAAGTCGCTTTGGTGCGACCTGGCATTTCGCACCGACCACGGCTCGGGCGGAAAACTGCATCCGGAATGGAAGCAATTGTTCACCGAGTTCCCGGATCGCTTCATGGTCGGTACCGACACCTTCACCCCGGAGCGCTGGCCTTATGTGGTGGAACATGCACGCTGGTCGCGCGAGTGGATGCGCGACCTGCCGGCGGATTTGGCCGAGCGCGTGGCATTTCGCAATGGCGACGCCTTGTTCGGCCCGAATCCGATGAAGAAGCCATGAGCGGCACTTGCACCGCGGGCGCACCGCAAGCCAAAGCCCCGGGCGCCATGCGGTCGCGCAGAGACACCTTCCCGAATCGCCGCAACCCCCTTTTCACCATCGCCATCGCCGCCGTTTGCCTTGCTAGCATGATGCCCATCGTCGCGCATGCCTGCAGCGCCATGCTCGAAGGTGGCAAGACCATAGATTCCGCGCGTCACAGCATCGCATATCGCACCGACCCGGCCAGGATCGCCGTCGGCAAACCCTTCGCGCTCGACCTGGTGGTTTGTCCCAAGGATGCTGCGGCCACGATCGACGAATTGCGCGTCGACGCCCACATGCCGGAGCACCGGCACGGCATGAACTACAAGGCCAGCGTCAAGCCACAAGGCGCTGTCGGGCGCTATCGCGCCGAAGGCCTGATGTTTCACATGCCCGGCAAGTGGGAGTTCCTGATCGATGTGCGTGATGCCAAGGGCATCGAGCGCCTGAAACAGGACTATCCCTTGAAGTGATTGCGCGATTGGTCTGCGGCCTGGGAGTGGCCCTTCTCTGCATGCTCGCTACCGCGCAGCAGGAGTTCAGTGCAAGCGAAAAGGAAGCCATCGCACGCCATGGCCCGTGGCCGCCGGTATTGATCAGGGATGCGAGCAATCGCCACTCCGGCACGCCCGCCGCAATCGCGTTTGGCCGTGCACTGTTCTTCGATCCACGTCTTTCGGTGCACCGGAACCTGGCCTGCGTCAGTTGCCACCTGCCGGGCCGCGCCTGGGCCGACGGCCAGGCCAGAAGTTTCGGCAGCGCCATGCTCGACCGCAATGCCCCGACGGTGGCCGATGCGCGCTTCGCCCGCTGGTTCGGGCGCGACGGCGGCGCCGACAGCCTGTGGGCGCATGCGATCCGGCCGCTGACTGATCCGCTTGAAATGGGCATGAACGCCGCGCTCCTGGCACAGCGCGTGCGCGACAACAAGGACCTTGCCGCCTGCTATCGACGGACCTTCGGCCAAGCGCTCGACGACGAAACCGTGATGGTCAACCTGAGCAAGGCCTTGGCCGCGTTCCAGGAAACGATTGTCAGTGGCCGCACTCCCTTCGACGCTTTCCGCGACGCCATTCTGCGTAATGACGCAAAGGGCATGGCCCGCTACCCGGCAGCAGCCCGGCGCGGCCTGAAGATATTCGTCGGCCGCGGCAATTGCGCCGTATGCCACTTCGGCCCTGCTTTCAGCAACGGCGAATTCGCAGACATCGGAGTCCCCTTTTTCGCAGCCCCCGGTCGGGTCGATTCCGGCCGCCACGGCGGCATTGGACTGGTCAGGGAAAGTCCCTTCAACCTGCTGGGCCGCTACAACGACGACCAGACCGGAAGCAATGCCGTGGCGACGCGGCACTTGATCCTGGAGCATCGGCACTGGGGCGAATTCAAGGTCCCGGGCTTGCGCAACGTCGCGCGCACCGCGCCCTACATGCATGCCGGCAGCCATGCGACGCTCGCTGATGTGGTCAGGCATTATTCGGAATTAAACGAGGAACGCCTGCATGCGGACGGTGAACGCATTCTCAAGCCACTGCGACTGAGCCCGGAGGAATCCGCGGACCTGCTGGCGTTTCTCGAGTCTCTCAGCGCGAAGGCTGCGGCCCGGCATACCCGTTTGCACAGACTTGGCACCGATTGCCGTTGAATGAGCCCAACAGGGGCTAAAGTGGCACATGTTCTGATTCGGGGTCGGGCGCATCCAATGCCCTGAAACTCATGCGCCAAGAGGGAAGAATTACCCATTGGAAAGACGACAAAGGCTTTGGATTCATCGCGCCTGCTGGTGGCGGCGATCCAGTGTTTGTACACATCAAAGCGTTTGTCAATCGCGACAAACGTCCGGCCGCAAACGAAGTTGTCACCTACGAACTCCAGTTTGACGAAAGAAAACGTGCCCGGGCAGCCAAGGTGGCGTTTGCACATCAACGTATTCAAGCCCCGGCGAAATTGGGGCAAGGGACGGCAAAGCCGTCAGCGCCACCGGATCGCGTGGCATTTCCGGTCTGCGTGGCAGCCGTATTCTTCGCGTATCTTGCATGGTCAATCGCAACCGGAAAACTTCACTTTGCAATCATGGTTCTGTACGCGCTTGCAAGCCTTGTTGCATTCCTTGCTTATGGCGCCGACAAGGGAAATGCCGAGCGTCACAAACGTCGCACGCCTGAGGTAAATCTGCACCTGATTTCAATACTTGGCGGCTGGCCCGGTGCGTGGATTGCACAACGCGTTTTCCGGCACAAATCGAAGAAAACCGAGTTTCAGATCACGTTCGTGGCAACCTTGATAGGCAATTGCATCGCGCTGGCTTACTTCACGATGCATTTCGGGCCGAATTTGCCAACGAGCTTCGCGCCATTCCTTCGCTAGACTCGGCATGGCCAACGCGATCGATTGCCGAATTGCCGAGGTTCAGCTTGCCTGACCTTTCCATGCCTGATCAAATAACCGACTCACAAGTCCCTCACAATGCGCGCGCACAGGCCTGCCGGTTAGCGATAGCGTGGCAGGGACGCTGCAGGCAAAGGGCTAGAGTCAACGTTGCCACAAGGAAGACCCATGCGTTCCACCCGCGCCTCTTCGGCCATCGCCCGCCTCAACGCACGCTGCCCGCAGCAGCACTACGTGATGACCAGCACCGGCAGCGGGCTGTTCTACCTTGGCCTGCAGAACGACAGCGGCGAACAACAGATGTGCGAACCCATGCCGCTGGACGACTTTGTGCGCCATGTCAACAGCATGGGGCCGCAGGAAGTGCGGCGCATCACCAAGAGTGATGCCGCATTCGAGAAGCAGCTGGTGCGCAAGCCGTTGCCATGAGGGGCACCCCATGAACCTTGCATACGCATTTTTGCGGCTCCTGCACCTCGCGCTGGCTGCTGCTTGCCTGGTGGCGCCATGGTCCGTCTCGGCGCAGGCCACCTGCAACGACCGCGACTGCGCAACCAATCTGATGCGCGCCCACGTCGCAACCCAGCCTGGCTACTGGAAGAGCCGCATGCAACGCCCGCTTGCCCAACGCATCGGTGCTGCACCAGCGGAACTGCTGGAGTACGTACGTCTGGACAATCTGAGCGCAGGTCTGCCCAACGTGCCGCGGGCAGCCACGCTGTCGCCGGACTTCCTGCGTGACGTGCGGCGCGCGTTCGACGAGATTCCGGCGCCGGTCAAGCGCCTGGTAAGCGCGCGGCTGGCCGGCATTTATCTGCTCGAGGATCTGGGCAGCACCGGCTACACCGACGCGATCTTCGCAGCCGACGGCAAACCGGTCGCCGGCTTCGTTGTGCTTGACGCAGCGGTGCTCAGGCAGCGTAGCGCCAACGCCTGGGCCACCTGGAAAGAGAACACGCCGTTCGCGCCGGAGCCGGGCTTCACACTGAACGCAAGAATCGCCCGCGCAGGCGGGGACAATCGCAAGAACGCGATCCAGTACATCTTGTTGCACGAACTCGGACACATCGCATCGATCGGCGCCGACATTCATCCGCATTGGGGCATCGACCCGGCCAATGTGCAGCAGACGGAAAACCTCGCCTATTTCAAGCTTTCCTGGACCATAGCGCGCCAGGAAAATCGCTTTGTCAGCCTGTTCGAACCCGCGTTCGATACGCGGCGGGACGCCGTCTATTACGCCGATGCCAAGCTGCGCGGCAGCCAGATGCAGGCGGTCTACACCCAACTGGCATCGACCAATTTCCCCACGCTGTATGCCGCCACCAGCCCAGGGGACGACTTCGCGGAAGCGTTTGCCAGTTACGTCCATACGGTGCTGATGCGCAAGCCATTGCAGATCGAGATCAAGCATTCTGGGAGCGCTGACCTGCGATATTCATCCTGCTGGACGCAAGCGCGCTGCACCGGCAAGCGCGCGATTCTCGAGCAACTGCTGCACGCAAAGTGACAGTGGCCGGACAGGCCGGAGGCATGGCTGTTCCACCGCCTTGCCAATCACCCTTGCCGATCCAAGGCCTTATCGGCGCGAAATGCCGCTCGCGCGGCGCCGCCTGCCTCACGCGCGGATATTCGGCCGCAGACTCGGCGTGGGAGCGTCTCCACAGCGCCCTCAAAAACCTGTTGACAGGCGAAATACTCCGCGGTAAAGTTTTCATTAGAGAATCATTGTTTCATATATAAAACACACGCCTCCATTCATCCTGGCAATCGCCGCTTCGCAATTGATGTCCGCGCGCAACGCGACCCCGGCGTAATCCACCTCCGCGAACTCCCTTGATTGACGCCATGAGCAACCCGCAAGCTGAAATTCAACTCACCAATCGCCGCGTGCTGGTCACCGGCGGTGCGCGCGGTCTGGGTGAAGCCTTCGTGCGCGCCCTCATCGCTGCCGGTGCGCGGGTTGCGTTTGGCGACGTACTGCATGAACGCGGGCAGGCGCTTGCCGCCGAACTTGGCAAGTCGGCGCATTACTTGCCGATGGACATGTCCGATCGCACCGCGATCGCCGGCGGCGTAGCCGCTGCCGCCGCCTTTCTGGGTGGCATCGACGGGCTGGTGAACAACGCGGCGATCACCAATTCAGGCGGCCGCGACATGGCTGACCTTGAGCCCGATATCTGGGACCAGGTGATGGCGGTCAACGTGCGCGGCGTGTGGCAAGTAACGGTCGCGGCCCGTCCCTGGCTCAAGGCCTCGGGCAGCGGACGGGTTGTCAACCTGGCCTCCGATACCGCCATGTGGGGCGCGCCGCGCCTCCTGGCCTATGTGGCAAGCAAGGGTGCCGTGCTCGCCATGACACGCTCGATGGCGCGCGAGATGGGCGGCGACGCCATCACGGTCAACGCCATCGCGCCCGGCCTGACTCTGGTGGAGGCGACCGCCTATGTGCCCGAGGCACGCCACCAGCAATACCAGGAGGGCCGCGCCATCGGCCGCGCGCAGGTGCCGGCCGACATCACCGCAGCCATACTGTTCCTGTTGACCGTCGGCAGCGGCTTTGTGACCGGGCAGGTGCTGCCGGTCAACGGCGGCTTCACGATGAACTGACCACGGCTTTTCAACACTTTCGCGTTTCAACACATCTTCTTCAAGGAGCCCCACCATGAGTTCCATGCCAAATGCAGCCAATCAGCCGGTGTTCAACGAACGCGGCCTGATGGACCCGTTGATCCCGCCCGAGGGCGAGATCCAGCAATCGATGCAAAGGAAACCTGGCCAGAGTTTTGCCGACTGGATGGAAAGCCGGGTCGCACGCCGCGCCACCCGCAGTTATGACTGGAATGCGCTCAAGTTCCAGGCCGACTACGACCCGAAGTACCGTCGCGCGCAGATGCGCTACGTCGGCACCGGCGGCACCGGCGTCGCCCAGGACGGCAATACCGTGCCCTCGGCGCATTTCACTTTTTCGACCATGGTGGTGCCGGCCGGACACATCGGGCCTTCGCATATCCACTATGACGTGGAAGAAATCTTCTTCGTCATGCGCGGCGCGATGAAGGTGATTTGCGAGAAGGATGGCGAGCGCTGGGAGGCGGTGGTCGGCGAGCGCGACCTGATTTCAGTGCCACCCGGGGTGTATCGCGAGGAGCACAACATCGGCGACGAAGATGCCCTGATGTGCGTGATGCTGGGTTCACCCAAGCCCATCACCCCGACTTATCCGCCGGATTCGCCGCTGGCCAAGCTCAAGCGCGTCTGAGAGAGTCGCGCTACCGTGAATCTTTCCGACCAGCTGGCCCTGCTTCCGCTGCAGTATGCGCAAGCAGGCGGCGCGCAGATCGCCTATCGGCGCGCGGCGCCGGCGGCCGGCGTGACCACGCCACCAATAGTGCTGCTGCATGGCATCGGCTCGGCTTCCGCCAGCTGGCTCAGGCAATTGCAGCATTGCGGCCGCGAGCGCACCGTGCTCGCATGGAATGCGCCCGGCTACAGCAGCAGCAGCGCCCTGCCGATTGAGGCGCCGACCGCAGGTGACTATGCACGCAGCATGTGGGCGTGGCTTGATGCACTTGGGGTCGGCCAAGTGACCCTGGTCGGTCATTCGCTGGGCGCACTGATGGCCACCGCCGCCGCCAGGAGCGCACCGCAACGGGTGCGGCATCTGGTGTTGCTGGCGCCCGCACTGGGTTATGCCACGGCCGCACCCGAGGTCCGAGCGGCGAAGCTGGCTGATCGCTTGCGCAACCTCAAAACCCTGGGCCCGCAAGGCATGGCCGACAAGCGCGGCGCGGCAATGCTGTCGGGCAACGCGCCCCCGGAGCAGATTGATTTCATCAAGTCAGTGATGGCGCAGATCGAACCGCATGGATACACGCAGGCCGCGCGCATGCTGTCAGGCGGCGACCTGGCCGCTGATCTGGCCGCCATCACCTGCCCGATCACGGTTGCCAGCGGCAGCGCCGACGTGATCACTCCGCCGGCCGGCTGCCAGTTGGCGGCCAAGGCCGCCCGGACCCCCTGGATCGACCTGGGCGCTGCCGGTCACGCCTGCCCGCTGGAGGCTGCGGAGGCGGTCAATCGCCTGCTTGAATCGGCGGCACAAACATGAGCCCGGAGAGCGCGGACGATGACCGCTACAGCGTGCCGGCATTGACGCGCGGCTTGCAGCTGCTCACCCTGTTCAGCCGCGACGAACGCGAACTTTCCGGCGCCGAACTGGCGCGCCGACTGGGGGCGCCGCGCGCCTCGGTGTTTCGCCTCCTGCACACGCTGGAGAAAATGGGCTTTGTGGAACGCGTCGGTGACGGCGCCAACTACCGGCTGGCCATCGCGGTGCTGCGGCTTGGATTCGAGTATCTCGCCTCGCAGGACCTGACCGAGCATGCCCGCCCGCTGCTGGAGTCATTGCGCGATACGAGCGGCTGCTCGGCGCATCTGGTGGTGCGCGATGGCCGCGACGTGGTGTTTTTGGCCAGGGCTGCCAGTCACAGCGCCCTGTTCCACTCGATCCAGGTCGGTGCGCGCCTGCCGGCGCATGCCACGGCGCTCGGACGGATCCTCTTGCGCGACCTCGATGGCGCGGCCTTGGCGTCCCTGTATGGGACCACTCCTCTCACGCCATATACGCCCCAAACGCCGACCACGCTAAAGGCGCTGGAGGCCATGATCGAGCAAGACCG
This sequence comes from Burkholderiales bacterium, assembly GCA_040382235.1. Lineage (GTDB taxonomy): Bacteria > Pseudomonadota > Gammaproteobacteria > Burkholderiales > JAEUOS01 > JAEUOS01. Next base: position 36,200 of record JBEIFV010000032.1, read on the forward strand.
GAAGCAAGGCTTTGGCTTGAGCGAGGGCGGGTTCGAGAGCGGACTCTCTGCGATCGCAGCACCGGTTTTCAACGAACGCAATGCAGTCGTCGCCGCGATCAGCATCACCATCCCGGCGCACAGTATCGAACCGGTGCGTACCCAAACCCTGGCAGGCCAGGTGCGCAACGCCGCCGCGCAGCTCTCCGAGCGCCTGTGCCAGCCGCCGCGGCGGGCGCCACGGGCCGCCGCGGCTACTCAAAAACGGGCCGCATGAAGGCGCCCCGCGTGACGCTGATCGGCTGTGGCGCCATCGGCCGCGCCCTGCTCGCGCGCGCGCGCGCCATCCCGCAGTTGCACATCACGGATGTGGTGGTGCGTGCGGCGCGCATCGCGGCGACGCAGGCGGAACTCGAGGCGCTGGGCATCGCGGCACAGGCGCTTGACCATGTACCCGCAAGTGCGCAATTGGTGCTTGAATGCGCCGGCCATGGCGCCCTGCTTGAACATGTGCTGCCGGCGCTGACGCGCGGCATCGAATGTGGCGTGCTGTCGGTAGGGGCCCTGTCGGAACCCGGCCTGCCCGAGCAACTCGAACAAGCTGCCATCAAGGGCGGTGCTCGCCTGCACTTGTTGTCCGGGGCGATCGGCGGCATCGACGCGCTGGCGGCGGCACGTCAGGACGGCTTGACCGAGGTGGTATACACCGGCCGCAAACCGCCGGCCGGCTGGCGCGGCACGCCGGCCGACACGCTGGTCGATCTCGCCACGCTGACTTCGGCCTTCACCATTTTCGATGGCAGCGCGCGCGCTGCGGCGCGCCTTTATCCAAAGAACGCGAATGTCGCAGCCACCCTGTCCCTGGCAGGGGTCGGGCTGGACGCCACCCGCGTGCGCCTGATCGCCGATCCAGCGGTTTCCGAGAACGTGCATGAAGTCGAAGCGCGCGGCAGGTTCGGCGAAATGCTTCTCACCATGCGCGGCAAGCCATTGGCGGACAACCCGAAGACATCCGCGCTTACCGTGCTGTCAGGCCTGCGCTTCCTGTACAACCGGTCGATGCCGATCGCGATGTAGGAGTCCCGCAGTTCATCATGTCGACGCCGGCCGTCCCGACGCCGCGAGCCCTGCCCGATCAAGCTCCAAGTAAACAGCCGCCAGATCAAAATCGGCCGGATAGGTCACCTTCAGATTGCGTGCGTTGCCCAGGCACAACCGTGGCGCGTGCCCGAGCGCTTCAATCGCCCCCGCATCGTCAGTCACATCGGAGGCCGCCGCGTACGCCGCGCGCAACAAGCCAAGCCTGAACATTTGCGGGGTCTGTGCCAGCCACAAGCGCTCACGTGCAACGGTCGCCTCGACGCGACCCGCGGCATCCGCCCGCTTCAACGTGTCGGGCACCGGCCACGCAAGCAGGCCACCGACCGGGTCAAGTGAGAGCGCGTCTATCAGGCCGCCGATCATGGCCGGCGTGATGCAGGGCCGCGCAGCATCATGCACCAGCACCCAGTCGTCCGCCGACGCCTGTTTCGCCAGTACCGCAAGTCCGTTGGCGACGCTTTGCGCGCGCGTCGCACCACCCACCCGGTCAAAGCCCAGGCGCATACCGGCCTCGGCGCGAATGGGGGCGGCCTCCACGCCGCCGCCCCAGGGGTCATCGGCAGCCAGCACTACACGCACGCCGGCGATCGCCGGGCTGCGCACAAAGGCACGGATGGTGTGAACCAGCATGGCCTCGCCGTGGAGCGGCACATATTGCTTGGGCAATGCTGCGCCGGCGCGCGCGCCGGCGCCGGCTGCTGGAATCAATGCGAAGCAACGTTGTGCCATGGCGGCCTGGTGGGCGAAAATCTGTCGGCCCTGCGACGGGTAGATTTGAATGAAACTGCGCGCTTTGCGCTTGTTTGCCGCACATCAGCGCCCCGTATAATAACGCCTGATTTTGCAATGGCACCCTCGAATACGGGCATGTCTTGCCATGTGTCACGCGCCGCAATCAGCTTGCGGCGCGTTTTGCTTTTCACGCACACGAAATGAAGCGCGACCTCGTTACTTCCCTGCCGGCGTTTCCGCTGCAAACCAGGGCCGGCCAGCGACCGGTGGTGTCCTTGCCGCACGGCTCCTGCGACGCATTGTTGCTGGCTTCGCTGGCGCGCGAACGCAAGCGCAGCGGCGCCGGCATGCTGGCGCTGGTGTGCGCCGAGGCGCACGATACCGAACGCCTGCGCGACGAGATTCGATACTTCGCGCCGGATCTGGCAGCGGCGGTATTGCCCGACTGGGAGACGCTACCGTATGACAGCCTCTCCCCGCACCATGACCTGGTCTCCGAGCGGCTCGAAACCCTGCATCTGATCAGCCGCGGCGCACTCGACTTGATGCTGGTACCGGCCAGCAGCGCACTGACGCGCCTGGGGCCGCCGGCGTTCATCGCCGCCCATACGTTCTTCCTGAAAACCGGTGATCGACTCGACCTGGGCAAACTGCGCGAGCAGTTGCACATGGCCGGATACTCGCCGGTGCAGCAGGTGATGAGTCCGGGCGAGTGGGCGGCACGCGGCGGCCTGATCGACCTGTTTCCGATGGGTAGCGCCGTGCCCTACCGGATCGACCTGTTTGGCGAGGACATCGAGTCGATCAAGACCTTCGACGTCGATACCCAGCGCTCGATTTACCCGGTACCGGAAATCCGCCTGCTGCCGGGCCGCGAGTTTCCGATGGACGAGGCGGCACGCACCGGATTCCGCGGGCGTTTTCGCGAAGTCTTCGAGGGAGATCCCTCGCGCTACGCGATGTACAAGGACATGGGTAATGGCGTCGCAAGCGCCGGCATCGAGTACTACCTGCCGCTGTTTTTCGAGCAGACCGCGACCCTGTTCGATTACCTGCCCGCGGGCGCGCTGGTATTGCTGCACGGGGCTGTGGATGTGGCGTTCCGCGATTTCTGGCGTGACACCGAGGAACGCTATCGTTTCCTCAAGGGCGATGTCGAACGCCCGTTACTGCCACCGACCGAAATATTCTTGACCGGGGAAGGGTTCTTCACCGCCTTGGCAGCGTATCCGGCGGCGACGCTCAAGGCAGCGGGTGAACAGATGATCTCGGCGCCACTGCCGCACCTGGCCGTCAATCGCCGTGCCGAGCAGCCGCTTGCGGCATTCAACCGTTTCCTGGCCGATTTCAGCGGCCGCGTGCTGATCACCGCTGAGTCGGCCGGGCGGCGTGAAACCATGCTGGAATTCTTCGCCGAATCGGCCTTGCGGCCTGCACCGTGCGAATCGTTCGCCCATTTCCTTGAGGGCGACGCGCCGCTTGCGATCACGGTTGCGCCCCTGGCCGCAGGTTTCATCCTGCGCGCAGCCGGGCTGGCGGTGGTCACAGAGACCGAGCTGTATGCCGAAACCGCCAAAGCGCGCGCCAAACGCGACCGCAAGCGGGAAACCAATGTGGACGGCATGCTGCGCGACCTGTCCGAGCTCAAGGTCGGCGATCCGGTGGTGCACTCGCAGCACGGCATCGGCCGCTATCTGGGGCTGGAAAACATCGATCTTGGCGATGGCGAGGGTGAATTCCTCAAGCTTGAGTATGCCGATGGCGCGAAACTCTACGTTCCGGTAGCGCAGCTCTCGGTCATCAGCCGCTATTCCGGCGCGGCGCCGGAAGACGCGCCGCTGCACCGCCTGGGCTCCGGGCAATGGGAGAAAGCCAAGCGGCGCGCGGCACTGCAAGTGCGCGACAGTGCCGCCGAACTGCTCAACCTGTACGCGCGTCGTGCCGCCCGCCTGGGCCATGCGTTTGAATTCAGGGCGCACGACTACGAGGCCTTCGCCGACGGTTTCGGTTTCGAGGAAACCGCCGACCAGGCAGCAGCCATCGCCAACGTGATCGAGGACATGAAGTCGGGCCGACCGATGGATCGCCTGATTTGCGGCGATGTCGGCTTCGGCAAGACCGAGGTCGCTCTGCGCGCCGCATTCATCGCCGTGACCGGCGGCAAGCAGGTGGCGATCCTGTGCCCGACCACGCTCTTGGCCGAACAGCATCACCAGACCTTCGTCGATCGCTTCGCCGACTGGCCGGTGAAGATCGCCGAACTGTCGCGCTTTCGCAGCGCCAAGGAGAGCGCCCTGGCGTTGAAGGGTTTGGCCGACGGCACCGTCGACATCGTGATCGGCACCCACAAGCTGTTGTCGAAGGAAACCCGTTTCGAACGCCTGGGACTGGTGATCATCGATGAGGAACACCGCTTCGGGGTACGCCAGAAGGAGGCGCTCAAGGCGATGCGTGCCGAAGTCGACGTGCTGACACTGACTGCCACGCCGATTCCGCGCACCCTGGCCATGAGCCTGGAGGGCCTGCGTGACTTTTCGATCATCGCCACCGCGCCGCAAAAGCGCCTGGCGATCAAGACCTTTGTGCGCCGCGAGGGCGACTCCATCGTGCGCGAGGCGGTACTGCGCGAACTCAAGCGCGGTGGCCAGGTGTATTTTCTGTACAACGAAGTCGAGACCATCCAGAACCAGTACGATCGATTGGCGCGCCTGTTGCCCGAAGCACGCATCGCGGTGGCGCACGGCCAGATGCCGGAGCGCGACCTGGAACGTGTGATGCGCGGCTTCTACCAGCAGCGCTTCAACCTCCTCTTGTGCACCACCATCATCGAGACCGGCATCGACGTACCGACCTCCAACACCATCCTGATACATCGCGCCGACAAGTTCGGACTGGCGCAACTTCACCAATTGCGCGGCCGCGTCGGTCGCTCGCATCACCAGGCCTATGCCTATCTGTTGGTGGGCAGCATCGAGGCGTTGACCGCCGCGGCGAAGAAGCGCCTGGAAGCGATCCAGTCGATGGAGGAACTGGGTTCCGGCTTCTACCTGGCGATGCATGACCTGGAAATCCGCGGCGCCGGTGAAGTGCTGGGTGAATCGCAATCCGGCGAAATGCAGGAAATCGGTTTCGCCCTGTATACCGAAATGCTGGTGCATGCGGTCGCCTGCCTGAAAGTAGGCAAGGAGCCTGACCTGTCCGAGCCGTTGGGCGTGACCACTGAAATCAACCTGCACGCGCCGGCCCTGCTGCCGGACTCGTACTGCGGCGACATCCATGAGCGCCTGGTGCTCTACAAGCGCCTGGCCAACTGCGCCGGCCCGGACCAGCTCAACCAGTTGTTCGAGGAACTGATCGATCGTTTCGGCCGCCTGCCGGATGCGGCGCAAACCCTGATCGAGAGTCATCGCCTGCGCATCGCCGCGCACGACGCCGGCGTGCTCAAGATCGACGCCGGCCCCGAAGCGGTGACCATCCAGTTCCGCCGCGATGCGCCGATCGACCCGGCCAAGGTGATCAAGCTGATTCAGAAAGACCGCAACGTACAACTGGCGGGCCAGGATCGCCTCAAGATCATCGTCAAGACCGCGACACCGGGCGAGCGCGCGCAGGCCGCCAGGACCGCGATGCAAGCGGTGCGCGCCGCATGACATCCTCGCTGTCATTGCGCCCCTTGTGCCCGCTCCGGAGCACAACGGTACATTTGTGCCTGGCCATTCTTGCCTGGCTGATGGTCAGCCCGGCCGCCGGTGCCGTGTCAGGCCCCGGCGCCGAAGCGTTCGCCGCCGGCGACTACAAGCGCGCCATGAGCATTCTTGAACCCCAGGCCCGGCGCGGCCAGGCCGAAGCGCAATTTTTACTTGGACGCATGCGGGCCGAGGGGCTGGGGCTGGAGGCGGACCGTGTGCGCGCCCTTTTCTGGTTCAACCAGGCGGCAGCGCAGGGACATCGTGGTGCGCGTGCGGCGTTGGCAGCAATGGATGCCAAAGACGGGCCGGCACCACGCCTGGCCGCGCCGGCAGCGCCTGCCGCTCTTCCTGCTGCCACGACTCCTGCCGTTGTCACCACTCCCGCGCTCGCGCCGCCCGCGGCGATTCCATTACCGACTGCCGACGCGCAAAAGCCGCCCTGGCACTCCGATGCGCAAGCCCTGCAGGCGATGCTCGCCGGAACCTGGCCGACGGATCGCGCGCGCGCAGCGCAACTGGCGGATGCGCTGACGCCACGCGCTGCGGCAGGCGATAGGCTGCTGGCCGTGCTGCTGGGGGAGTATTTCGAATCAACGCTGGGCGGCAGCCCCGATTTCGCCGCCGCGGCGCTCTGGTACGGCAAAGCCGCGCAGAGCGATCATCCGGTCGCGCTGAACAATCTGGGCGCCATGTTTTACGACGGCCGCGGTGTGCTGCAAAGCTACGCTGAAGCACGGCGCTTGTACCAGCGCGCCGCCGATGGTGGCGACCGTGTCGCACAGTTCAACCTCGCATTGATGCTGGGCCAGGGGCATGCGGGAGCGATCGATCTGGCGGCAATGAACGAGTGGCTGCGCAAATCGGCCGCGCAAAACTATGCACGTGCCCAGGCGCAGCTCGCGCGCTTTTATCGTGAAGGTATCGGCGGCCCGCGCGACTTGCGCGAATCGGCCCGTTACTTTCGCCTGGCAGCCGAACAAGGGTTGCCGAGCGCCCAATACTGGTTGGGGCACATCACTGCACGCGGCGAAGGCGTGCAACGCAACCTGGAAGCCGGCGCCGCATGGATCATCAAGGCAGCAGAGGCCGGTATCGCGCCGGCCATGTTCGAGGCCGCCAAGATCTACGAAATGGGGCTAGGCCTGGTATCGGACAACCAGCGTGCGGTCGCC
>JBEIFV010000033.1:0-42229 GCA_040382235.1 Burkholderiales bacterium
CAGCACCGTCATCTCGGGCGCGGTCAGCGTCAGGAGATTCGCTCGGTCGAGCAAGAGCTCGGCCGCAGCAGCTTCAAGCCCCTCGCGTACATGATTGCGAAAACCGTCCGCCGCCGGTTCCAGCACCGCAAACGATTCCACATCGGTCTCATCCTGCGAAGCGTCCATGCGACCTGGCGCGAAAGGAACTTGTACCGCGACGCCCGCCTTTTTTGCGGCCACCTCCACGGCGACGCAGCCACCCAGCACGATCAGGTCGGCCATCGAGACCTTTTTGTTGCCGGACTGCGCGCCGTTGAACGCCTGCTGGATGGCTGCCAGCTTCGGCAATACCTGCGCCAGTTCGGCTGGCTGGTTGACCCCCCAATCCTTTTGCGGTGCCAGGCGAATACGCGCACCATTGGCGCCACCGCGCTTGTCGCTGCCGCGAAAGCTCGACGCCGAGGCCCAGGCTGTCGTGACCAGTTGCGAGATCGAGAGGCCGCAACCAAGCAGCTTTGCCTTCATGCCGGCGATGTCTTGTTCATCGACCAGAGCATGATCGACCGCCGGGATCGGGTCTTGCCAGATCAGCGTTTCCTGCGGCACCAGCTTGCCCAGATAGCGGGCACGCGGCCCCATGTCGCGGTGGGTCAGCTTGTACCAGGCGCGGGCAAAGGCATCGTGGAAGGCCTGCGGGTCCTGCAGGAAGCGTCGCGAGATTTTTTCGTAGGCCGGATCCATGCGCAGCGCCATGTCGGCGGTAGTCATCATCGGCGCGTGGCGTTTGGCCGGATCGTGCGCGTCCGGGACCAGTGTGGCCGCAGCGGGGTCTTTCGGTTTCCATTGATGCGCGCCGGCCGGGCTCTTGGTCAGCTCCCATTCATATCCGAACAGGGTCTCGAAATAGCCGTGGTCCCACTTGATCGGGTTCGGCGTCCAGGCTCCCTCGATGCCGCTGGTGATCGCATCCACGCCGCGACCACTGCCGAAGCTGTTGCGCCAGCCCAGGCCCTGCTCCTCGATGCTCGCGCCTTCCGGTTCGCGCCCGACATGCGCGGTGTCGCCGGCGCCGTGGGCCTTGCCGAAGGTGTGACCGCCGGCCACCAGCGCCACGGTTTCTTGATCGTTCATCGCCATGCGGGCGAAGGTTTCGCGGATGTCGCGCGCCGAACCCAGCGGATCAGGCTTGCCGTTCGGGCCTTCCGGATTCACATAGATGAGCCCCATCTGCACCGCGCCCAGGGGATCGGCCAGCACGCGGTCGCCGCTGTAGCGCTCGTCGCCCAGCCATTTGGTTTCCGGGCCCCAGTAGATCGCGTCTTCGGGCTCCCAGATATCCGGGCGGCCGCCGCCGAAACCCAAGGTCTTGAATCCCATCGAATCCATCGCGACGTTGCCGGTGAGCACCAGCAGGTCGGCCCAGGAGAGCTTGCGACCGTATTTCTGCTTGATCGGCCACAGCAGGCGGCGCGCCTTGTCGAGATTGCCGTTGTCCGGCCAGCTATTGAGCGGCGCGAAGCGCTGCGCGCCGCTGCCGGCGCCGCCGCGGCCATCGGCAATACGGTAGGTACCGGCGGCGTGCCAGGTCATGCGCACGAAAAACGGGCCGTAGTGGCCGTAGTCGGCCGGCCACCAGTCCTGCGAGTCGGTCATCAAGGCGGTCAGGTCCTTGACCACCGCATCGAGGTCAAGGGCCTTGAATTCCTCGGCATAGTCGAAAGCCTCGCCCATCGGGTTGGACTTGGCCGACTGCTGGTGCAGCATTTTCAGGTTCAGCTGATTGGGCCACCAGCTTGCGTTCGACGGCACGCCGGAGACGGTGTGGCTGCCGGCGCCACCTGCGAACGGGCATTTTGCTGCGCTTGACATGGCTTCATCCTTCACGTTGATTGAAAGTGACTACGGGCTGGAGTATAGAAACCGGGTGTCGATCTATCCAATCAATTATCAGTATCACATCGATAGTAAATATTTTTTGCAAGCCTTGACTGTGCCCCCGCGCACGCATCGGAGTCGCTCAATGTCTTCTGCATCGCGAGTGACCAAGCGCGACATGCCAAGCCGGCGCGCACTGCCGGGACCGGTGCGCAGGCAGGTTGTGCAATCAGTCGAACCCTGCGGCCAAGCAAGCCCACTCTCGCTGCAAGTGCGATAGTTCCCGCACCTTGTTCCTACATATTGGACCCACATGGAAAGCGTTTCCGTCCGCGAACTCAAGAACAACCCGTCGGGTGCGCTCAAGCATGCGCGCGAAGGCGAAATGGTGGTGGTGACCAATCGCGATACGTCCGAGGTGGTGCTGGTCGGGCTTCTACAACTGGGCATGCCTGACGTCGGCCCCCTGCGCCTGGCGATCGCCGCATCGCTGTTTTGGCGACGGCGTTTTTTCGCGGGCTATTTTCTCGGTCCGAAGGTCGTCGACGCCGCAAGCCACCAGGCATGCGAATAAGATTGGGGCCCACCCCCCCCTGACCGCAAAGGAAAACAGCCATGCCAATTTACGAAAAAGGCGCCGTCCGCGTCCACTATGAAGAGACCGGCGCCGGCTTCCCCCTGCTGATCATTCCCGGTGGCGGCTTGAACTCGACCATTGCGTTCTTTGGAACGCTCTCTCCGTTCAACGCGGTCGAGGCTTTCAAGGACGAGTATCGCGTCATCACCATGGATCTGCGCAACGCTCCCGGAGGCCGGTCCAGCGGACCGCTCGACATCGAGCGCCCCTGGGACAGCCACGCCGACGACCAGTTGGGCCTGATGGATCACCTTGGTATCGACAAGTTCCTGGTGATGGGTTTTTGCATCGGCGGCCCCTTCATCTGGAACCTGTTGAAGCGCGCACCGGGGCGCATCGTCGCGGCCGTCATCGCGCAACCCAGCGGCTTCCGCCCGGAAGCGCCCGACCAGTTCTATGAGAACAACATCAAAGGCTGGGGCCCGGCGATTTGCGCGCGCCGGCCCGATATCACCATGCCGATGGTCGAGCGCTTCCTGCACAACATGTATCGCGCCAATCCGGACTTCGTGTTCACCGTGACGCGTGATTTCGTGCGCGCCTGCCAGACGCCGGTGCTGGTGCTGCCGGACGACAGCCCACCGCACCCCTATGCAGTGGCGATGGAGTCGGCATTGCTGGCCCCAAAGGCGGAGGTGAGCATGTTCCCCTGGAAGGAGCCTGAGGAACGGATCCCGTTGGCGGTGCGCCAGATGCGCTCGTTTCTGCGGGCACACCGAAGCTGAACATGCGTCAGGCCGCGAGCGCCGGTGCCTGCCGCCGCATAGGCCGCAGGCACTCAGTGATTTCAATCAGCCGCAGTCGTCCCGCACCTACTTGATCAGCCCCAGGCGGCGCGCATCATCCTGATACGCCGCCGTGCGCTCCTTGATGAAGGCACCCATCTGCTCGTAACCGATGTCAACCAGTTCGAAGCCGGCCGCGGCCTTGCGGCGGCGCATGTCCGGGTCGCGGTTGAGTTGAGCGAAGAGGTCCGATACCTGACGCCGCACCGCCTCCGGCGTGCTCTTCGGTACCGCCACACCGCGATAGCCGCCATCCACCCAGTTGAAGCCCAGTTCCTTGAAAGTCGGCACCTCCGGATACTTGGCATCGCGCTTCTCGGTGGCCACCGCCAGCATGCGGGCCTTCTCGCGCTGCTGCATGCCCAGGGTGTTGTAGCTCATCGCGGCGCTCACATGGCCACCTAGAAGAGAACTGACAAGGTCGCCGGTGCCTTTGAATGGCACGTAGGTCACCTTGATGCCGGCCATCGCTTCGATGCGCTTGGTAGCGGCCTGGTTGGCGCCGTTGCTGCCGGAGCCGGCGAAGCTCACCTTTTCCGGATTGCGCTTCGCATCATCGATCAGGTCCTTGAGCGTCTTGTAGGGGCTGCTGGCAGGCACCACGATCGCATCCGGCGTGAAGTGAAAGAAGTAGACGCAGGTGACGTCCTCGGTCTTGTAAGGAGTCTCGGGTTCCAGGGGTTGCAGCACCAGGTGCGGCATATTGGCGCCCATTACGACATGGCCGTCGGGTGTCTCGCGGTTGAGCGTGCTCCATGCCAGCGCCCCGCCAGCGCCGGCTAGATTTATCACGATCATCTGGTGCGGCGCGAATTTCCGCTGAAACAACTCCTGCTGCCAGCGCGCCACAACGTCCGATTCACCGCCCGGCACGAAGGGAATGATGTAGTTGATGTTCTTCGACGGAAAGGCTGTCTGCGCGAAGGCGCGCGGCATGACAGCACCTGCCGGTGCAGCAGCGGCGGCGAGAATTAGCTTGCGACGATTCATGGTGTCTCCTTGGGGCAGTTGGTTTCAAAGCGCGCAGGTCGTGATTGTGCCCGATGCCGGCCCTGCGGGTTACCATCACGCCCACCCAACGATTGCCATCGGTGATGAACACCCGCTCCGATTTACCTCCATCCGCCACCATGCCCGCACTTCCCGACATCAAAGACGGCTTGATTCTCTTCGTCAAGCGTGATTGCGAAACCTGCACGCTGGTCACGCCGCTGATCGCGAGCTTGGGCCTTGCCGCGCTGGTTGTACAGGACGACCCGGCGGCGTTCGCCGCTTTCGCGCCGGTCGACGATACGGTGCTTGAATGCTCGTTTCGCAACACCATCGAAACCGTGCCTACGCTGATCCGCATGCAAGGTGGCCGCGAGACGGCACGCGCGGTCGGATGGGTGCGCGACGAATGGCGCGCGCTTACGTGCCAGCCTGCGCTTGGCGCCGACCTGCCCGTCCGCCAGCCTGGCTGCGGCTCGATGAGCCATCAACCTGGCGTTCATGAAGAACTGGTCGCACGCTTCGGCGACCCGGGCCTGGCTTCACGCAAGCTGATGCTGGGCGCGTGGGATGACGCCATCGAGGCCTGTTTCGAGCGTGGCTGGAGCGACGGCCTGCCGCTGGTGCCGCCGACCGACGCGCGCATCCTGCGCATGCTGGCGGGCACCCGCCGGCCAGCCTCTGACGTAGTCGGCCAGGTGCCTCCCAACCTGGCCGATTGCACGGTCGAGAAAGTGGCGATCAACGCTGTGATGGCCGGCTGCAAGCCGGAATACATGCCGGTGCTGCTGGCGGCACTCGAAGCCGCGCTCGACCCGATGTTCACCATGCACGGTCTGCTCTGCACCACCTGCTTTTCCGGCCCGATCATCGTCGTCAACGGCCCGGTTGCCAGGAAGATCGGCATGAACTGGGGCATCAATGCCTTGGGTCAGGGCAACCGCGCCAACGCCACCATCGGCCGCGCACTGCAACTGATCATCCGCAATATCGGCGGCGGCGTGCCGGGCGCGCTCGACCGCGCCACCCTGGGCGGCCCCGGCAAAATCAGCTTCTGCTTCGCCGAAGACGAGACCGACAGCGAATGGGAACCGCTGGCCTCCGCGCGCGCGGGCATTGCCAAGGGACGCAACGCCGTAACACTGTTCCAGGGCGATGGCGTGCAGGGATTCGTTGATCAGCGTTCGCGCACCCCCGAGCAACTCACACGCTCACTGGCCGGCTCCCTCCTGGCGGTAGGCAACCCGAAGATGTGTCAATACACCAATGCCATGCTGGTGCTCTCGCCCGAGCACTACGCGATTTACCGCGACGCCGCTTGGGACCGCCGGCACATCGAGAGTGCATTGCACCAGGCGATGCTGCGGCCGCGCGCCGATGTGCTGCAGGGTGCGCACGGCATTGGCGAAGGCATCGCCGCCAACTACCAGACCGGTCGCGACGACGATCTGGTGCCAAAATTCTGGGATGACGGTTTGCTGATCGTGCGCGCCGGCGGTGAGGCCGGACTGTATTCCGCGATTTGCGCCGGCTGGACCGGCGGGCGCTTTCGCGAGCAGTCAAAGCCCGTGACTCGAGAAATCATTGGCTGAACTGCTGCCTCCCGCGCTGCGCATGGCAGGCGGGCAGGTCGCGGTCCGCTGCGACCAAGGTTCAAGTCACCAGCCGGTCGCCCCCAATCTGGTTGGCCGTGCGCAAGCCGGTCAGCCACTTCGGAAACTCAAGGCCGGTCGCCGCCTTGAGCGCGCTCGCCTGCCTGCGCAGGTCGGCAATCGCCACATCGATGGGCTCCCCTGCAAAGGCGAACACGATGACATTGCCTCGATCGGTGGCCGGCAGTGCCAGCATGCGGCCGTCGAACGCGCGCCCGATGTTGCGGATGTTGAGCCGAAACGACTCGTGCTTGCCGAACAGGTTGACCGCCAGCACGCTGGTGCCTTGAAGCTTGAGCGCCGCGCGGCAGTGGGCGTAGAACTCCGGGCTCGACAGCACCGGCCCCTTTGCGGCGGCATCATAAGCGTCGACGATCAGGTAGTCGGCCGAGCCCGGCTTGCCGGCGAGGTAGGCCTCGCCGTCCGCACACACTGTTTGCATGCGCCGGCTGTCGGCCGGCAGCGCGAAGTGCGTGCGCGCACAGCTGATCACCGCCGGGTCGATTTCCACATTGGTGATGCGCGCCCTGGGAAACTGCTTCCAGGCGAACTTGGTGGCCGAGCCGGCGCCCAGGCCGACGAGCGTGATGTGCTTCGGCGCCGGGTTGAACAAGAGGCCGGCGAACAGGTCGCGCGTGTATTCGAGTTCGAGCCGATAAGGATCGGCGATGCGCATCGCGCCCTGGATCCAGACCGAGCCGAAATGCAGGGTGCGGATGCCGCGCTCTTCCGACAGGCTTATCTCGGGTGAACGAAAGCGCTTGAACAACTGCGCGAAGGGCTTGCTCATGCCACCACCACTTCGTTGCGAATGATGGTCTCGATACGCCGCACGCCATCTTGCAGCTTGGGCAGCAATTCTGACTTGATGTGGCGCTGCGAGTAGCGCGAGTGCACCAGGCTCAGGTTCAAGGCCGCCACGGTAGCGCCGTCGCGATCGCGAATCGGTGCGGCGATGCCGGCCACGCTTTGCTCGACCTCGCCTTCGATGTAACACCAGCCGGCCGCGCGCACAGCGGCGATCACTTGCTGCAACTCACTCTTTTTAACCAACGTGCGGCGCGTCACCGCCACTGGCTTCAAGGCCGCGAGATAGCGCCGCAGTTCGCGTTCCGGCAGGGCCGCCAGCAGCACCCGGCCCATGGAATTCAAGTAGGCGGGAATGCGGCTGCCCGCGGTGAGGTCGATGCGGATGATGCGCCGCGCCTCACAGCGCAGCACATAGACCACATCGCCACGGTCGAGCACGCCGATCGAGCAGGTTTCGCCGGTTTCCTGCATCAAGGCGTCCGCGATCGGCCGCGCCACCGCACGGAAACCCAGCGACGACAGGTAGGCATAGCCCAGGCCCAATACCCGGGGCGTCAGCGCATAGGCACGCCCGGAACTGTGCAGGTAGCCCAGATGCTCGAGCGTGGCCAGCACACGCAAGGCCGCGGCGCGCGCCATGCCGAGCGCTTCGGCCACCTCGATCATGGTGTATTCGTGACGTTCGCCGCTGCCGAAAAGTTCCAGCACGCGCAAGCCGCGATCCAGGGATTCCAGATATTCGGAACGCGCCGCTTCAAGCGCCGGTTCCTTGCGCCCCGGCATGGCGCGCACGCCGGCCCTGACAGCCGCGCCGCGGCCGGCAGCAAGGGCGGACGAGGGTTTTTCTCTGGTTGACATGGCTTATGCTTGCTGGCAACATCATTTGCGAACAAATGTTCGCAACAAGGGCAAAGTTTAGGCGGAAGTCTAGCCTTTGCGATGATTTCCCGCCATTTTTACAAACGCAGCCTGGGAGCAACAGCATGCAAGCCTCGATGCTCGAAGAACTGGTACCGGTACCCAATCCCTACCCGGTGGTGTCGGACGTGGGTTATCCCGAGGTGTGGCACCTGTGCGAACAGGCGCGCAGCCTGGCCTGGGACGCCGCCCGCGATATCGACTACAGCGACCTGCGCGATGCCGACCTGCCGCCCGAGGTGCGTGCCGCCGGCGCCGAGTGGTGGAGCCTGCGCGCCTGGATGGAGCACGGCGCCACGCCCTACGGCGCGGAGCGCCTGCGCGACGCGATCTTCCAGCACCAGCCCTTCGAGATCAAGCAGCACATCACCAACTTCATCATGGAAGAGTTGCGCCACCACGAGGCCAGCTTTCGCATCGCCGATGCGCTCGGTGGCTACCAGCCGACACCGCGCGCCGACTATTTCCAGCAGATCATCCCGCGCTTTCACGACGAGAAGGACGAAAAGGCCATGAGCTTTTTCGCCGGCCTGTCGGTCAACACCCTGTTCGAGCAGTTGTCGGGCGAGCTTCTGCAGGCGCGCTATGAAAACGCGCGCTTCACCTCGATCAGGGAAGCCTGCCGCCTGGTGTTGCGCGACGAGGCGCGGCATATCCAGTTCGGGCGCATCATCATGCGGCGCTTTTTCAACGACCTGACGCCGCTGGAAAAAACCACCATCGGCGCCAAGTTCGCGAAAAAGCTGCGCGGCAGCCTGTTGACCGGCGTCTACGCGGTGGTCAACCTGCCGGCCGCGGAACGCGAGCGTTCCGGCCACAACCGCATGCTGGCGGCGCAATGGGGCCTGGGCGCCACCCATCCGGACGACGAGATCGACATCATCCGCCGCGGGGTCGACAAGATTCGCGAGGACGTCGGTCAATATGGCGTGGAGATTCCGCGCATCCCCGAGATTGACGATACCCGCGTCGCCCTCGCCTCTTAGCCAAGTCGAATCCCCTGGCCGGTGCGCTCGCTGACCGGCCATTTCCTTTCCTGCCTGCGCCAAGCCTCAATTTTGGAGACATTCATGACGATTCACCGCCACCTGCCCGCCCGCATTCTCGGTACCGCCTTAGTCGCTGCGCTTGGCTGCGCCCAGCAGGCGATCGCGCAAACCGAAGTGGTGTTTCCGGTGCTGGTGCCGATCACCGGCTTCCTCTCGCTCGAAGGCACCAGCCAGCGCAATGGCGCGGTGCTCGCGATTCGCAACGCCCCGGCGGGTGTGAAGGTGGTGAGTGAAGTGACCGACACCGGTGTCTCGCCGGAGGGCGCCACCACGGCACTGGAACGCGCGCTGTCGCGCGGCAAGGTGAGCGCGGTGGCGGCTTCCATGCTGGGCACGCAAATGCTGGCGATGCTGCCGGTGGCGCTGGAGAACAAGGTACCGCTGACCACCGTGTCCGGAACGGCTGCGATCACCGAGCGCAACAATCCGTACGTGTTCCGCTTCTTCCCCGGCGACGCGGTGGCCAAGGCCGCCCATGTGCGCTACGCGGTGGAAGATCTCAAGAAGCGGCGCTTCGCGCTGGTCTATCAAACCACCGCCTATGGCCAGAGCGGGCGCGGGCATATCCTTGAGCAACTCAAGAAGCTGGGGATCACGCCGGTGATGGAAGAAGCGCTCGAGCCTTCGGTGAAAGACATGTCGCCGGTGGTGGGCAAAGTGGCCGCCGCGCAACCGGATGCGATTCTGTTGCACCTGCATTCGGCACCGACGGCACTGTTCATCAAGCAGGTGGCGAACGCACGCCTGGGCCTGCCGATCATCGCCGGCTCGGCCATGCACCAGCCACCTACTGCGGCCCTGCTTGAACCGTCGGAGTTGAAGGACGTCTGCGCCGAGACCAATGCCTCGCCGATCTCGGGCGGCACGCCCGAGATGGATCAGTTCCTGCGCCAGTATCGCGAGCAGTTCAAGAGCGAGCCTGACGGCTTCGCGGTCGGCCAGTACGACGCCACCATGATGGTTTTGAACGCCGCCGCACGCGGCGCCCGTACGCCAGAGGACATCCAGAAAGCCCTGGCCGGCACCTCCTACAAGGGCCTGGCGATGACCTACAAGTCGGATGGCCGCGGCAACATGGCGCACTCCGCGGTGATGATCTGTTACGACGGGACGAGCCGCACGCCGAAGGTGGTCAAGCGCTACGAATAGTCCGCAAGTGCTGGCCTGATGCTGTCGCAGATTCTGCTCAACGCGCTCGCCCTGGGCGCGTCCTACGCGCTGGTGGCGCTGGGGTTCGTGGTGATTCTCAACGCCACCGGCGCGGTCAACTTCACCCATGGCGACATGGTGATGGCCGGCGGCTACGTGGCGCTCGCTATAACCAGCGCCACCAGCCTGCCGGGCGTGGCGGTGTTGGCGCTGGTGATCGTCGCCATGGCGCTGGTCGGCTTCGTGTTCTCGGGCCTCGCCTACTTTCCACTGAAGTCGCGCCCGCCGGTATCGATCTTCATCTCGACCATCGCCCTGGGCATTATTTTCCAGAATTCGGCCAACGCGCTATTCAGTGCTGAACCACGCAAGGGGCCGCCGCTGTTTGCCGACGGCCTCATCAGCCTGGGCAACGTCACTGTGCCGCGCCAGGCGCTGGCGATCATCGGCGTGGCCGCCCTCCTGATCCTGGCGCAGCACCTGTTGCTGGCACGCACTTCGCTGGGCCGCAAACTGCGCGCCACCGCCCAGGATCGTGAAATGGCTGCGGCCATCGGCCTGCCGGTCAACGCCATGATCGCGCTTACCTTCGCCATGGGCGCAGCGCTCGCCGGCGCTGCCGGCATGATGCTTTCCAACACGTTTTTCGTCACCCCCACCGACGGCAGCAACTACATCGTCAAGGCCTACATCGCGGTCACCATCGGCGGCTGGGGTAGCCTCGCAGGTGCGGTGTGCGGCGCGCTCCTGATCGCGCTGTTCGAGGTGCTGTTTCCGTCGCTGCCGCTGTTGATCCCGTCACTGAAAACCTTGGCGCCCTGGCTTTTCACCCAGACCGCCTCGGCGATCCTGTTGTACATCGGCCTCCTGGCCATCATGTTTTTCCGGCCGCAAGGACTGTTCGGCGAAACCGTGCAGCGGCGCGTATGAGAGTGCTTGCCAGGCCGCCCGCAGGCAGCGCTCACGCTCCCTCGGCGCGAACGTCACGCAGTGACGGAAGAATAGTCCGATGAGTCAGGCAACCCCGCTGCCGGCGCCTGGCGCGGCGTTGACCACCGGCATTCGCCCGCTGTTGCTGCTGGGCGTGATCTTCATCGCGGTGTGGCCCGCGATGGCGGGCTCGGCCTATGAACTGCGCATCTTCACCCTGGTAGGCATCTATGCGCTGATGGCGTTGGGCTACCAGTTCATCTTCGGCCACGCCGGTGCCTTGTCGCTGACCCAGGGCACGTTTTTCGGCGTCGGCGCCTATGTCACCGCGATTCTCGCCACCAAGTTCGGACTCGGCGCGCATCTCACCCTGCCACTGGCAGCATTGCTGCCGGTGCTGCTGGCAGCACTCATCGCGGCGCCGGTGCTGCGCCTGGAATCGCATTACTTCGCACTGGCCACACTCGGCATCGGCCAGGTCATGCTGCTCACCGCGATCGCCTGGGAACCGTTCACCGGCGGCTCCAACGGCATTGCCGGCATCCCGGGGGTAGTGGTGTTCGGCTACGCGATTCCCAAAGGCATGGGCATCGCCGTGTTCGCCTGGGGTGCGGTGGCAGGCGCCGCAGTGCTGTCGTGGCGCATCACGCGCGGCCTGTACGGCGCGGCGCTGCAGGTGGCGCGCGAGAATCCGATCGCGGCGCTGTCCCTGGGCATCGACACCGCGCGCCTGCGCTTTGTTTGCTTTCTGCTGTCGGCCGCCTATGCAGGCCTGGCCGGCGCCCTGTTCGCCCACACCATTCGCGTCGTGTCACCCGAAACCCTGGAATTCCCGGTGATGGTGGCCACGCTCACCATCGCGGTGGTGGGCGGCCGCACCCATATCGCCGGCGCGATTCTCGGCGCCTGGCTCATCATCAACCTGCCCGAGTGGTTTCGCGGTCTCGACAAGTATTACCTGATCGCCTACGGCTCGGCCCTGCTTCTGACCATCATCGTTGCCCCCTATGGCCTCGTCGGCTTGCTGGAAAAATGGCGCGCGCGCTGGTTTCCGGAAGCGCCGCCGCCGCCACCGGCGCCACTTGCGCTGCCGGCGCGATCAACCCCCATGGCAAGCGACGGCCAAGCGCTACTCACCGTTGCCGGCATGGTCAAATCCTTCGGCGGTGTGAGGGCAGTCGACCACGTTTCGCTCACGGTCAACAGCGGCGAAGTGGTGGGCCTGATCGGGCCGAACGGCTCGGGCAAGACCACGCTGATCAACATGATCACCGGCATCTATCGCGCCGATGCCGGCCAGGTCATGCTGGGCGGGCTCGACATCACCCGCGCGGCCAGCCACGACATCGCCGCCAGCGGCATCGCACGTACCTTCCAGAACATCAACCTGGTCGATGAGATGTCGGTGCTGGACAACGTCGCGGTGGCACGCTACCGCCACGTCGGCGGCGGCTTTGGCGCATCGTTCAAGGGCGGCTTCAGCGATCCTGCCTGGCGTCTGGCGCGTGGCCAGGCCATGCATCTGCTGCAGGCCCTGGGCGTGGATGACTGCGCACGGCGACCGGCCGGCGACCTCGCCTATGGTCTCAAGCGCCGGGTCGAAATCGCGCGTGCCCTGGCGCTGGAGCCACGCCTCCTGCTGCTCGACGAACCCGCTGCCGGCTTGAACGAGTCCGAGCAGGCCGACCTGGCAGAAAGGCTGCGCGATTTCGCCCGCAGCGGCCTGGCGATACTGGTGATCGAACATAACATGCCGTTCCTGATGCCGCTGGCCGAACGCATGGTGTGCCTGGCTCATGGCGTGGTGATCGCCGCCGGCACGCCGGCTGCGATCCGCGCCAACCCGCAGGTGATCGAAGCCTATCTGGGCGCGCCCGAAGACGGCGGCACATGAGCAAATTGCTGTCAATCCGCAAGCTGGCCGCCGGTTACGGCGCGATCACCGCGCTACACGACTTGAGCCTGGACATCGACGCGGGTGAAGCGGTTGCCTTGGTCGGTGCCAACGGCGCCGGCAAGTCGACCCTGATGAAATGCATCATGGGACTGGTAAGTGCGCAGAGCGGCGAGTTGACGTTCGCCGGCGCCGACCTCGGACGCCAGCGCATCGCACAGCGCGCGGCCTTGGGTATCGGTTACTCGCCCGAGGGGCGGCGCGTCTTTCCCGGACTCACGGTGCACGAGAACCTGCTGGTGGCCAGCCGCGACCGCGACGGCGGGCGCGCCAAGGCGGTAGAGATCTATCGCATCTTTCCAGCGCTTGAAGAAAAACGCCAGTCTCTGGGCTGGTCGTTATCGGGCGGGCAACAGCAGATGCTGGCGATCGGGCGTGCCTTGATGTTGAATCCACGCTTGCTGCTGTTGGACGAACCCTCGCTGGGCCTCTCGCCGGTGCTGGCAACCGAGGTCCTCAATCGCGTCCAGCAGATCGCCGCCAGCGGCACGGCGGTGCTGCTGGCGGAGCAAAACGTGCACAAGGCGCTCACCGTATCGCACCGCGCCTACGTGATCCGGCTGGGCCGCATCGTGGCCGGGGGCAACGCGCATGCGTTACGCGATGATCCGACGCTCAAGCAGGCTTTCCTCGGTGCCTGAGCACGGAAAGCAGTGAATAATTCAGCATGAAACAAGAGTTGCTTACGCAATCTGATTTGCTTCAGGAGCGCCGTCCGGCAGTGCCCGATAGCAGGCAGTAAGCCCCATTTTCCTGATTTGCCAAGCCCTTTTCGCACCACCCGTCTCGGAGAACAGCATGCAGGTGCCCGCCCCGTTCAATTTCGTGCATTCGAACCGCCGCATCATCTGCGCATGGGACGGCATCAGCCGCTTGGGCGATCTGGCGCGCGAGGCCGGGGCCACGCGGCCGGCGCTGGTGATGGACGCATTCTTCGAAGGCACTGCCGCGGCCGCGCGCGCCCGGGCCTTGTTGACCGAGGGTGGCGGCCAAGCTCCGCTATGCCACTTCACTCCGCCCCACGAACCCGATACGGACGACATCGAAAGCTGCGCCGCCGTGCTGGCTTCGGCCGATCCGGATTTCATCGTGGTCATCGGTGGCGGCTCGGCAATCGACCTGGTCAAGGTTGCGCGCCTGTTGCTGGCCAACCCCGGCAGCGCCGAGGCGATCTCCGGCTTCGGCAAGACCTTCAAGCCGCATGCGAGCCTGCTGGTCGCGGTACCCACCACCGCCGGCACAGGTGCGGAGGTGTCGGAATCCGCGATCGCCTCCAAGAGCGGCGCGGATATCAAGCTGATCTTTCGCTCGCAGGAAATGACCCCGCAGATCGCCCTGCTGGACGCGGCCCTGGGTGTTTCGGCGCCGCCGATGGTGACCGCCGCCTCCGGCTACGACGCGGTCACCCACGCGGTGGAAGCCTATGTCTCGAAGGCGGCCTCGATCATGACCGACCCGCTGGCGCATTCGGCGATGGTGCTCCTGGCCCGCTGGCTGCCGGTGGCCTGGCGCGAACCGGAAAACCAGGCCGCGCGCACCTGGTGCCTGATCGCTTCGGCGCAGGCGGCAATCGCGTTCAACAGCGCAAACCTGGGACTGGCGCACGCGATTTCGGCGCCGCTGGGCGCGCAACTGCATGTGGGTCATGGCCTGGGCAATGCGCTGGCGCTGCCGGCGGTCACCGCGTACAACGAACCGGTGCTGGGCGAGAAGGGGCGCGAGATCGCGCGCATCTTCGACGCCGCGACCGCGGCGGCTGCGATGTCGAAACTGCGCCATCGGCTCGACCTCGATTTAAGCCTGGACAACTATGTGCCGGACGATGCCGCGCGCGAACGCATCGCGCAAGCCGCGATGAAAAGCGGCCAGGTACGCATGAACCCGCGTGACGCCACCATCGAACACATGCGCGCCATTCTGCAATCGATGCGCACCCCGACCGGCGGCGCCGAACCCGTGTTGAAACTATAGGACTGCCATGTCACAAAGCTTCATTCCCATGAGCAACCTGCCGGCCGAAGCGCAGGCGCGCATGGCCGCCATCGGCCCGGTGTGGGGCAGCAATGTTCCCGGCCACGGCGATCTGGTGAAGGAGGCCTACGCACCCCTGCACCGCGCCGCGCCCAAAGACGGCATCGCGGTCACGCTCGATGTGCCGTATGGCACGCACCCGCGCCAGGTGCTGGACCTTTACCGGCCGCGCACGCCCAACGGCGACGTCGTGCTGTTCGTGCATGGCGGCGCTTTCGTGCGCGGCGACAAGACCATCAACGACACCATGTACGCCAATGTGCTCACCTGGTTCGCGCGCCAGGGGGTGCTGGGCTTGAACGTCGAATACCGGCTGGCGCCGGAAGCGGTCTACCCGGGCGGTGCCCAAGATGTCGGCGCCGCGGTCGCCTGGGCCGCGGCACACTGCGCGCAGCATGGCGGCAACCCGCAACGCCTGTTCCTGATCGGCCACTCCGCCGGCGGCACGCATGCGGCCAGCTATGCCTATGATCCGGCCGTTGGCGCACTCGGGCGCCATCTGGCGGGGCTGGTGCTGGTATCGGCCCGCGTGCGTGCCGACCTCCTGCCGGAGAATCCAAATGCCGGACCGACCAAAATCTATTTCGGCGGCGACCCCGCGCGCTATGAACAACGCTCGCCGATCAACCACGCGGCCTACTCCGACCTGCCGGTGATGATCGTCAATGCCGAGTTCGAAAACCCGCTGCTCGACATCTACGGGCTGGAACTGGCGCATCGCATCGCACTGGCGCGCCGCCGCGCACCGCGCTACCTGCGCCTGACACGCCATAATCACGTCTCGATCATGGCGCACTTCAATACCGACGAAGAGACCCTGGGTCGCGAGATGCTCGATTTCTTCGCCACCCTGCGCTAAAAAGAGGACATGCACATGCGAACACACTTCTGGATGCGACTTGTCGCGCTGGCGGCCGCCTTGTTGACAAGCGGCCTGGCCTGGTCCCAGGGCGCCTATCCAAACCGCCCGTTGCGCATGGTGGTGCCGTTCCCGCCGGGCGGCCCGGCCGATGTGCTCGCGCGCACCCTGGGCACCAAGCTGGCGGAAGCACTAGGCCAGGCGATAGTGATCGAAAACCGCGGGGGCGCGGGCGCGGCGATCGGCACCAAGGCGGTAGCCGACGCAGCGCCGGACGGCTACACCATCCTGCTGGGCACGGTGAGCTCGCACGCGATCAACCCGATTCTCAATGCGAAGATCGGCTACAACCCGGTGCGCGATTTCGCGGCCGTTGGTCCAGTGGCCGCAACGCCGTTCGCACTGGTGACCCATCCAACGCTCGCCGCAGCCAATGTGCGTGAACTGATCGCGCTGGCCAAATCGAAGCCCGGCGTGCTGGCTGCCGGCTCCGCCGGCAATGGCACTTCCAACCATCTCGCGCTCGAGTTGTTCAAGACGCTGGCCGCCATCGACATCATTCACATTCCCTACAAGGGCTCGGCGCCGGCCCTGGCCGATGTGCTGTCGGGCCAGGTGCCGCTGATGTTCGACCTGGTCACCACGTCCACCCCCTTGATCCGCGCCGGCACGCTCAAGGCGCTGGCAGTGACCTCGCGTACACGCTTAGGCAGCCTGCCCAATGTGCCGACCATGATCGAGGCCGGCGTCGCAGGTTTCGATGTCAGCGCATGGTTTGGCCTGTTTGCGCCGGCCGCCACGCCCGCAGCGGTGGTGGCGCGCTTGAACAGCGACTTGGCCACTGTGTTGCAACAGGCCGACACCAAGGAACGGCTGGCTACCCTGGGTGCGGACCCGATGGCCGGGTCGCCGGAGCAATTCGCCGCCTTTGTGCGCGACGAGAATCAGCGCTGGGCCGGGGTGGTCAAGGCTTCGGGCATGAAAATCGACTGAGCGGGAAAATCACTCGACGACGCACTACGTCAATGCGGCGCGCCAACGCCCGAGTTTCAGCGCCATGCTCTGCGACGCATTGGCAGGGCTGGTCGATGGCAGCACGATGGTCTCAAGCCCGAGGCCGCTCAAATGCCGGACCGCGCGGGCGGCGGTGGCGCCATTGAAACAGGCGCGCCGAACGCGCGGCGCGGCGGCGAGCAGGCGCGCGAAATCGTTGAACTGCGGGTTGCGGATCGCGCTGTCGAGGCTACCTTCGCGCTCGCAGGCGCCGTAGGCATCCCAGATCGCGATGCCGGCGCCGACCACACGCGCCACCCGTTCGTCATAGGCCTGGTTGCACAGCTGCAAGCCGGTGACCTGTTCCATGATCGGCCAGAAGCGGTTTTGCGGGTGCGCGTAATACTGCCGCGCCTTGAGCGACGCGGCGCCTGGAAAGCTGCCCAGGATCAGCACGCGGCAGTTGGGCCCGACGACCGGCGGCAGGCCTGTCAGCCGCTCCACTAAAACTGCTCTTCGCTCAGTGCAAGCACGCCCTCGGCGCCGCCGACGATGGATGCGCGCAGGCCCGTCGCCCGCGTGAGAATGTGATCGGCATAGAAGCGCGCGGTCTTGATCTTGGCGCGGTAGAAAGGGTCGCTCTTCTCCGCGTCGCTGCCGCTCTCCAACTTTGCCTGCGCGATGAGCGCGGCACGCGCCATGTTCCAGCCGCCGATCACGGTGCCTGCCAGCATCAGGTAGGGCACGCTGCCGGCGAATACCGCGCGAACGTCGGTGCGCGCATTGGCCGCCACGTATTCCACGACTTCCTCGAAGGCCTTGATCGCCAAAGCCAGCTGGTTGCGGATCACGGCAAGGTCGCCACCGGCCTGGCTTGCCAACTCGGCCTCGGTCTTGCGCATTTGCACGATGATCGCTTTCGCCGTCTTGCCGCCGTCGCGCGAGGTCTTGCGCCCGACCAGGTCGTTGGCCTGGATCGCGGTGGTGCCCTCGTAGATGGTGAGGATGCGCGCATCGCGGTAGTACTGCGCGGCGCCGGTTTCCTCGATGAAGCCCATGCCGCCGTGCACCTGCACACCCAGGGATGTCACTTCAAGACTCATCTCGGTGGAAAAGCCCTTGACGATCGGCACCATGTATTCATAGAAGGCCTGGTTGTCGGCACGCGTCGCAGCATCCGGGTGGTGATGCGCAGCGTCGGCCGCGGCGGCCGCGATGTAGGCGGTGGCGCGCGCGGCTTCGGTCAGGGCGCGCATGGTCATCAGCATGCGCCGCACATCGGGGTGGTGGATGATGGTGACCGGCGCAGCCGAACCCTCGACAGCGCGGCCCTGCACGCGATCGCGCGCGAACGCCACCGCCTTCTGGTAGGCGCGTTCGGCCACCGCCACGCCCTGCATGCCCACCGCGAACCGTGCGGCGTTCATCATGATGAACATGTATTCGAGGCCGCGATTCTCTTCACCCACCAGGTGGCCGATGGCGCCTTCGCCGACCGCGCCCTTGTTGTCGCCGAAGATCAGCACCGCCGTCGGGCTGGCGCGAATCCCCAGCTTGTGTTCGATCGAGGCGCAGAACACGTCGTTGCGCGCATCCAGGCTGCCGTCGGCTTTGACCAGGAATTTGGGCACGATGAACAGCGAAATGCCCTTCACGCCCTCCGGCGCGGTGGGCGTGCGCGCCAACACCAGATGGACGATGTTCTCGGCCATGTCGTGCTCGCCGTAGGTGATGTAGATCTTCTGGCCGAACACGCGGTACGAGCCGTCACCCTGCGGCACCGCACGCGTGCGCACCAGCGACAGGTCGGAGCCGGCCTGCGACTCGGTCAGGTTCATGGTGCCGGTCCATTTGCCCGACACCAGGTTGTGCAGGTAAGTCTCGCGCTGGGCATCGGTGCCGGTCAGAAGGATCGCCTCGATGGCGCCATCGGACAAAAGCGGGCACAGTGCGAAAGCCAGGTTGGCACTGTTGATCATCTCGATGCCGGTGGTGGCCACAAGTTTCGGCAGGCCCTGCCCTCCGTAATCGGCCGGAAAATGCAGTCCCTGCCAGCCGCCCTCGCCGAACTGGCGAAACGCGTCCTTGAAGCCCTTGGGTGTGGTCACCGTGCCGTCGCTGTTGCGCACGCTGTGCTCGACGTCGCCGCTCCAGTTGAGCGGGCTCAACACCTCGCCGCAAAAACGCGCGTTCTCCTCGAGGATCGCATCCACCGTTTCCTCGGTGGCGTCGGTGCAGCCGGGCAACTGGTTGATGGTGTTCAAACCCGCGAGTTCGCGCATGACGAACTTCATGTCCCTGACCGGTGCGACGTAGCTCATGGCAATCTCCTTCGGTATTGAAAAAAAGGGCGCAACCAGTGCGCCCTTCGTCGGCAAACAGCCGGATCGGTCTAACCGAGTTCCTTGATCAACTCCGGCACGATGGTGAAGAGATCGCCAACAATGCCGTAATCAGCCA
This sequence comes from Burkholderiales bacterium, assembly GCA_040382235.1. Classification (GTDB taxonomy): domain Bacteria; phylum Pseudomonadota; class Gammaproteobacteria; order Burkholderiales; family JAEUOS01; genus JAEUOS01. The sequence goes on from JBEIFV010000033.1 coordinate 19,075, forward strand.
CCGAAAAGATCGGCGCTTCGGCATCCTTGTTGATCGCTACGATCACCTTGGAATCCTTCATCCCGGCCAGGTGCTGTATCGCGCCGGAAATGCCGACAGCGATGTACAAGTTCGGGGCGACGATCTTGCCGGTTTGCCCTACCTGCCAGTCGTTGGGCACGAAGCCCGCGTCCACCGCGGCACGCGAGGCGCCCATGGCGGCGCCAAGCTTGTCGGCCAGCGGTTCGAGAATCTTGAAGTTGTCGCCCGAGCCCATGCCGCGGCCGCCGGAGACGATCACCTTGGCGCCAGCCAGTTCGGGGCGCTCGGATTTCGCGACTTCGCGCGAAATGAATGCCGAGATGCCGGCATCGGCCGCTGCGGTCACATTCTCGACCGCAGCCGAACCGCCGGTCGCGGCCACCGCGTCAAAACCGGTGGTGCGCACCGTGATGATCTTGACCGCGTCAGGCGATTGCACAGTCGCCAGCGCGTTGCCTGCATAGATCGGGCGCACGAAGGTATCGGGTGACTCGACAGACACGATCTCGGAGATCTGTTGCGAATCGAGCACCGCCGCCACACGCGGCATGATGTTCTTGCCGTTGGGCGTGGCCGGCGCCAGGATGTGCGAATACCCGCCGGCCAGCGCCACCACTTGCGCAGCGATGTTTTCGGCCAGCGCATCGGCCATGTGCGGCGCGTCGGCCAGCAACACCTTGGACACACCGGCGATTTGCGCTGCGGCTTGGGCGACGGCCGCGCAGCCGCTGCCGGCTACAAGCACATGAATCTCGCCCCCGATCTTGGCCGCGGCCGCAACGGTATTGAGGGTCGCACCCTTGAGGGTTGCGTTGTCGTGTTCTGCAACTACCAGGGAAGTCATTTCAAATCTCTCCGTAACTGCGAATAAAGCGGCGCCCGGCACCCGCTTCAATGAGCAGATTCAGGGCGTCACCAGACGGCCTAAATCACTTTTGCTTCGGTCTTCAACTTCATGACCAGCGTGGCCACGTCCGGCACCTTGATGCCGGCGCTGCGCTTGGGCGGCTCGGTGACCTTCAGGGTTTTCAGGCGCGGCGCCACATCCACACCGAGATCAGCCGGTTTATGGTTCTCCATCGGCTTTTTCTTGGCCTTCATGATGTTGGGCAGCGTGACGTAGCGCGGCTCGTTCAAGCGCAGGTCGGTGGTGACCACCGCCGGCAGATTGATCTTCAGGGTCTCAAGCCCGCCGTCGACCTCGCGCGTGACTTGCGCCATGCCGTCGGCGATTACCACTTTCGACGCAAAGGTGGCCTGCGGCCAGCCAAGCAGGGCGGCGACCATCTGCCCGGTCTGGTTGGAGTCGTCATCTATCGCCTGCTTGCCCAGGATCATCAGGCCCGGCGCTTCCTTCCTGGCCACCGCGGCCAGCAACTTGGCCACCGCCAGCGGCTGCAGTTCGACATCGGTTTCGACCAGAATCGCGCGATCGGCACCTATGGCCAGCGCCGTGCGCAGCGTCTCCTGGCAAGCCAGGATGCCGCAGGACACCGCGATCACCTCTGTTACGACGCCGGCTTCCTTGAGGCGCATCGCCTCCTCGACCGCGATTTCGTCGAAGGGGTTCATCGACATCTTGACATTCGCGGTCTCGACGCCGGTCTGGTCGGCCTTGACGCGCACTTTCACGTTGTAATCGACAACGCGCTTGACGGGAACGAGGACTTTCATATTGTCTGGGCTGGTGAGTTATTGACGATTGCGAAAGCTAACCATGGAATTATAGGGGAACTTCGAGGGCAATTCGCTATCGTTCGGTCACAGTAGCGCGCAAATCCGAGCCCGGCGAAAGTCACACCGAGTCGCGCAGGCACCGATCCCGTCACCATGTTTGCATCGGCGTGACACGATCCTCACGCACCCTCGCAGTCAGTTCATGCACAATAGGTGGTGATCAAGCGGTCCGCCCTCCGACAAACCTCTATACCGCGATGACCGATTCCGACCTGCTTCCAGCCGGTTGCTATGCGATGGGCGGCGCGGCATCTGCGCGCGCCTACCGCATGAACCGCTTTTGCCACTCCCTGCTGGTGCCGGCCGAGCGCGACGCATTCAAGGCCGATCCGGCGGCGGCGATGCGCGCAGCGGGCCTGTCGACTGAGGAAACCGCGATGGTCAACGCCCACGACTGGCTGGCACTGGTGCGCCATGGCGTCAGCCCGTTTCTGCTGTTTCGCCTGTCCGGTGCCATGGGCTCCGGGTTGGCTGCGACTGGCGCGCAAATGCGCGGGCAGCCGCTGAAAGAATTCATGCTCACCCGCAAAGTCTCCGGCGCGCGCTGATGGCAACGATTGTTGGCGGCCTGGGCTCGCCGCACGCGCCTTCGATCGGCGCGGCAATCGATCGCGGATTGACGCAATCACCGGATTGGCAGCCTTTGTTCGACGGTTACCTGCCGATGCGTCGGTGGCTGGCCGAAAAGCGGCCGGACGTGCTGATCATGATCTACAACGATCATTTCACCTCGCTTTTCCTGGACAACCTGCCGACCTTCGCCCTCTGCGTGGCGCCGGTGCACCGCATCGCCGATGAAGGCTGGGGCCCGCGCCCGCTGCCGGCAGTGCCCGGCGATCCGGAACTGGCCTGGCACCTTGCCAACGCGCTGGTGGCCGACGAATTCGACCTGTCCATCAGCCACGATCTGCCGCTCGACCATGGCTGCCTGACGCCACCGTCGGCGCTGTGGGACTGGACCACCGGCTGGCCGGGCCGGGTGGTGCCGATCCAGATCAATGTGCTGCAGTTTCCGTTGCCAAGCGCGCGCCGCTGTTATCGCCTGGGGCAGGCGATCCGCCGTGCGGTCCTGTCATACCCTGCCGATTGCAAGGTTGCCGTTGTCGGTACCGGTGGCCTGTCGCATCAGCTGGGTGGTGAGCGCTTCGGCTTCATCAACCCGGCCTGGGATGAGGAGTTTCTCGACCGCCTGGAAAGCGACCCGGAATCGCTGGCCGCCTTGAGTCATCGTGAGTTCATTGAACGCGGCGGCACCGAGGGTATCGAGGAAATCATGTGGCTGTGCATGCGCGGCGCACTGGCCACGAAAGTACGCCGGGTGCACCGCAACTACTACCATGCGACCCTTACCTGCCATGGCCAACTGGTGTTGGAGGACATGGCCGACGAACCGGCGCAAGTACCGACCACTGCAGCGACCTGAACATGGATGGAGATTCGGCATGACCAATTCTGGCACCCCGACCACAACCGGACTGCAGTACCAAAGCGGCTTCGGCAACCACTTCGCCACCGAAGCGGTGGCAGGTGCGCTGCCCGAGGGCCGCAATTCGCCACAACGCGCGCCACACGGCCTGTATGCGGAACTGATCTCCGGCACCGCCTTCACCGCACCGCGCGCGCAAAACATGCGCACCTGGATATACCGCATGCGGCCCTCGGCCATGCAGCGCCCCTTCCGGCGCGGCAATGACGGCACCTGGCAAAGCCCGCCGTTCAACGAAGTCGAAACCCCGGCCAACCGGCTGCGCTGGAACCCCTGGCCGCTGCCCTCGACTCCCACCGATTTCATCGACGGCATGTTCAGCATCGCCGGCAACGGCGACGTCCACGCGCAAAGCGGCGTGGCCACACATATCTACCGCGCCAACCGTTCGATGAACAAGCGCTACCTGGTCAATTCAGACGCCGAGATGCTGCTCGTGCCGCAGCAAGGCGACCTGCAACTGCACACCGAAATGGGGCGCCTCGATGTGGCGCCAGGCGAGATCGCGCTGCTGCCGCGCGGCGTGCGCTTTCGCGTGGCATTGGGTGAGGCCGAGGCGCGCGGCTATGTGTGCGAAAACTACGGCGCGGCGTTTCGCCTGCCAGAGCTCGGGCCGATCGGCTCCAACGGACTGGCCAATGCGCGCGACTTTCTGGCACCGCTTGCGGCTTTCGAGAGCAGCGAAGGCCCGGTCGAGCTGGTGAATCGTTTCCAGGGGCATGCCTGGACCACCCAGCTTGACCACTCGCCGCTGGACGTGGTGGCCTGGCATGGCAACCTCACGCCGTGCAAGTATGACCTGGCGCGCTTCATGGCCATCGGCAGCATATCCTTTGACCACCCCGACCCCTCGATCTTCACCGTGCTGACTTCGCCCTCTGAAATCGCAGGCGTCGCCAATTGCGATTTCGTGATCTTCCCGCCACGCTGGCTGGTGGCCGAAGGCACTTTCCGTCCACCCTGGTTTCACCGCAACGTGATGAGCGAGCTGATGGGTCTGATCAAGGGTGTCTACGACGCCAAGGCCGAAGGCTTCCTGCCGGGCGGCATCAGCCTGCACAACAGCATGCTGCCGCACGGGCCTGACGTGGCCACGTTCGAGAAAGCCAGCGCGGCGGATCTCAAGCCGCACAAGATCGACAACACCATGGCCTTCATGTTCGAAAGCCGCCATGTGTTCCGACCGACAGCACAGGCGCTGGCTGCGCCGCAGTTACAAACCGACTACGACCATGTGTGGGATGGTTTCCGCAGCATGTTCAAGGGTGGCTCACAGACCGGATGATCCGCCGCCGGGCCTTCAAGTGGGGTGGCTCAGCCGGTGCCCTGGTGACAGCAAGGCGGCGCGCCTAGCAGGCTGTCGGACTTGGGAAACGTCGGCTGCAAATCGGCCGCTGCGGTCCATTTTTCACCGTCTTCTCGGCCCATAGCTGGGCTATGGGTCTTCGAATCCCGCAAAAACTGTCCTCGCCGGGGACAATTTTCGCTCTCGACGCCCTAAGTCCGACAGGCTGCCAGTGGCCGCAATTCTTCAGACTATGGATCGCGCGATCTCGTCGCGCAAGAGTGGCAGGACCTGCCTGAAAGCCCGCTCCAACTGCGTGACCTCCGCCGCCCAGTCTAGCGTGCCGCCCGCACGCAGCTCTGCCTCGATTGTGCGGCACTGTGCAGCCAGGGCGCTTGCTCCAACGGTCGCGCTCGCCGACTTCAACGAATGCGCGATGCGGCCCAGCATCGCTGTGTCTCCCGCGCTGGCCGCCGTGCGCATTTGCGCCAGTTGCGCGGGCGTTTGCTCGAGATAACGCCCGAGTACGCGCCGCAACAGGCCCTCGGGGTCATTGGGCATGGCGTCACGAATACTGGCCAGCATTGCCCGATCCAAAGTGGCCGGTGTTGCGGCCGGCGCCGCTGCTTCGCGTGCGCCGCCGGCACCCATGCTCGCATCGGCCGACTGCGAAGGGATGCGATCCGCATCCGGCAGAATGCAGTGGCCACCCGCGCTGGCGGCGTCCAGCCAATTTTCCAGTACTTCACCCAGCTGTCGCGCGGTGAATGGCTTGGTCAGATAGTCATCCATGCCGGCTTCAAGACAGCGTTCGCGGTCGCCTTTCATGGCATTGGCGGTGAGCGCGATGACCGGCAGGCGCCGCCGCGTCGCGGCATTGAAGGCATTGGTGTTCGGCCCAGCCTCCCGACTGCGAATTTCGCGTGTTGCGGCGAAGCCGTCCATGCCTGGCATCTGGCAATCCATCAGTACCAGATCGCAGGCCTGCCGCGACACGAGTTCGACGGCTTCAAGGCCGTTGCAGGCAACCAGGACGGTGACACCGAAGCGCTCCAGCAGGGCGCAGGCAACTTCCCGATTGACCGGATTGTCCTCAGCGAGCAACACGCGGCGGCCGGCGAACGAACGGACCGGACGGTGCGGCCCGGTGGTTGGCGCCAACGCCCTCTGCTGCGCGGGCGCCCCCGCATGCGGCAGTGCCAGGTGCACGCGGAACACCGAGCCGCGACCCGGCACGCTGGAAAGATTGATGGAGCCGCCCATCAGCTTGACCAGATCATGTGCTATCGCCAGTCCCAGGCCGGTACCGCCGAACTGTCGCGTGGTCGAGCCGTCCGCCTGCGAGAATGGCTTGAACAGCCGCTCCTGCACCTCGGGCGACATGCCGATGCCGGTGTCGGACACCGTGGTCACGATGCCTTCGGCTTCGTCCCCGGCGCCCGCCGCCTCGATATGTACGCTCACGCCGCCACGTGCGGTGAACTTGATCGCGTTGGCCACCAGATTGGTAACCACCTGGCGCAGGCGCAGCGGATCGCCCAGCACTGCCGCCGGCATGGCGTCGCCCACGCTGACCTCCAGACGCAACCCGCGCGCCGCGGCGCGCGCTTCGAACATGGCAACGGCTTCGCTGATGACCAACTGCGGATCGAACGCCACGTGCTCCAGATCGAGCTTTCCGGCTTCGACCTTGGAGAAATCGAGAATGTCGTTGATGATGCCCAGAAGCGAGCGCGCCGATGCGTCTGCGGTCTCTGCCAGACGCTGCTGCGCGGCATCGAGCGATGACGAGCGCAATAATTCGAGCATGCCCAGCACGCCGTTCATCGGCGTGCGGATTTCGTGGCTCATGTTGGCCAGAAACTGCGACTTTGCGTGGCTGGCTTGCAGTGCCGCCTGGCCGGCCCGTTCGAGCGCCTCCTGCGCCCGCTTGTGCTCGTTGATGTTGGAAATGGTTCCGGTCATGCGCACCGCCTGGCCAGCGCCATCACGCTCGACAACCTTGCCGACGGTCTTGATCCAGATCCATTCTCCAGATTGCGTGCGCACCCGCTGCTCGATCTTATATGTTTGGTCGCGCCCGCTCAAAACCTCGACCGCCTTCGCACGTTGCAACGGCAGCGCGTCGGGGTGCGCGACAGCGTGCAGCGACGCCAGGGTGCCCTCAACCGGCCCGAGCCTGCCGAGCATTGCACCAAAGCGCTCGTCGGCATGCCAGCGGTCGCTCGGAATATGCCAATCCCACAGCGCCACGTCGGAGGCGCTCAACGCGAGATCAAGCCGCTCCTTGGCTTCCGACAACGCTATTTCGGCCGTGCGCCTGGCGGTGATGTCGACCACAAGGGAAACAATCTCGACCGGTTCCCCCTGATCGTCCAAGAGCGGCGTGTTGAACCATTCGCACACCACCGTCGCACCGCCCTTGGTCACGCCCTTGAGCGGCCCGTTGGGCGGCGCGCCATTGCCGGCCAGGTAAGCGCGCCACCGGGCTTCCACCTGCGGGCGCACTCTCGGCGGTGTGAACACCTCGAAGGCGACACGCCCGAGCACCTCGGCAGCGGTGAATCCGAACACCCTTTCGGCCGCCGGATTCCACGAGGTGATCACGAAGTCGGTGCCCCAACCGACACATGCCACCGGCGTGCGGCTGATCATCAGGTCGAGCCGGCGTTGCTGCGCGCGGACCGCGCTCTCGGCGCTCTCGCGCCGCTCGATCTCGCTCACAAGTTCGCGCTGCGCCGCACGGGTGCGCTCGTTTTCCTGCGCCAGGCGTCGGGCCAGCATTTCCGCATTCATCGCCAGCATGATCGAAGTAGCGATATTGCGTTCGGCCCGGGCAGCCACGATCGCCAGCACGGTGATGTAGCCCAGGGCCGCCCAGCCGGCGATCAGCAAGGTGCCTTCGGCGGTGGCGATGCGGCCAATCGCATACGCCAGCAGCATCGGAAAGGCGAAGCAGTAGTAGCTGGCGCGCAAGGGCGCCTGACTTGCCAGCGGCACCGCGCCTATCGAAGCCAGTATCAGTGTCAGCAGGAAGGCGAGATCATGCTCCTGCGGAATCAAGGCGGCAGTGCAGTAGGCCCAAAGCAAGCCTGAAATCAGCGCCCCGGCGATATAGCGACGCGCCCAGAGCGGCGCCTCGTCCTGACCTCGGGGCCGCGCATCGTAGGCACGTACCAGCAGGTAACGCGCTCCCGAACTGACGCTCAGCAATGCATACCAGACCAGTACGCTGGTCATTGCGGCGTGCCGCGCAACGAGGAAGGCGATCAGGCTCGAAACGACAAAAGACGCCACCAGCGACACCACCGTGTCGCGGTACACCAGGGCGACACGTGCGGCGAAGACGCGCGGATCGGTGAGTGCGGCGGCGATCGAACCATCCGGCACGGCCGTTTGCGCGTTCATGCCGCGCCAACCATAGACATGCCGTACACGGCATGCTCGGCGCGCACCGCATTGCTTCGGCCGTGGGCGGCAATAAGCGCGGCAGCCGGAACTTCGCCGCCGCAGGACAAGCCGCACAGCGCGCGACGACCCTGGCTCGCGAAGCAGTCATGACTCCCGCATTGTTTGACCATGCTCTCGATTGCAACCCGATACCCTTCGTCAATGCCCCAAGCCTGGCACGGAATCGTTCAGCCATTCTGCCTGCTCGCGCGCCAGGCGGTCGCAGGAATAGGCCGGTTCTTGCCTGCTCTTTCCGCACTATCGGCAGCGCCCGATGCACCGGCCTTGTGTGCGCAATCCGGCAGGCGCCGCCATGCGGGAGTCATCGGGTTTCACGATGCCGCGCGCCGCCGGCCAAAGCCCTGGCGTAGACTGCGGCAGGATCGGCTTGCCGCACCCGCGCACCCGCTTACTGCTTTCCCGCGCGCCGTCTCGGGCGACCGCACTCTTCACACTGGGTACATTTCTGTTGCAAGGGGCGAGACCTGAATGACAGCGACAAATCGGGCCGGCGTACTCGACATCCTGATCGTCGGCGCCGGCTTCGCCGGCCTTTACATGCTCTACAAGGCGCGCCAGACGGGACTATCGGCACGCGTGGTCGAGGCCGCCAACAGCGTCGGCGGCACCTGGTACCACAACTGCTATCCCGGTGCTCGGGTCGACATCCAGAGCATGGAGTATTCGTTCCAGGCCTTCCCCGGACTCCAGCAGGAATGGCACTGGACCGAGCGCTATGCTGCGCAGCCCGAACTGCTGCGCTATGCCAACCATATCGCCGAGCACTTCACCTTGCGCGATGGCATCGAGCTCGAAACCAGTGTCACGGGTGCCGCGTTCGACGAAAACGCCGCGTGCTGGCGTATCCGGGGTGCGGCCGGCAAGCACTGGTCGGCGCGCTTCCTGGTACTCGCCACCGGGCCGCTCTCATCACCCAATACGCCCGCCTTCAAGGGGCTGGAACGCTTTGCCGGGGGCGTGCATCACACCGCACGATGGCCGCACCGGCCGGTGGATTTCTCGGCTAAGCGGGTCGGCATCATCGGCACTGGCTCCTCGGCAGTGCAGGCCATTCCGTTGATCGCGGCACAGGCAAGCGAACTCACCGTGTTTCAGCGCACCGCTGCCTACGCGGTACCGGCACACAACGCCCCGCTGGACCCCGCCCATGAGGCCCGCATCAAGGCCGACTACGACGGCTTTCGCGCGCGCAACCGCCGCATGCCGGCAGGCATGGGTTGCGAGTTGCCGCCCAACCCGCGATCGGCGCTGGCGGCCAGCGCGGAGGAACTAGAAGCCGGCTTCGAGGCACGCTGGCAGGTTGGCGGCTTCAGCTTTCTGGGAGCGTTCCACGACATCCTGCTCGATGCGCGCGCCAACGCGCTGGCGGCAGAATTCATTCGCAACAAGATCAGGTCCGTTGTGCACGACCCGGCAACCGCTGCATTGCTGTCGCCGCAACACACGCTCGGCTGCAAGCGCTTGTGCGTCGACTCCGGCTATTACGCAAGCTACAACCGCGCCAACGTCCATCTGGTCGACGTAAGCGAGCACCCGATCGATGAGATCATCCCCGCTGGCCTGATCTCCAATGGCCGCGAGTACGGGTTCGACGAACTGGTGCTGGCCACCGGCTTCGACGCCATGACCGGCACCCTGATGCGCCTCGACCTGCGCGGCTGCGGCGGCCTCACCATCCAGGATAAATGGCGCGCCGGTCCACTGAACTACCTTGGGCTTTGCATCGCCGGCTTTCCCAACCTGTTCAACATCGGCGGCCCGGGCAGCACCTCGGCCTTCACCAACCTCACCCTTTCAATCGAGCATCATGTCGACTGGATCGCCGATTGCATCGCACACGTGCAAGCGGGCGGGCACACGACAATCGAGGCGACCGCGCAGGCCGAGTCAGCCTGGATCGAGCATGTCAACGCCGTGGCGCAGCGCACCCTGTTCCTCACCTGCAACTCCTGGTATCTGGGCGCCAACATACCGGGCAAGCCGCGCATGTTCATGCCGCTGGTCGGGTTTCCGGCCTATGCCGACCGCTGTGCGGAAGTTGCGCGCAATGGTTATGAAGGATTCGTGCTGGCGTAGATTCAATGCGACTGCAGCGGTGGGCGGTCAGCGCCGCACCGGATTCAAACTGGCGCGTCCAGAACGAAGCACGCACCATGGCGCAGCGCCAAAGGCCCGATAATGGTGCGCCTGGCAGAACCCAAAACCCACAACCATCATCCACACTGAACCACAGATGACGCGCAAAAAGTGTCGTCGCGCAAAAAAGCCCCGACCAGGTTTCCCGGGTCGGGGCAGCATCCACTTCCGTGGAGGAGACATGTTTATCGTTATGCAGATTGCATGCCAGCCTTGACCTGCCCTCGCCGCACATTTGCCGGCAACGCATGCCCGTGCGATATTCGCGGCTGTGATGGCGGCGACTACGGCCGCCGGTCCAAAGACGTTTCAACTACATGAAAGATGAAAAACCATGGCCAAAATACCTGACATGAACACTCCACTCTTCAAGAAGGGGCGCGCCGTGCGCACAGCGGTGGTGGGCGCCGATTACGTCAACAAGGCGCTCTCGACCATGAACGAGTTCAACGCGCCCATGCAGAAGCTGGTCACCGAATGGTGCTGGGGCGACGTATGGGGCCGGCCAGGCATCAGCCGCCAGACCCGCTCGATGCTGAACCTGGCCATGCTGTGCGCGCTCAACCGCCCACACGAACTGCGCACCCATGTGCGCGGCGCCCTGCGCAACGGCGTCACACCGAAAGAAATCCAGGAGGTGCTGCTGCAGGTGGCCGTGTATTGCGGCGTGCCGGCCGGCATCGAGGGCTTCCGCATCGCCACCGAGGTGGTCAACGAGTTCCAGGCGGCCGCCAAGCCAGCCGGCAAGGCCCGTGGCGCTGCTCCAGGGAAGCCCGCCGCGGCGAAATCGAAGGCGAAAGCCAAAGACTGACCTGGAGCCCGTCATGAACCGGATGCCGCCCATGCAAAGACGACCCTTCCTCGCCACCGTAGGGGCGCTTGCTGCAGCCATCGCGCTGCCTGGCGCTTTTGCGCAGACCTGGCCCGCAAAGCCCGTGCGCATCGTGCATGGCTACGACAGCGGCTCCAATCCCGACACGGTAGCACGCGCCATGAGCCAGGCCCTGGGCGAGCGCCTGGGCCAGCCGATCGTGATCGAGCCCAGGCCCGGCGCCGGCGGCAGGATCGCCACCGCTTACGTGCTGACCCAGGAGCCGGATGGCCACACCCTGATGATGCTGACCGCCGGCGACGGCGTGCTGGCCGCCACCGACCCCAAACTGCCCTACGATCTGGCGCAGGACTATGCCTTCATCAGCACCGTGATCCAGTTTCCGTTCGTCATCATGGTCAAGCCGGACTCGCCGACGAAGACCCTGGGCGATGCGCTCGACATGGCGCGGAAGAATCCGGGCAAGCTCACTTTCGCCACTCCGGGGGTGCGTACCACCCAGCACCTCGCGGGGGAACTGATCAAGGCCGGCGCTGGCATCGACATGCTGCATGTACCGTTCAAGGGCACGTCGTTCCAGGACCTGATCGGCGGGCGCATAGACATGCTTATCGCGGCACCCGCGATTTCGCTGCCGCAGATCAGGGCCGGCGCGGTACGCGCCATCGCCGTGACCGCGCGCAGCCGCATGGAGTCGCTGCCCGCGATTGCCACGGTTGGTGAAACCCTGGCCGGATTCGAGGTCAGTTCCTGGCTGGGCCTGGGCGTGCCGGTCAGGACCCCGCCGGCCGTGCTTGCGCGCCTGAATACGGAAATTCGCCATGTGCTCGGCCAGGAGACGGTGCGTAACCGGCTTCTCGCCATCGGCAGCGAACCGGCCGGCGGCACCGCGGAGGAGTTTCGCTCGCGGGTCGAGACCGATATCCGCAAATGGCGCGAACTGGCGCGTACGGCGAAGCTGGACGGTTGATGCGCTCAGAGGCCCGATTCGGCACGCAGTGGTGCGCGCCCGGATCGCGACGAACTACCGCAGCTTCAAAAGCCGAGCCGCGTTTTCCTTGATGATCAGCGACTTTACCTCGGGTTTGATCGGCAGCTTGTCGAACTCCGCCAGCCAGCGATCGGGCAGGATCACCGGGTTGTCGCTGCCGAACAGCACCTTGTGCTTGAGGAGCGTATTCGCGTACTGCACCAGCTTGGGCTCGAAATACTTGGGCGACCAGCCCGACAGATCGATGTAGACATTCGGCTTGTGCAGGGCCACCGACAACTGCTCGTCCTGCCAGGGCACGCCCGGGTGCGCCGAGATGATCGGCATGTCGGGAAAGTCGGCAGCAACGTCGTCGAGATACAGGGGGTTGCCGTACTTGAGACGCAGCCCGCCACCGCCGGCCATGCCCGCACCGATGCCGGTCTGCCCGGAATGGAACAGTGCCGGCAAGCCGGCCTCGGCGATCACTTCGTAAAGCGGATAGGCATCGTGATCGTTGGGATAAAAAGCCCTGGATGATGGGGTGGAACTTGAAGCCCTTGACACCGAAATCCTTGATCAGGCGGCGCGCCTCGCGCACCCCCATCTTGCCGCGCGCCGGGTCGATGCTGGCAAAGGGAATCGCGATGTCCGCATGTTGCGCGGCTGACTCCGCGACCTCCTCGTTGGAAATGCGCCGGATCCCCATGCCGCGCTCGTGATCGACAGTGAAGACCACAAACGCGATTCTGCGCTCGCGATAGTAGGCGGCCATCTGCGCAATGGTCGGATGCTTCACCTCGTAGCGGAAATAGCGCCCGCGCGCTTCCAGCGACTCGGCCTCGGCCTCATCGGGCAGCACGCGGGTCGAGGTTTCCGCATGGGTGTGGATATCGATGGCGACCAGTGCGTCTACGTCGATCTTGGACATGGTGCGGTTCTCCCGGAGATTCAATGATGGTGGCGCGATGGCGTGTGGGCGGAAAGTGCGCGGACCACCCTATTCACACTTGGCGCGAATGTCATCAGGCACGCGGATGGCCTTGATACGGTTCGGGTCATCGGGATGCTTTGTAATGAAGGCACGCACCTCGCGCCCCTCGCAGATCAGGGTGTCGCCGCGCGTGATGACATGCTTCTGGATGAACACCTTGTCGCGCCATTCCTCGATCGAGGTGGCGACGCGAATGGTTTCGCCGTACTTGGCCGCGTTCGAATACTTGACGTTGATCTCCAGCACCGGGGTGCCGGTGATGCCGGTGGTCTTGACCAGTTCGCTCCAGATCGGGATGCCGCAGGCGACAAAAAAGTTGAGCGACGAGGCGTCCATCCATCGCGAGAAATTGGGAAAAAACACGATCCCGGCGGGGTCGCAATCGCCGAAATTGATCAGGACATCGGTGGTGACAATGCGGGGCATGGGTGCGGGTTCGTTTGATTGCGAAGGACCGATACTATCGCGGGACGGCGCGCCGCGAATGCGGGGGCGTGTCCTGTTCAGGCCCGCGGGCCCAAGTGCGCCACCAGCGTGCGCGCGCTGGCTTGCGGCAGATACAGTTCGTCGACCAGCTGAGCCCGATGCCTGAGCACCATGCGCTGGTTGATCGATCCCTTGTCGGTGGCTTCGCCCAGATCGAGCGACGGCAGCTCCTCGAGCAGCAAGGCGCGGGTCACGCGCGTGGCGCTGCCGCTGCCTAGCGCCGCAACGCGGTCAAGCGCCGCCTGAATCGCCGCGCGCACCTTGGGATGCGCGAGCACCTCGGCTGCGCCGGCGTCGCCGGCGAGTCCGGGACACAGCGCGCGGCAAGCATCGAGCGCCGGGAATACCAGCGCAGCCACCTCATCGCGGTCATGGCCGGTGATGACCACGTCCTGGATCAAGGGTGCGCCGGCGCCGATAATGGCCTGGCGCAGGGGCCCGACGCTGACCCAGGTGCCCGTGGCCAGTTTGAAATCCTCGGCGACGCGGCCGTCGAACAGCAAGCCTTTGGCCGGATTCGCCGGGTCGGCGAACCTGAGCGCATCGCCCATCAGGTAATAGCCTTCATCGTCGAAGGCCTGGCGTGTCAGCTCGTCGTGCTTCCAGTAACCCGGCGTGATGCCGGGCCCGCGCACCCGCATCTCCAGCTTGTCGCCATTGGGCACCAGCTTCAACTCCACCCCGGGCAAAGGCAGGCCGACGTTGCCCGTTCCCTGCATGACCCAGTTGGCGAACAGTGCCGCCGGGGCGGTCTCGGTCGAGCCCAGGCTGGTGATCATGGGAATGCGCTGCCCAGTGGTTTCGAACGCCAGTCGCTCCAGCTCGTCCCACACGTGCTGGGAAAGGCCGGCGCCGGCGTACAGCATGACCTTCAGGTTGCGGAAGAAATTCTCGCGCAGCGCACGGTCGCGCTCGAGAAACGGCAGCAGGGCCTCGTAACCCTTGGGAACGTTGAGATAGAAGGTGGGCGACACCTCCTTGAGGTTGGCCACCGTCTTCTCGATCTGCCCGGGCAGCGGCTTGCCTTCGTCGATGTACAAGGTGCCGCCATTGAACAGCACCAGGTTGAAATCGTGATTGCCGCCGAAGGTATGGTTCCACGGCGGCCAGTCGAGCAGCACCGGCGGCTCTTCGGTCAGAAACGGCAGTGCGCTGGCGATCATGCGCTGGTTGGCGCACAGCATGCGGTGGGTGTTGATAACAGCCTTGGGCATGCCGGTCGAGCCGGAGGTAAACAGGAACTTGGCGATGGTGTCGGGCGTGATGGCCGCGTGCGCGGCATCGACCGCTGCAGTCGGCGCGGTCGCGGCCATACTGTCGAACAGCGCCGCCGACCTCTGCGTCGATGGGTCCCGCGCGATCACCAGTTCGGTCGCGGCCGGCAGCACCGCTTCGATCGCGCGCTCGAACACGCTGCCGCTGGCGGCGAACACCAGGCCCGGCTGCAAAAGATCGACGATGTAGCGGAGCTTTTCGAAATCCTTCGACACCAGCGAATAAGGCACCGAGATCGGAGCGAACGGGATTCCCACATGCATCGCCGCCAGCCCCAGCAATGCATGCTCGATGTCGTTGCCCGAAAGTATGACCAGCGGACGCTTAGCCGACAGGCCGCGCGCGAGCAAGGCTTGCGCCAGACTGCGGGTCCTGGCCAGCGCGTCGGCATAGGTGACCGAACGCCACCGCCCGGCGGGCGTGCGCTCGGCTAGGAACACGCGACCGGGACATTCGGCGGCCCAGCGCTCCAGCGCCGCGGTCACACAACGCGCATACGGTCCCAGCGCATGCGGCGACTTCAGCAGCAGACTGCCGTCGGCACGGCGCTCGACCTGCGTCTCCGCCGGCCCGAAATGCGGCGCCCGGAATGGTGCATTACGGAAGCTGCCCGCCACGGCTATTGCGCCTTGACCTTGGCCGCGCGCCCTTCGAGAAACGCGCGTACCCGCTCGCGGGCTTCAGGCGCGCTCGATGCGATCGTGGCGATCAGCGACTCGGTGAAAAGCCCCATGTCCAAGCTGGCATCGGCAATGCGCGGCAGCGCATGCATCACCGCATAATTGGTCATCCCGGCGTTGCCGGCCATCTTGCGCGCCAGCTCGATTGCTTTCTTGAGCGACTCGCCCGGCCCGACGAGATATTGCGCAAAACCCAGGCGCTCGCCGTCCTCCGCGTTGTAGACGCGGCCGGTCAGCATCCTGTCGGTCATGCGTGCCACCCCGATCAGGCGCGGCAGCCGCGCGGAGCCTCCGCCGCCGACGAAGATGCCGCGCTGCCCTTCCGGCAGCGCGTAGAACACCGTGGCGTCGGCCACCCGCACATGGGCGGCGGCGGCCAGTTCAAGCCCGCCGCCGATGACCGCGCCATGCAGCGCCGCCACCACCGGCACGCGCCCGAACTGGATTTTTTCGAACGCGCTGTGCCAGGCGCGAGAATGGTGCATGCCTTCGACCACGTCGCGCACCCGCAGGGTGGAGAGATCGAGCCCGGCACTGAAATGGTCACCGCTGCCGGTGATCACCGCCGCGCGCACGGCGGCCGGCGGATTGGAGAAGAACTTGTCTAGCAGAGCGACCATGTCGTCGCCCAAGGCGTTGCGCTTTTCCGGACGATTCAGGGTGACAATCGCGATGTCACCGTCGCGCCGCACCGTGACAGGCTTGGCACCTTTGCGGGGCTGCACCGCTTTATTGCTGCTGGCCATGAGTAGAGTCTCTTTCCTGGAGTGGAGACGGATCCGCAAACGCTGGTGCGCCGTCGCCCGGTAGCGCGTCAGTTCGTGGCGCTGCAATCGGTCGACTTGATGATCGGCGCGCGGAAATCTTAATCGGATTTTAGGCCGGCGCAACGCTTCCAACGGTTCATTGTCGCGCCACGCATTCAACCCATCGCCGGCTTTTTCGGTGCCAGATCGGCGAACTGCGCCGCCTGCCCGCTCTTTTGCGCCATCACCGCGCGGCCGATGTCGTCCGGATTGAACACCCCCGGCTGCAGTGCGTTGAGATAGGCGAACGACTCGGCGACTGAATGGTCGCGCGCGTAGCCGATCATTTCCTTGGTGGCGGCGATCGCCAGCGGCGCCTTGGCAGCGATTTTCGCGGCCACCGCCAGCGCGCCGTCGATCAGCGCCTCGTGCGCATCGAAAACACCGTTGATAAAGCCCAGGCGCTCAGCGCGCTCAGCACCCAGGCGGTCGCCGGTATAGGCCAGTTCGCGCATCACCGCTTCGGGGATCTGGCGCGGCATGCGGTTCATGGTGCCGACGTCGGCCATCATGCCCAGGTTGATTTCCTGGATGCAGAAAAACGCGTCGCGCGTGGCGTAACGCAGGCAGCAGGCGGTCACGAAATCGACCGCGCCGCCGATGCAGCCGCCTTGCACAGCGGCGATCACCGGAAAGCGGGCATCGGCGATCGCGTTGAAGGAATCCTGCAGCTTGCGCAGTTGCTGGCGAAAGCGTTCACGCGCGTCCACGTCTTTGGTGCCCAACGCATCGGGCGACTGAAACACCGCCAGGTCCATGCCCGCCGAGAAATGCCGACCGGTCGATGAAATCACCGCAACCCGGGTGCCACCGGCTTCATCGAGCGCGTGAAACACCTGCGGAATCTCGGCCCAGAACAGCGGCACCATACTGTTCAAGCGTTCGGGATGATTCAGGCGTATGTGCGCCACCCCGCCTTCGTGCGAGACTTCGAAGCATTGGTAGTTCATTTGCATTCTCTCCTTGTACGACGCGCTTAGCCGCGCTGCGCACGGTCCTTGGCATTTTGCGTCTCGATGGCCGCGCGCGCCTTCTGCCAGTCATCGTCCTGCCAGTTGCGCAATTCATAGAAATTGCCGCCCATGCCCATGTGCGCGGCGCCATCCATCATGATCGACTGGCCGGACAACCAGTTGCAGCCATCGCTCATCAGAAACGCGGCAATGTTCTGCAACTCCGACATTTCGCCGGCGCGCGCCTGCGGATTGTTTTTAGCCGAGCGCGCCCCGGGCTGCTCACCCGGATTTAAGCGTTTGCTCATGCCCTCGGTCGGAATTTCGCCCGGCCCCACCGCGTTGATGCGAATCCCGTAGCGCCCCCATTCGGTGGCCAGCGACATGGTCATGCCGTGGATCGCGCTCTTGCTCATGGCCGACGGCACCACGAACGGGCCGCCGTTCAACACCCAGGTGACGATGATCGACATCACGCTCTTCATCGGCATGCCGGGCTGCCAGCCACCCTGCGCCTTGACCTCGCGGATCCAGTGCTTGCCCACCGCATGGGTCACATAGAAGGTGCCGTGCATGACAATATTGGCCACCGCATCGAAGCCGCGTGAGCTCAAGTCCTCGGTGCGGCTGATAAAGTTGCCGGCGGCGTTATTGACCAGGCCGCTGAGTCCGCCGTGGGCGAAGATGTCATCGACCATTTCCTCGACCGCTGGCGCCTGGCGGATATCGATCGAATAGGTTGCGACCTTGCGGTCGTACTGGTCTTCAAGTTCACGGGCGGTGGCAGCCAGGACTTCGCCGCGGCGCCCGCAAATCACTGCATCGGCCCCCAGCTCGAGAAACTTCCCGGTCATGGCCCGGCCCAGGCCCGTACCGCCGCCGGTCACCAGGATGCGTTGTCCTGCCAGTAAGTCCTGTTTGAACATGCTTGTTCCCGCTTCAGGTTTGAGAAAATCGCCGCTATGATAGGCGGCATCGACTTCCAATGCCGACTCGGATTGGCCCATTCCGAGCGACTCCATGGCCACACCATCTGCCAAACCCCCTGCGCCACAAGTCAGTTCCGCTCGTGAAGACCGCCTGAAGCCGCGCAAGAAGCCGGTGCAGGGACGGTCGCGCGTCACCGTCGACGCCATTCTCGAAGCGGCGGCTCGGCTTTTCGTGCGCGACGGCTACCCCAACACCACCACCAACCGCATCGCCGAACTGGCCGGCGTGTCGGTCGGCTCCCTGTATGAGTATTTCCCCAACAAGGGCTCGATCCTGCTGGCGCTGCTGCAACGCCAGTTCAACGGCACGCTCGACCTGATGCGTGAGCGGCTTGCCGCGGTGCGCGGTGCTTCGCTGGACGTGGTGGTGCGCACCATCGCCCGCACCACCATCGAGGCGCATTACAAGGAACTCGATCTCAACCGCATCCTCATCGCCAGCATGGCCCGCGTCGCGCATTGGCGCAACATGGAGAAGGTGTCGTTTTCGGCCGCCGAACTGATGCGCGAGGCCCTGGCGCACCTGATCGTAGACCCGGTGCGCCTGGAACACGCGGCCTTCACCGTCGAAACCGTGGTCGAGGGACTGCTGCAACGGACCATCCTGTTCGCGCACCGCCTGCCGGGCTATCCGCTGGAAGAGGAAATCGTTGCGGTGCTGACCGGTTACCTGGTGCCGCTCACGCGGCCATAGAGCGGCTCGCCCCCTAACCAAACACGTGATCACAAGCCAAGACCTGCGGATATGCCTGCGGCAGCACCAACCACGATCCGTCAATGGCAGGTGATCCACCTGCATGCGCAGGCACCACCCAAGCCTGCGGTCGGTACGCCCTGCAATGGCTGCGGTGTATGTTGCGCATCCGAACCGTGCCCGGTCGGGATCGTGATATCCGGTCGTCGAACCGGCGCCTGCGCTGCCTTGCGTTGGGACGACAAGACCAACAGCTATCGATGCGGCGCGGTCAGCGCCCCCGAGACGATACTACCTTCCGCAGTGCGCTTCATGGCACCACTTTTTTCACGCCTTGCGAGGCGCTGGATCGCAGCGGGAACCGGGTGCGACGCATCGGTAAGCCCGTTATCAGACTGATCGGGATGTCGCCTTCGGTCAAGGCCAGTGAAATCAACTGCTTTTACGGAATTCATCGAAAAAAGCCACGTCGATTTCGTAAACGGTAGTTGGCGTCAAACCAAGTTCAAACCGCTTGAACATTTCATACAGCTTGTCGCCATCGACCAGCTCGATAGGAGTAGCGCCCGGCCGTTCGGCCTCCATTCGCGCTTGCGTGGAAAACGTACCTGTAGTCAGCAGAATGCCCTTCTCCGCACGGCCATCCATGGCTCCGCGCAGGTCGCGCACCTCTTTTGGCGGGACAGCCTGGTCCCATTTCTTGCATTGGAATACTACATTGAAGCTCACCAACGGATTGATCTGGAGTACGCCGATGCCGTCGATTCCGCCGTCGCCCGACCTGCCCGTGACCTCAACCTTTTCGAACCCGGCTTCCCGCAAGAGGCGTTTGCAAACATTTTCGAAACCACTTGGAGAGAGCGCTTTCAATACATCGAGAAACTGCTTTGAACGGCTGGCTACTGCTTGCGAAGCACCGACTGCGTCCGAACCATCTTCTACATCATCGAAATTCAGGGTCGCTTTTCCTGACCTTCGAAGCGCAGCGTGCCGTTCAACTTGCTTCAGGAAGATCGCCCGGCTTTCCGCATCAGTCAAGGTTTTCGATCTGCCAAGTGGCGTCAGGGCCCAAACTCCACGCCGGCTCGAATCGATGAAGCCTTCCCAAGCCAGGTATTGGCGCGCCCACTGCACCTGATTATGGAAGCGCTCTTGACCAGATTTGGTCACCGCATTCCTGTCTTCATCCGGAATACCAAGCGCCAAAGCGATGCCATCCGATGCCTCGCGCGGTGACGCCGATCCGCCAAGCTGCCGCAACACATCCAGCAACGGCCCCATCCAACGCACGAATTTCGCTTGCCCGCGTGTCTTCACCACCTCTTTCCCGGCAGTCATGCGCACTCCAATCCGCTCTACGCGACAACCTGTCCCGCGGACGAGCGATCAGCTATGCCGGCAAGCAAGTTGCCCACATGGATATCTTCGTCGAGCGCGTCCCAGTGCAGCCCCTGCCCTCCGCCACTGATAACCACCTGCGCGCGTTGCTCCGGCGAAGCGTGAAGGAGGCGCGGGAAAAAGGCTAACGGGACCCCGAGCCTCCTGCCGTCGGTGAGATCAACCCACATCCTGCCGTCGTCAAAATCCACAGATTTAGCCAAAGTACTCATCCCATGTCCTTTCGATCAGCATCGCGTTTGTTTGAACCACCTCCAGCAAATCCTTCAACTCAGAGGGCGAGAATCCGTGATTCTCCGCCACCACGACTTCCGTCCGCAACCAAATCTTCGCCAGAGATGCTCCTCGCTGTGCGTGAACGTGCTATAGCTCGCGTGGTTGCCCTTCGTTGGAGTAAAAGAAAATGCGAATTCCTTTGTGACGAAAAATGACCGGCATTCTCTACTCGCCATGCAGTGTGCGCGGTCGATTCTGCTCGATCAACATCAACTATCTGAGCGCCTTCAGCGCCCTTGCCACACCGCACGCCGCTTGTTGACAAACGCATCAACCCCCTCGATGCCGTCGGCCGCCTGCAGGTTGCAGGTCATGGTGCGCCCAGCCAGTTCATAGGCGGCGCCTAGCCCCAAGTCGATCTGTTGATAGAAGGCATCCTTGCCCATGGCGATCGCCACGCCGCTCTTGGCCTTGATGGCGTCGGTGAACTTCGCCACTTCGGCGTCGAGCGCGTCGGCCGGTACCACGCGATTGACGAGGCCCCAGGCGCGCGCGGTATCGGCGTCGATCAGGTCGCCGGTGACCAGCATTTCCATCGCCCGCTTGCGGTTGATGTTGCGTGCGACACCCACTGCGGGGGTGGAGCAGAAGAGGCCATTGTGAATTCCTGACAGGGCGAATTTCGCCTCCGGTACCGCCACAGCAAGGTCACACATCGACACTAGCTGGCAGCCGGCTGCGGCGGCCACACCGTGCACGCGCGCGATCACCGGCTGCGGCAGGGCCACGATGGCCTGCATCATCGCCGCGCAATCGTCGAAAAGCTTTTGCTGCCAGGCAGCGTCCGGGTGGGCGTGGATTTCCTTCATGTCGTGGCCGGCGCAAAAGCCGCGTCCGGCACCGGCGATGACCACGACGCGCACCGAGCTGTCGGCCGCGACCGCTTTCAACTCTGCCGAAAGCGCGCCGATCAGCGCACTGGACAGCGGATTCAAGCGATCGCCGCGATTGAGTGTGAGGGTAGCTATGCCCTCGTGCGTAGCGCGCAATACGTAGGCATTGTTGAGTACCTTGGCCGGAATCGGTGCGTTCATGAGTTTGTCTCCTTCTATTCCATCGCCGCGGCAACGGAGATCGCGCCGTCGAGTTTGGCGAGCCTTTTGTCAAATGTAAGCAGTTCGCAGTTCCGTTCGCCAGCCCCAGCGAGAATTAGACAGTCCGCGAAGTCGACACTAGATTTCTCGAACATCGCCAGCGCGGCTCCAGCAAGCGCTGGTCGTTCCAAGCTGTAGCGCGGATGCCCGATCACGGTCGATAGGCCGCGCGCGACTTCAGCTCGTGAAAAGTTGTACGACGTCCGCAAGACCCAGGTCAGTTCAGCGAGCACCACCTCTTGCACCAGAACCGTTTTTTCCGACAGCAGCACTGCACGCGCCGTTTCGACTTCGGCCCGCTCGTCCGGATCGTCCACCAGGGCCCGCACCAGCACATTGGTGTCAACGGCGCGCACGCCTGCTCCATCCCCTGGAGATGGCCTCCTCCATCTGCGCGAGACTGACGGATTTTTTCGCCTTGAACATGCCAAAAATGGATGAGATGTCGTCGCTGTCGCGCTCGATAAAAACCTTGCCGTCTTGCTCGACGAATTTCACCCGGTCACCGGGATTCAATCCGAGGCGACGGCGCACTTTCACGGGCACCGTGACTTGGCCCTTGCTTGTCAGGGAAAGACTGGACATGAAACCTTTCCTTACTTCCAAAAGGTAATACTTCCTCTAATGTAACGCACTTAGTACCCTCAATCGATCGCGGCGGCCGACCTGGCCTGCTCGCGCAACATGAATTTCTGGATCTTGCCGGTGGAGGTCTTGGGCAGGACGCCGAAAACCACCTTGCGCGGCGTCTTGAAGTGCGCCAGCGCCGCGCGGCAGTGGGCGATCAACTCGGCCTCGCTCACGCCCGCACCTTCCTTCAGCTCGACAAACGCGCACGGCGTCTCGCCCCACTTGGGGTCGGGGGTGGCGACCACCGCGCAGGCCAGCACCGCCGGGTGGCTGTAGATCACGTCCTCGACTTCGATCGAGGAGATGTTTTCGCCGCCGGAAATGATCACGTCCTTGCTGCGATCGCGGATTTTCACGTAACCGTCGGGATAGGCCACACCGAGGTCGCCGGTATGGAACCAGCCGCCGGCGAATGCTTCCTGCGTGGCCTTCTCGTTCTTCAGGTAACCCTTCATGGCGATATTGCCGCGAAACATGATCTCGCCCATGGTCTCGCCATCCGCCGGCACCGGCTGCATGGTGGCCGGGTCGAGCACCGCCAGCGCTTCCTGCAGGGTGTAGGGCACGCCTTGGCGCCCGACCATGCGAGCCCGTTCGCTGATGCTTAGAGCCGCCCATTCTGGCTGCTTGGCGCACACCGCCGCCGGGCCGTACACCTCGGTCAGGCCGTACACATGCGTCAGGTCGAAGCCCATGCGCTCCATGCCTTCGATCATCGAGGCCGGCGGCGCCGCGCCGGCCACCATCGCACTGACCTTGTGATCGATGCCGGCGCGCAACTCCGCCGGCGCGTTGATGATGGTCGAATGCACGATCGGCGCGCCGCAGTAATGCGTGACCTTGTGTTCGCGGATCGCCTTAAGGATCGCCTTGGGCTCGACGCGGCGCAGGCACACATTAACCCCGGCAATGGCGGCCAGGGTCCACGGAAAACACCAGCCG
>JBEIFV010000034.1:0-41959 GCA_040382235.1 Burkholderiales bacterium
CCTGCGGCCCGCCGAAACCGCGCACCAGGCCGGTGGGGGTCTTGTTGCTCACCACCACCCGGTTGCGCACGGCAAGGTGGGCGATGTCGTAGGCGCCGGTCAGGCAGCCATGCATGCGATAGAAGGTGGCCGGCTCCGGCGCCCGCAGGTAGCCGCCGACTTCGTCGACCTGGTCGTAGCGCAAGGCTTCGATGCGGCCATCGGCGGAGACCGCGGCTTCGATGGCGGTCAGGCGCGCGGTGGACGAGGTGGCAGCGGTGAGATGCTCCAGCCGATCCTCGACCCACTTGACCGGCGCCCCGGCCTTGCGCGATGCCAGGCACATCAGCACCACGGCCGGAAACACCGCTTGCTTGACACCAAAACTGCCGCCGGAATCGCGCGGCACCCGGTGGCGCAGCTTGTTGCCCGGCACCTTCAGGGCCATCGCCATCACCGCGTGCAGCGAAAAAGGCCCCATGAAGTTGGAAGTAGCGTCGTAGCTCTCATCAAACGCCGAATATTCGGCGATCGCCACACCGCACTCGATCGGCGTGCAGGAGTTGCGCGGATAGCTGACCGTGATGCTTACGTGCCGCGCGGCCTGCGCAAACGCGGCCTCCGGATCGCCATAGCGAAACGCGCGGTCGGACACCACGTTGCTGCCGACGGCGGCATGCAGGATCGGGCTTGCCGGATCGAGCGCGCGTTCGATGCCGATCACCGCAGGCAGTGGCGCGTAGTCAGCGCGGATCAGATCGACCGCGTCTTCGGCCAGATAACGGTCTTCGGCCACCACCACCGCGACCGGCTCGCCCACATAGCGCACGCGGTCGATCGCCAGCGCCCAATGCTGCATCGGCTGCTTGACGCCCACCACGAAGGGCTGCGACCAGCGCTGCACATCCGCTCCGGTCAACACCGCGCGCACGCCGGGCATGGCGAGAGCGGCGGCGGTGTCGATGCCCAGCAGCTCGGCATGCGCATGCGGCGAGCGCACGATGGCGGCGTGCAGCGTACCGGGCTTGGTGCCCAGGTCATCGGCGAAGGCGCCGCGCCCGCTCAGTAGCGCCGCATCTTCCAGCCGCAAGGTGGACTGGCCCAGATGCCTGGCGGCGCCAACGCTTCCTGCAGCGGCGACCAACGCGGGCTCACGATGCAAGTGGTGCTCCTTGTGCGATGGGGATGCAAAGTGCGCAGTATCGCCGCCCGGCCGCGCGGGCGGGGCCCGGAATGCCCATGGACTGACCAAAAAGTCTGGTCAAACGTGTTCGGCAGCGCAGCAAGCGGGAAAGGTCTTGCCGCCCCGCTGCTACAGCGATGCATTTGCCCCGTGTGCGCCGGCGCCGGCCGGTTCGAACAAGTTGACCGCGCGCCGGTAATCGGAGGGCGTGATGCCCAGATGCTGGCGGAAAAAACGCGCGAAATGGCCGGGGGCGGAAAAGCCCAGCCCAAGCGCCACCTGCGCCACCGGTGCGTTCCCTCGCGACAGGCGCTCGATCGCCGCCTCGAAGCGCAGCACGTTGGCATACACCAGCGGCGTGACCCGGGTATCGCGTTGAAACAGGGTGAAGAAGTGCGCACGCGACAGGCCGCTTTGCCGCGCCAGTTGGAAGATGTCGATATCGTGCGCGAAATCCCGCTTGAGCGTTGCGATCGCCTGGCGGACGCGCGGGTCCATCGCCAGCGGCGGTTTGTGGCGCAACAGGCCTGCCAAGTCACGCCAGCCCGAGTAGCTGTCGATGACGGCGATGATCAGCTTGAACAGCAGGTCTTCCAGTCGTTGCTGCGAAACCTCATCGGCCCACCACAACTCGTCCACGAATTCGTGCGCGAGGCGCATGGTTGTGGCGGTGATTTGGACGCATGTTTGCGGGAAGAAACGCGGATGCCCGGAAAGCGCCAGCGAACGCTGGATATCGGCCAACCATGCGGGCTCGATATACAGCGCGAGGATCAGCGTATTGGCGCCTTGCGACGGCGCATGTTCGTAGGCATGCGGTTCCCAGGCATTGACCAGCACCGCGCTCACGTCGGTCAGGGGGGCGCGCTCGCCACGCACCACGAAGGCGCTGTCGGCGCCGCCGGCCTTGAGCAGAATGTGGCAGTGGTGGTGTGCGTGGCCCACCAGCGGCGCATTCATGTCGAGCAGGGCCACGCGGCCGAAGCGGCCCTGAAAGATCTTGACGGCTGACGACAAGGGGCGATTTCCTCGGTGCGAGCTTGAAAAAAGTGCGTTTGAGTATAGCCCGCCGGCATCCGCCCGAAAACGAAAAACCCGCTGCGCCCGACGCTGTCCGCTGCCGTGCGCGTGTGCGATTGCGTGCTCCATGCATGGTCGTGTCGCACATGCCGGAAGCATGACTGCCGCCTAATGCTTCGTTGACCAGACGCGCCACCCGGGCGACCGCCTGTCGGTGCTTGCCAACAGGAAAAACTGCAATGGCTTCAGCGACTTGCGCCGATCTGGCCGGAAATGTGTTGGCAAACGCCAACAGAAAAGTGCCTGGCGCACAACGGGATGTTCTTTAAGGCATTGATTTAAGAATGTTTTTATGGAATGGCATGGCGGTTGCGTTGTTTAACCAACAAGCAGACGCCAGGGCGCCTCACAAGGCCGCTGGCGTCGCAGCCAATAACCCTTTCCAGGCGAGGCGATGTTGAATCCTGGTTTGCAACACCATTTTGCGACGTCGGATTCCATAGAGCGCGGCAAGCCGGAGCCTGCCGATCCAGTAGCGCGGACGATTGTGGTGACTGTCGGTATCGCAGGCGCGACCCTGGCCGCCTCGTTGGCTACCTGATCGAATCGGCCTTGGGAGGAGGCGCTGGGTTTGCCGGTGCTCTGGTATGCCCCCTGGTTTTCGGTGCGCTCTACCGCTCATTTCCACCGCCGAATGCCTCAATTGGCACCGTCGCAAGAAGTACATCATGCATATCGTATTGACCCTCTTGATGGGCGGCATCACCGGCCTCATCATCCGCCTGGCAACACCGGGCCGTGAACCTCGCAGCGCGCTAGCCAGCGCAGCCATCGGCGTGGTGGGCGCGATCATCGCCGACTATGCCATCCACCAGACCGAATGCTGCATTCAAAACGGCACGGTTGGTCCGATAGGTACCATCGTCGGTGCACTGATCCTCTTGAGCATTGACCGCTATTGGCGCAGCAAGCCGCAATAAGGCCAGTACCGTGGCCCGAAAATTTCGAGGCCACGGTACTGGCGCTACAGCAAAAGCCGCGCCGGCTTGCTTTCTCCGGTCCGCACCACGCCCAAGCGCAAACCCAGCACGCCCAATACCCGATTCATCGTCTGCACCGTGCCATCGCTCTTGCCGCGCTCGATATCCTGCAGCGTGCGATGTGAAATGCCAGCCAACCGCGCCAATTCCGCGCTGGTGAGCCGCAGCGTCTTCTTCAGATGGATGATCGCTGTCGGCAGTGCCCATTCGGGGTGGGCGAGGATGTCTTCGACGGCTTGCTTGCGCAGCAACAGTTGCTGCGCAAGCGGGAGCGGGTTGTAGCGTTTGTCCATCGGGTCGCCCTCGCGTTCTAGCGCAGTTGTTCCAGCGTGCGCACCTGGGCGGCGATGGCGGTTGCGAGAAAGCTGCGCACCTCGGGCTCGAGGCCGAACGCCGCGCCATCGTCGGCGACATCGCGCAACCGCGGCGCCATCGCCTTGAGCCCGGCCACCAGCGGCGCGCGTGGCAATTGACAGGTGGCGCAAACGGCATCGAGTACGCGGCCCCAGTCAAGTGCACCCCCATCGTTCTGGTCCCAGCGGATACGTCGCGAGATGCCGTCAGGGTGCAGATACATCGGCGCAAAATCGAATACCGGCGCCAATGCCAGGCGGCCGTTGAAATCGCGTTGGAGGGCGGTGTTGCGCGCGTGGTTGTCGCGATTGCCAAGCGCGAGATTGGCCAAGTCGCGGCGTAGGTATTCGAGGATCTCGCAGGCCGGATCGGAGCACACTTGCACCAGCTTATGGCACACCTCGTCGTGCGAAGGCGCCACCCCGAACCCTGCACGGCCGGTCAGGGTGGCAAGACTCTCTTGCGCCAGTCGCAGCACACGGCCTTCGAGCACCTGCCGGTCGAAGCGCCGGATGAAGAGGGCCTGGTTGCGCAAACGCAGCGGCGCGTGGACCCGCAAGCCCAAGTGGCCCGCGATGCGCATATATGGCGCCTCATGACGCAGGATCGTTGCAAGGTGCACATCGGGGCCGCGGCCAAATTTGACAATGTAGTGCTCGGCGGCATCGGCGTCGGCGAGCGTGTGGTCGAGATACAGAAGCCCGTCGCGGGCGCGCGTCAGCAGCAGCTTCGGCCACTCGCCCTGCACACCAGATGAGCCCGCGACGAAAAGACCATGGGTGGCCAGGTAGTCAATGAAGCCGTCGGACCGCTGCGCAACCTCTTCGTCGGTGAAACCCTGGCGCGGTCCGGCATGGCCAGCCAGCCATGCTGCCGCTTCCCTGATGCGCAAGTGGCCGATCGGGTTGCCTGCGCCCGCCTGCAACAGGCGCCAGTCAGCGCTTGCCGCCAACGTTTCGGGAAGGTTCAACTGGCGCAGCAATTCGCCGCGCCCAAAGCCTTGCGGCAGCATGTCGATCAGCGCTACCGGCCAATGGTCCAATGCCTGCGCTTCGAGTGAAACCTCAAACTGGCTCGAAATCGCCCAGGCGTCGCGCGCACCCTGATGGGCCACCACCCAGTCGACGGCGTAGCCCGTATAGGTCTGGGTCAGGCAGCCAAGTTCCTCGGGGCCCACGAGCAGCACCGATGCAACATCGTGCCAAGCGCCGTCGGCGAATAGCTGGATCGTGCATTGATTATGCATTTACACATAAAAATATCATTAAAAATCGATTATCTCAATATTAAAATACTATTTTTCTGTGTATATGATTTCCAAGGCTGCGATCCATTTTGCCGACGTATCCGTTCGATCCGGCCGGCACCTGGCGGACTTGGGTTGCCGCCACTTCGAGTTTGCGATGGCAGCGACGTTGCGGGTGTCGAAGATCGAGTTCGCCCAACTGGACCGGTCAGCGGCCCAGCTAGCGGGAAACAAGGATTCTGCGCGCGTGAATTCAGGAATCCAGGTGTGTGAATTCGGGATTATCGGATCCCGTTCCGATACAGGCTGCACGCTACAGACCGTATTCCCGACTACCCCTGCACCACCGCAAACACCGCACTGGCCCGCGCCACCTGCTTCTCCCCCGCCATCAGGCGCGCATTGGCAAACGCCAATTGCCGCCCGACGCGCGGCGCATCCATCTCGACGGCGATCCAGTCGCCGATCGCGGCCGTGCCGGTGTAGTCGATGGTGAGGCTGGCGGTGGTCATGCGGCGCGGTGGGTCGGCGCCGAAGGCCATCAGGTAGCCCATGCCGACATCCGCCAGGGTAGCCAGCACGCCGCCGTGCACGGTGCCGCGCGAATTGGTGTGGCGCTTGGTGACCAGCAAGCCGACTTCGAGCGCCGCGCCTTCGCCCTTGCTATAGAACGAACCGAGCGCATCGAGCAGCGGGCTTGAACGGAAGATCGGGCCGAAGCCGGAGGGTATGGAGCTTGTCATTGCGCGGCCTTCGCTTTAGTTGACGACGATTTTCGACACATCGCCATGCACGGTCACGACCGCGCGAATGGCTCCCTGCATCGCGGCCGGCGCCTGGTACTCTGGATGCGAGCGGATGATGGCGGCAAAGTCGCTCATCCTGATCACCTGGTCGAGCGCGGCGCTGGCAGCGGCGCGTTCGCTTGGCTGCAGGCGCAGATCAGCCGCCCTGCGCTGCACACCATTGGCTTGCAACAGATTGATGGCATGCACCTGCTTTTCACAGCGGCAGGCGGCAGCCGGATTGGCCAGGCCGCAGGCGGCGCTCGAGAACTCGTCCAAGGCCTGCCTGGCGCGCGACAGGCGCTTGCGATACGCCGCTGGCTGGATTTCCAGCACCTGCGCGGCCTCCTCTGACGCCAGGCCAAAGACCGCGTCCAACAAATAGGCCAGCCGATGGTCGCGGTCCAGGCGCATCAGCATGCCCTGGGTGCAGGTGACCGCCATCTCGCGCGCTGCGAGCTTTTCCTCCGGCAGGAGGCTGCAGTTCTCCCAGCTGGTACGGCCCAATTCGATGCCGGCCTTGAGCGTCTCGCTCATGGACTCGAACGACACTTCTGGTGTCTCGCGCGCGCGCGTGATCGCGCTCAGCAACTGGTTCTTGGCCACCCGGTAGACCCAGGTGGCGAAGGCGGAGTCACCGCGAAAGCTGCCCAGGTGGGTGGTCACTTTTAGCAGGATTTCCTGGGTGCTGTCGCGCGCGTCATCACGATTGCCCAGCATGCGGACGGCCAGGTTGTAGATGCCCGGCTGGATCGCGCTCAACAGCGCATCGAGCGCGCGCAAATCGCCATTGCGCGCGCGTTCGAGCAGATCGGGTTCGATGGTGGCGATTCTCATGATCGGGCTTTCGGCAGGCGCATCTTCATGGCCGCGCCATGTCGATGCGATTGTCCGCCAGTTTCGAAGGCAGGAGGATGGGCGTATCGAACCATTCAAGCGCAGCCTCGGTGCCGTAGGTCTTGCGCACGCGCTCATGCCAGGCGGTGTTGAACCATTGATCGGCGGCAGCCTGTGACTCCCACAAATAGATGCCGCCAAAGCGACCGTCGTCAGTGATGACGAAATATTTGCGCTTGAGACCCGCAATCCTCTGGTACAGCGGCACGGCGGCGCGAAACTCCTCGATCAGGCGCGCGCGCCCGACATTCGGCGGCACTGGAATGGTGACCAGGGTGGCAATATTGTCGGCATCATTCGCCGGCGCGCCGGGCCGCACATTGTCCAGTGAAACCGGCACCTCGAAGGTACGCACATTTCCTTCCGCCCCGCGCTCGCGCCGCACGCGCTCAAACCATGCCGGATTGAACCAGGCTTGCGCCACTGCCCGGTCCCGCCACAGGTAGATGCCACCGAAATGCCTGTCGGCCTGGGCGAAGGAGAACATCTTGTAGTTGAGCCCGGCCAGGTTTTCGTATTGCGGAATGGTGTCGCGCATTTTCCCCACCACCACAGCCTTGGGCGCATACCAGGGCTTGGGTACCTTGACGATCACCGCCACCGGCGTGGCCGCCGCTTGTGGCGCGGGAGTCTGGGCATGGGCGACTGCGGCCAGGACGGCGGCAGCAATCGGGGCTAACAGGGGTGATTTCATGGCATGTCCTCGGTAAACGCGGCCGGCGGGAAATCCGCGAGCCTTGTTACCTTGGACGATGCGACACCGCTTTTTGTGACTGACGACCGAAAGTTGGCTCCGGCACGACCAGTGGACATCGCAGCGGCTTGTGCAAAAACCGATGGTGCGCCCCCCGCTCGCGGTCGACCGTTGCATGTCGGATTGGCAAACTCAAGCCAATGGCGACAGGCCGCGCTTCAGGCGTGTCCCACGCGCGGCGCAGCGGCTTTCCGGCATGCTGCCGCTGATGCTGTTCGACATTCCGCTCGACCTGCAGGAGATCCAGACCGCCATGCACCGGCATGAACGCACGCATAACAGCGATGCACATCAGTGGTTTCGCGAGAAGGTGCGGGAGGCGCTGCCGCAGGTGGCGCGGTAGGCTGCAAGTTTCCCCGGCGAGATTGGCCGCGGTTTCCGCTGCAAGATGGAATCCCCTAGCCGTGCCCTAGCCCACCCGCGCTCAAGGATCGAGCTTGATCCCGGCCTTGTTGATGATGTCGCGCCACTTCGCGGTCTCGCTGGCAATGTGGCGCGCAGTCTCTTCCGGCGTGGCGCCCAGCGGTTCCGCGCCCAGGTCGGCGAAGCGCGTGCGGATGGCCGGGTCGGCCAGCGCGGCGGCGATTTCGCGATACAGGCGGTCGATGATGGGTCGCGGCGTGCCGCGCGGCGCCAGAAAGGCGAACCAGGCCGCCGATTCGTAACCGCGCACGCCCACTTCGGCCGCGGTCGGCACATCCGGCAGGGCCGCCAGGCGTTTCGACGCCGCCACCGCCAGCGGGCGCACCTGCCCGCCGCGTACAGGCCCGATCACATTGGGCAACAACTGGAAGCTCACCGGCACCTCGCCCGCCACCAGGTCGGCCACCATTTGCGCGGTGACCTTGTAGGGCACATGGGTCATTTGCACGCCCACGATCTGTTCGAAGTAGGCGCCGGCCAGATGCTGCGAACTGCCGTTGCCGACCGAGCCGTAGGGCACATTGGGTTTGGCGCGCACATGGGTTACCAGTTCGGCCAGGTTGTTGATGGGCAGCTTGCTGCTGACCACCACCACATTGGGCAGGCTGGCGAACAGCGAGATCGGCGCCAGGTCGCGCTCGGGGTCATAGCCGAGGTTCGGATACAGCGTGCGGTTGGCCGCCAAGGGGCCCGAAGCGCTGACCAGAATCGTGTAGCCGTCAGGCGCGGCTTTGGTGACCGCGGCGGTGCCGACGTTGCCGCCTGCCGCCGGCCGGTTGTCGATCACGAAGCGCGCGCCCATGCTGGTGGCCATGCGGTCCAGCACCAGGCGCGCCATTACGTCGCTGGCGCTGCCGGTTGAAAAGGGCACCACTACCTGGACCGGGCGTGCGGGATAGTCCTGCGCGCCGGCAGCGACGCAGCCCAGGCAAAGCGCGACGGTAAACGCAAACAGACTCGTCTTCATCATCCAACCTTTCCGGTAATGTTGCCAAAACGTTGCTGCATGACCTGCCCGAAACTCAAGGCGGTGCTGGCCAGGGCGCCCCCGGCGCGCATGCGATAGCCGTGCGGCAAGCTGCAAGCGGCAGGCTCCTGACCGTTTGCGAGGCCTTTCGCAGCCTCAAGCATCACACGGCGAAAGCGCACGATACCGACATCGGTGGGCGACAGGTGCTCGCGAGTGCGATCGACAATCAGGCCCTGGCTATCCTGTGCCATCGCGTCCTGCTCGGCGATACCACGCACGCCGGTGAAGGAGCGCAGCTTCTGCTCATTGCGGTCAATCAGGTAATCGTTACCGCGATTGCGCAGCGCCACATGCTGGGGCCCGAGTTCGGCGAACTGGCCATAGCCGCCAGCGGCGTAGCGCGCGCGCTCGTCGGCGGGAATGTCGCGCTCCGGGTGCCAGGCATAGACATAGATCCAGCACGAGTGGTCGTCGATCGGCACCCAGGTATAGCCGTAGTAGGTTTCACCGGGCATCGAAGAGGGCGTGATCGAATGCGCCGGGAGCATGAATTGCGTGATGCGCCAGTACAGTTGGCCGGAATCGGCGCTGCGGGCGCCACCGATCACAAACCCGACCTCATGGTCGACGATGTCGAAGCGCGGCAAGGGGTCATTGCGCAGCCAGCGAATCCGGCTCTCGTCGGCCGCCGCGGTCATGGTGTCGTTCTTCACCATGGCTGGCGCCGGCATGTGCAAAAACGAGAAATGCGCGGTGTCGAGCGCGCCTTCCATCGACTGTGCCCAGTTGCATTGCTGCAGGCGCTTGGTGACAAAGCGCCGGCCCGGCGGCATCAGGCCCACCTCAAGCTGCGGCAACTCCGGCGGCATGTGTTCGCGCGGGCCCATGTAGGCCCACACCATGTCGCCGAATTCGCGCGTCGGATAGGCCGTAATCGACATGCTGTCGTGGTAGCCGGAACCCGGCGGCACATTGGGCAATTCGACGCACTTGCCGCTGATGTCGTATTTCCAGCCGTGATACACGCAGCGGATGCCGTGCTCTTCATTGCGACCGAAAAAAAGGTCGGCGCCGCGATGCGCGCAGCGCGGGTCGACCAGGCCGACCCGGCCGTCGGTGGTGCGGAACGCCAGTAGATCCTCCCCCAGCACCTTGACACGCAAGGGCGTGCCGTCCGGCTCCGGTAGTTCACTGGATAGCGCGACGGGCTGCCAGAAGCGGCGAAAGTAGTCGCCCATGGCGCTGCCGGGGCCGGTGCGGGTCAGGAGGTCGTTGTCGGGAGATGAAAGCATTGGCTTGACTGTTTTGAGGTGGCGCCCAAGGGGCAACCAAAGCACCAACTTTAGAGTTGCTGGCCGTCATTACTTGAGTTGCAAGTTTTCGATTCCGCTCACGATCTTTTGCTTGCAGACAAACATCAATAAAATCAGTAGTTTATGCGCTCTTACACTTTTTTCTTCTCGCTTTTTTATGCTTTTTATGCTTTTTTCGTCCGTGCAAATACTCTACGCGACCCGGCGTTCCGCAAGCAGCCCGGCGTTCGCACCTACTCCGCGCCGATGCTCCTCACCTCGATGCGAAACGCGCCCGCCTGCTTGTCGGCAATCAGAAGCCCGACTGTTTGCACCTCACCCAACACGATGGTCGGCGCCGCCAGCGCGCGGCCGCGAAAACTCGCCGCGAAATCGGTTGGCACAAAGCGCAGGGTGGTCCACTCGCGCGGTACCGTGAAGCTCGCCAGGTATTGACCGGTGGCGTTGCTGTCATCCGGCTTGAGCGTCAGCCTGTAGACCTGGCCATCGCCGCGCACGGTCAGGAGCAGCGCGCGGGCGCCTGCGGGAACCCGCAACGGGCCGCGAAACGACGCGAAGCCGCCGTTGTTTTCCATCGAGACCAAGCCTGTGAAAAGCATGCCGTCAGCGGCAAAATCGAGGCGCGAGGAAGATACGCCACCCATTACACCATCGTTGATGACGCGGAATCCGCGCGCGGTGTCGGGGCGGGTGAAATCGAGGATCGGCTCGACCGGAAATGCCGGAGATAGCGGTGCGATGGCCAGGGCCAGCAGCCAGGGGCGCAGCAATTTTGGATAGGTCATGCGCGAATCATCGCACGACCTTTGCATGTCGTCACAACCCGGCTTCGCTGTGGATACCGCGCTTGCTGCGCAGAGGTGCGCGATCAACTTTCAACCGGCGCGAGGAAAAGGCGCCTCCAGCGCTTCGACAGCAATGCGCCAGCCGGCGGCTTCACGCACCAGAACCAGCATTTTCAGGGTCCCGCTCTCGCTGTAGGTGTCGGCCGCATAGTCCTGCGTAAATCGCGCGATCATGCGATCGGCCTTAAGCGGCTCCAGTCGCAGGTCGCGGATCGACACATTGATGGAGTTTGGCGCCTGCAATCGCTTGCGGCGCTGGTTCTCCCACGCGCCGCGCGAAATACCTCGATCCGGGCTGAATTCGCTGGAGTAGAACCCGAGATAGCGGCCGACATCGCGTTCGGACCAGGCGCGCGCCCAGGCATCGATCGCCTCCAGCGCCGCTCGCTTGTCGGCTACCGCCAGCGCTTGCGCCGCGGTCGCCGGTTCCGCGGCGACAAGAGGGGCGGCGCGTGGCGCGGCAGGCGCCAGGCCCGCGCGTTGCGCAGTGCCGGATTCCGTTGAAGTTGCAACCGGGCCGGGGGCCGCCGATGGTTCACCATGCGAGACACGGGTTGCCTGAAAACCAAGCACGGCCAAGACCATGCCGGCACCCGCCAGGGCCGACAACGCCACCAGCAGGACAGCGCGCAGTCCGTGCGCACGTGGTGTCAACTGCGCGTCAGCCCAGGACGGGGTGGGAAGCCGGGCGGGACCAGCAGGCGCAGATTCGCACGGCGGGTTCGCGCACGGCTTGAACCCCGACACTCGGCGGATGGCCGCTGCGGCCTGCGCCGCGCTGTCGGGTGGGCTCACCAGTGCCAAGCGTCTGACGGCGAGTTCGGTCGTGCTCATGCGCTTGCCCCGGAATTAGTGACGCGCCCGGCTCATCCGATGCGCGCTTGCAAGATGTAACGGCAGGCTGCGCCCATTCTTGAGAAGGCGGCGCGGCGGCCGCTGGGCAGCGGCCATTGCTTTGATCTCAGGCGCGGGCCGGGCCGAACCAGGTGCGCCGGCGCAGGCAAGTGAGCGCGAAAAACACGCCTGCTGCAAGCGATGCGGCCAGGAACACCAGGCAGAAAGCCGCCATGAAGGCCGGTTGCGCGGCGGCGCCGGCCGCCACGGCCTCACTCTCGACAGAGTGCAAAATCCATATCCACCCCGAGGCCCCGAGCACGATGCCGATAGTGCGCGTCACCATCGTCAGGCTGCCGGCGACGCCGCGCGCCGACAACGGCAAGGCGGCCACCACCAGGTCGGTATAGGCCACCTGAAACAAGCCGATGCCCGCGCCCTGCAGCAACAAGCAGGAAATCATCAACGCATAGTTGGGCGTGGCAGGCCAGAAAGCGATACCGGCCAGACCCGCGATCACCAGCAGAGCGGAGACGAACGCGGCGCGGCGCGCGCCCATGCCACGCACCGTGCGCGACGCGACTGCGGCACCGGCCAGCGCGCCTATCGCCCAAACAGCAAGCAGCGTACCGCTGGCGAGCGGCCCCCAACCGGCCACGCGCGTGAGGTAATACGGCACGGTCAGCGGAATGGCGAAACTGGTGAACTGCACGGTCACGCTGGCCAGGTTGACCAGCACGAAATCGACGTCCCGTGCCACCGCATGCGGCATCAGTGGTGTGCTGCTGGCGCGCTGGCGGCGCACGAACAACAGCATCAGAAACGCGCCGCCGAGCGCCAAGGGCAGGACTGGCACCAGCCCTTGCCCGGGGCGCAGCAAGGCGGGGCCCAGCAACAACAAGGCGACGCTGGTCGCCAGCAGGCTTGCGCCAACCAGGTCGAAAGGCGAACGTGCCCGCGCCCGCTCGATGGCAGGCGCGAGCAACAGCGGCACGCAGGCCAGCGCCAAGAGCACGATCGGCACGCGAAACCAGTACACCCCTGGCCAGCCCAGCAGGGCGATGCTGGCGCCGCCGACTATCGGCGCCACCACCCCCGCCAGCGCCCCCATGCCGCCAAACGCGGACAGTGCCCAGGTGCGACGACTCTCGTCGTAGAGCGCGGTCGTCAGCGCGGGTGCGCAAGACAGCGTGAGTGCCACCGCCACCCCCTGCAACATGCGCGCGGCCAGCAGCGCGCCGTAGTTGGGCGCCAGCGCGCACAAGGTAAACGCCAGCGCGGCCAGGGCAAGGCCGGCGCGGAATACCCGCAGATGGCCGATGCGGTCGCCCAACGCGCCGAAGCCCAGCATCAGGCTGCCGTAGACCAGCACGTAACACACCGCCACCCAGCGGATGGCACTGGTTTCCAGCGCGAAGGCAGTGGTGATCGCGGGGAAGGCGACGTTGACCGAAAAGTCCAGCGGTGCGATCGAGGCGCCCAGGCCGATGATCGCCAGACCGGACATCGCACGACCGCCCGCTGGTCCGCGGGTCACGGCGCAATGTTCCGTGCATGACTCATCCGTGCGTGACTCATGAAGGCGGCGATGCAGGCTCATCGACAGGGGTGAACAGCTCCTGCGCGCTGGCGACGCCGCGCAAATCATGGCGGCCAACGCTTCGCAGAGGTGCCTTGGCCTGGCTTGCGAATTCGGCCGAGAGCAGCAGTGGCTCGCCCAACTGCCGGGTCATCGACTGGATGCGCGCGGTCATGTTGACCGCCGGACCGACCACATTGAAGGCCAGGCGGTCGCGTGAACCAACCTTGGCATGGGTCACCGTGCCCACATGCAGGCCCAGGCCGAATTCGATCAACGCATGTTCGGTACGCCTGCGGCGATGGTTGACCACTGCGATCGAATTAAAGGCACCGCGCGCGGCCTCCAAGGCCGCCTCGCATACCGTGGCGCGATCGCCGGCGGCACCGATCTCGAACACGATCAGGATGGCGTCACCGATGAACTGCAGGATCTCGCCGCCGCGTGACGCGGCGGCCACCGCGCAGTATTCAAAATAGTCGTTCAACAGCGAGAGCAATTCGGCCGTCGGCAGGGTTTCGGACAACTGCGTGAAGCCGCGCAGGTCCGAGTACCAGAACGCGGCGTCGATGCGATCACCGTCGCCACGCTTGACCTGCCCGTGGATGATGCGCTCGCTGATGCGCGGGCCAACAAAGGTATCGAGCAACCCGCGCGTCGAGCGACGCACAGCGATGATCTCCACCAGCGGCGCCAGCAAGTTCGACAAGGCCTTGAAACGCTCGAAATCGGCCTCGGTAAAGCCGTCCAGATGGCTGGTCGCCAGTGTCATCGCGTTGACCGTGCCGGCGCTCGAAATCATCGGCAGCGCGTAGTAATCGGTGATGCCCTCGTCGCGCAAATCCTGCACCAGGGAATGCTCGCCCTCCTGCAGCTGCGGCCCGATTTTCAGATGCACCGCGTCATGGTTTTCCTGCACGCGCTGGATCGGGCTGCCGACATACGCGTCACTGCTGCGAACCCCATGCTCGATGCTGTCGCGCCGCACGCCGTTCATGCGGCTCCCGAAGACGCTCCAGCCCACCAGTTGCGGATGCAGGGTCCGGCTCATCAGGGCCAGGAAATCAACATGGGCGCCGGCGGCATCGAGTTGCGCGCCCACGCCTTCAACCAGGGCAGCGGCATCGCGCAGGCCCCGCCCCTCGGTATAGAGCCAGGTGGCCACCGGTTCCAGCGACCAGCCCTGATCCGGGCCGGAGAGAACGCTGCCGCTCATCGCTTGAGCCGGTAAGGTTCCTCGAAATCCAGAAAGTCCTTCTCGGCCAGCGCATCACTGATCCATGCGGCCACACCGGGCAAGGCCTGCACCCGCGCCACGTAGGATGTGATCACCGCCGGCACCGGCAAGTGGTAGGTGGCCAGGCGCATGCATACCGGCGCGAAGTAGGCGTCCGCAACACAAAAGTCGCCAAACAGCATCGGTCCACCGCTGGCCGTAAGCAAGCCGCTCCACATCAGGGCGATGCGTTCGACGTCGGCCCGCACCGCGGGTTGGTCCCGCCACACCAGCGCGCCGACCTCCGGCAAACTGGCTTCGATGTTCATCGGGCAGGCTTGGCGCAGCGCGGCGAATCCGGAATGCATCTCCGCACACACGCTGCGCGCGCGTGCGCGCTGCGCGCGATCTGCCGGCCACAGATTCTTCTCCGGGTGCTTCTCGGCAAGGTATTCGGCGATTGCCAGGGTGTCCCAGATCGCCAGGTCGCCATCGACCAACACCGGCACGCGCCCCGCCGGCGTGACTTGCCCGATCGCCTGCTTGAAACTCGATTCAGGCGCGAAGGAATCGAAGCGCACCATCACGGTCTCGAACGGAATTTGCGCCTGCTTCTGCAACACCCATGGCCGCATCGACCAGGAAGAATAGTTCTTGTTGCCGATGTAGAGCTTGACCATGTGATCCTCGCGCAAAAGCCCAATGCTAACGCGAAGCCGCGCCGGGGACGCCGATGCAGTGACGATGGTTCGCATGCGGCTAACATGGCGGATTCGATCATGCCGCTGTGCTCCGGAGCCGCGCCTTGGAATTCGCCGTCATTCTGGCCATCGGCTTGGTCGCCGGAACCTTGAGCGGCATTGTCGGCTTCGGCTCCTCGATCATGCTGATGCCGGTGCTGGTGCTGGTGTTCGGCCCGCTGCAGGCGGTGCCGATCATGGCGGTTGCAGCCTTGATGGCCAACCTGTCGCGCATCATGGTGTGGTGGCGTGATATCGACTGGCGTGCCACCGCGGTGTACTCGGCCACCGGCATTCCGGCCGCAGCCCTGGGCGCGCGCACGCTGCTGGTGTTGCCGCCGCGCCTCATGGAAGGCACGCTGGGCGCGTTTTTCCTGCTGATGATTCCGGCCCGGCGCGCGCTGCTGGAGAGCAATTTCAAGCTGCAGCTCTGGCATCTGGCCGTGATCGGCGCGGTGATCGGCTTCCTCACCGGCATCGTGGTGTCGACCGGCCCGATCAACGCGCCGTTCTTCCTGGCTTATGGCCTGGTCAAGGGTGCTTACCTGGCCACCGAGGCAGCCGGTTCGCTTGCGGTCTATGTGAGCAAGGCCCTGGTGTTTCGCAGCTTTGGCGCCCTGCCGCTGGATGCCATCATCAAGGGCCTGATCATCGGCTCGTCGCTGATGGCAGGCTCGTTCCTGGCCAAGCGCTTCGTGCTCAAGCTCGATGCCGACCATTTCAGGACGCTGATGGATGGCTTGCTGCTGCTGTCGGGCCTGACCATGTTGTGGGCGGCGTTCGCCTAGCGTTCTGGATCGGAATCAGCGCGCCTTTGCGCTGTCTTGTGCAGCGCGGAGTCGGGCGTTGTTCGTAACCTTGGGCATACTGCCGTCCGGGGTGCGGTGGATCTTGCCATTAGCGCGCCCGATCCTGCAGCAGCTTAGTTCGGCACCTTGCCTTTCACGACCCACGCCGTTGCGGCGTAGGACCGGGGCCCGTCGGCCTCGCCATCAAGGTAAGCCAGGTTCACCGTGTCCCGGAGCTTGGCTTTTGTTCTCGGCCCAAGGGTGCCAACGTACTCCGCGATCGGCCCATCCATGCCTTCAGCAGGTGCCCAGAAATCGGCGAAGGATGCGAAGTCCATACGAATGGTCACTGCATCCTGTACGACATCGATCAGGCCGGCATCGCGCCACGCGTGCTCCAATTCCCCAGGCCGACTCATGGGCCGCGTGTACGCGCGCGCGCGCCGCTGATTGCCGTTTTCATCGATGATGGCAGCCGCATCGAAGATCATGCGAAGTGCGATCAGACCCCCCCGCGTATCCCATGTCGCGGCAGCAACGATCCCGCCAGGACGCGTGACACGCTGCATTTCGCGCACCGCAAGATCGGCCTGGGGAATGAATTGCAAAGTCAACATCGAGATAGCGTGATCGAAGGAGGCGTCAGAAAACGGTAGCGAACAAGCGTTTCCAACGTCGAAGCGTAGCCGCACATCGTTGTTTCGGCGTCTTGCGTACTCGATGTAGGCAGGGGAAACATCCAGTCCATGCACGCCAAGGATCTCGGAGTTCTGTGCGAGGCAGAAGCTGAGATTGCCAGTGCCGCAGCCGACATCAAGTACGCATGCGGGCCCGCTGATTCCGGCGAATCCCGTCAGGAAAGGCGCAAGGCGCCGGCTCCATCGGCCCATTTGAATTTCGTAACCATCGCCATTCGAAGCTGCGAACGTGGATTCGATCATCATGTACCTAACTGCATTCGAGCTATCCGCGCGGACGCTGCCGCCCTCGACCGAAGGAAATACTGAATAAGTCCGTAGGTTTAAAAAGCCGCTTTTGCAACCGGTTGAATTAAAACGAGCTTCCGTTCGATAGTCCGCATTCCAGGGACTTATTCAGCGTTTTCCTAACGCTTGCCATTCGAATGGTTCGTCACTTATGCTTCAATCCGATTGCTTTGACCAGCGCAGCGTTGATGGTCAGCTCTCTCTGAACTTGTGCGTCGAAGTCGATTGAGGTCGTGACCATTGGCTCGACGCCAAGGGCAGCGAGTTTGTCCCGCACCGTGGGTTCCTGCAGAGCCTTGAGCGTTTCCCGATGAAGCTTGTCGACAATGTCGCGCGGTGTCTTTGCCGGCAGGAACAATCCAAACCAGGTCGGATACTCGGCGTTGTTGAACCCGGCTTCCTGTGTGGTCGGCACTTCGCGCAGTGCGGGAGATCGGTTGGCGCCATTCACCGCAAGCGCTGCAAGCCTGCCGTTCTGAATTTGCGGCAGGGCAGCGCCCAGGGCCACGAAGAAAAAGTCTATCCGACCCGCAATCACCTCAGTGATGGCCTCAGGACCACCCTTGAATGGAACATGCACGGCCTGCAGGCCGGCGCTAAGCCGAAACCGTTCGGCGCTCAGATGCGATGCACTACCCTCCCCTATAGAGGCGAAGTTGAACGCCCCAGGCCTTGCATTGGCCGCGGCGACGAGTTCTCGCGCCGTCTTGAAACCCTTTACCGGCGGGACCACGAGAACGAACGGAGTGGCGCCGAGCGGGATGACCGCCGCGAAATCTCGTTGCGGCTCGTAGCCGAGGGTCGCAAAGAGCGAGGGCGCGATCGTATGCGCGGACGAGGTGGCGAGAAGAGTATAGCCGTCGGCATCCGCCTTGGCGACGAGACCGGTGGCAATGGTTCCGCCAGCGCCGGCACGGTTCTCCACAACAATGCTCTGGCCAAGTTGCTTTGAAAGCTGCTCGAACACCACCCGGGGGACGATGTCGACGGCGCTGCCCGCTGCGAACGGGACGATCGCCCGCATCGACTTGGTTGGCCACGTCTGTGCTGCGGCCTCAAACGCCATTGGCAAAAGTCCCAACACCATGACAAGGACCGCGTACCGTCGTTTCATCACATCGTTCATGTCATCGTTCATGTATTGCCCTCCTGCCTTAGTGCCTGGTCGAGAGAAAGCGAAATCGTGCAGTCGCACCCTGCGAGCAGTAAACAACACGATCGTATAGACGTCCAATAGAATAGCGCTCTAGCCATCTATGCCGGATCAGCATAAAGGGAAGATCATCGTGGACCTGCGCCGGACGCGAACCTTTGTCACTGTTGCCGAGTTGGGCACCGTTTCCAAGGCTGCAGTGCGGCTGCGGATCGCTCAGCCCGCCTTGTCGCGACAGATCAGCGCTTTGGAGCAAGAACTCGGTCTCAATCTCTTCGACCGCGTTGGTAGACGTCTGGTGTTGACTGGTGCGGGTGAGCAATTGCTCGGCGATTGCCGTGTTTTATTGAACTGCGTACAAGCACTCGGCGACCGCGCGCAGATTCTCCGGCGCGGTGACACAGGCGTGCTGAAGGTGGCGGCGTCCCCACAGTTCATCGAAAGCGTCATTTCTGATTTCCTGCACCGCTATGAAAGACATTACCCTGACGTGCAGGTGAAGCTGATCGAGGCGATTGGTTGGTCCGATACCCTCGGAATGCTTGAGCGAGGCGAGATTCACCTCGGTCAGAATTTGCTTCGCGCGGTGAAGCCGGATGATCCCCATTTTGCAAACCGCCCGCTGGAGGCCGTAGACCTGCTTGCCGTTTGCCATGAACCTCTTGCGCTCGCCAAGGACGGGGCAATCGAGATCGGCTGCCTCGCATCCTGCCGGCTGCTAGTGCTGGATACGAGTTTCGTGTCCCGTCGCACCTTCGACGCCGTTTGCCGCCTGGCGGGCATCGAGACCAATATCATCTTCGAGAGCCGGACACCGCATACGCTGTTGGCGATGGCAGAGCGTGGACACGGCGTGGCAATCATCCCCTCCGCGCAGCGAATCGACCGGTATCCGCTACTTGCTGCCCGCGTGACATACCGGGGAGAATCGTTGCGCGAGCCGCTGGCCATCTTCTGGGACAAACGACGCGTTCTGCCGCGCTACGCCACGTCGTTTTGCGAGATGCTCGCGGAGCACGTGCGACAGGTCTTTCCGATCACGCGGCCATCAGAACCCAAAGTTGCTCCTGCCGTGAAGCGAAAGACAGCGCAGCGAACGCGGCGATGACTTTCCCGCATCGATACCTCGCGAGACCGTCGTTCTGCGGATTGCAAAGAACTTGGTCAACTAACCATGCACGTAGATAACAGGCAAGGGCTTCGTGATGCCCAACGCCGTTTGGGGCCGCGCCAATGCACG
This sequence comes from Burkholderiales bacterium, assembly GCA_040382235.1. Taxonomy (GTDB): domain Bacteria; phylum Pseudomonadota; class Gammaproteobacteria; order Burkholderiales; family JAEUOS01; genus JAEUOS01. Next base: position 19,346 of record JBEIFV010000034.1, read on the forward strand.
CGACCACTCTGAGAGGGTGCCACGTATGTCCTGGCGACTGCAGGACGTCGCGAAGGGAGATAATCGGGGTCACGTTGTCCACGGAGAATCGTTCATGAAAGCCATTTTGCCTGTCGTGGTCGGGATGCTGCTGGTTCTGGCGGCGGCCAACGCGCAAGCCGCCGCTGACGTGGGCCTGATCAACCAGCTATCCGGCGAAGTCGCATACAAGGCCCCCGGTAGCAGCGCCACGCGCGCAAGCGCATTCATGAAGGTGCGCGAAGGCGACAACTTTCGCTTGAATCCCGGTGCGCGACTGCGCGTGGTGTATTTCGACGGCGGGCGGCAGGAGCTGTGGGAAGGGCCGGCCGAATTCAACGCGGCTCGCAAACAGGGCAGCGTCATCAGCGGCATGGCGATGGCCAGCCAGTTGCCTGGAGGCGTGCCGCAGGCGCTGGCACAAACGCCTGAATTGATGCAGATCGTCAAGGTGGGGCGACCGGGCGCTGTGACTGTGCGCGGCATCAAGCCGGGCATGAGTGCCGAACAGAAACTCGCCGTGCAACAGGCGCGCGACCAATACAAGAGCATGAGCGCTGGCGCCGCAAGCGACGATGTCACGCCTGAACTCTACATGCTCAATGTGTTGCGCGAACACGCGCTGCACGACGAGATGAAGACGCTGGCCGCGCGCATGCTGGCCAAGCAGCCCGCGCAGCAGGAAGTCAGGGACATCGTCGCCTGGGTCGATAGCCTGGGCGCTACCGGCAGCGGGCGATGACGCTGATGGCGATGGTGTTAGCCCGCCGTTTGAGGGCGTGCGGTTCCCTTCGAGCCTCATCCAGACCACCGTCTTTGAATTGGTGTCTTCAAGGAAACTCGCCATGACTTTTCGACGCATGCGGCACTTGTTCTGCCTTCTCGGCTGCGCTGCCCTGCTGACCGGATGCGCCCTCACACCGCCAGCGGCGGTGGACTACGCCGCGCTGATCGCCAGCCCCGACCGCGAGGACGCCGACCGGCAAGTCGATCCCAGGCGCAAGCAACCGCTGTTGATCGCCTTAAGCGGCGTACGGCCCGGCATGCAGGTGCTCGACATGGGCGCCGGTGGCGGCTACACCACCGAATTGCTGGCGCGCGTAGTGGGTGCGAGCGGCCGCGTGTTCGCCCAGGACTCGAAGGAAACCATCGCCCGCGTGCAGCCGCGCTTCGATGCCCGCATGAAGACGCCGGTGATGGCACCGGTGACGCGCGTGGTGCGTGACTTTGACGACCCCGTGCCGCCCGGCACCGGCAGCCTTGATCTCATCACCTTCTTCTTCGCCTATCACGACACCGCCTTCATGCCGGTTGATCGCGCGCGCATGAACCGGGCGCTGTTCGCCGCGCTCAAGCCTGGCGGCGTGCTGGTGGTGGCCGACCATGCAGCGGCGGCCGGCGCCGGCATTGGCGTCGTCAAGTCGCTGCACCGGATCGAGGAGTCGGTGGTTCGCCGCGAGATCGAAGCCGCGGGTTTCCGGCTGGTCGAAGAAGCGCAGTTCCTGCGCAACCCCAATGACCCGCGCGACGAGATCGTGTTCCGCGCCAAGCAGGCTGTGGACGAGTTCGTGCTGAAGTTCGTCAAACCCTGATGCGGACCTGATGCAGGGCTTCGCGCGCCAGCCAGGCCGCGCTTTGTACACCGCCTGATGGGGCGGACTGTTAGACTGGCCCGGCAAGTCCGCAACTCAATGCACGCTCTCCCAGACGGGATGTATCACCATGAATCAGCAAACTGAAGATTTGGCCACGGCCCTTTTCGTCGGCATCGTCGGCACCGGCTATTCCGACTCAGTCATCCGCAGCGACCTGAATCGGCCCAAGGGGCCGGGGCTGTACGCCACGCTGGCGATCGACCTGGCTGTCACTTTCTCGGCAGCGATTGAAAAGCGCAAGCAGGACGACGCCCTCAAACCAGCCGCCTGAAGCGGGCGCTCTGCGCCGACGCTCAGGCGTCGGGCCCCGCGTGCGGCGCGCGGCTGTTTACAATCCTTGCACAAGCGGCGATCGCCGTATCTTTTGTGAGAGGGTTGCAATGAAACCGGACCAACCCCTGCGCCAGGTGGCAGGCGTTTTCAAGCAGACTGGTGAACTGCCGCGTGGGCGCGGCAAGGTGTCGGGCGTGATCGCGTTCTCACTGGCGATCCTGTGCTTCCTGGGGCTGCTCGCGTTCCATTTTCCGCAGTACCTGACCACGCCAGAGCTGCGCCGCAACTACTCGGTCGACATCCTGCGCCAGGTGATGCTGGTGGCAATGCTCATCGCCGGCGGCATCGCGGCGGCCAACCTGATCCGGCGCCGCAATCGGGGCCTCAACGGCGCGGCGCTGCTGCTGGTGCTCGCCACCTGGGCGCTGGGTGGGCACCAGGTACCGGTCGGCGATTTTCCCAGCCACACGCCCTACATCGGCCTGGACTGGTTCATCCTCGACCTGTTGGGCTCGACCATGATCTTCATCCTGATCGAGAAACTGTTTCCGATCTATGCGCAGCCGGTGTTTCGGCCGGGCTGGCAAACCGACTTCACGCATTTCGTGGTCAACCATTTCGTAGTTGGGCTGGTGCTCCTGATCGTCAACTTCCTGGTCCATCGCTTTTTCGGCTGGGCCGCCTACGAACCGCTGCAAAAAATGATCGCGGGGCTGCCGTTTATCGCCGAGTTGTTCCTGATCCTGCTGGCGGCCGACCTGGTGCAGTACTGGACCCACCGCGCCTATCACGAGGTGCCGGTGTTGTGGCGTTTCCATGCCGTGCACCACAGCGCCGAATACATGGACTGGATGGCCGGCTCGCGGTTGCACATGCTCGAACTGATCTTCACCCGGGTGGCGGTGCTGGGCATCATCTACGTGCTGGGCTTCTCGAAAGAGGTGATGGACATCTACATCATCATCGTCGGCTTCCAGGCGGTGTTCAACCATTCCAACGTGCGCCTGCCGTCGGCCTTCGGACGCGCGCCGCTCAAGTACCTGGTGGTCACGCCGGATTTTCACCACTGGCACCACAGTTCGGAACGCGAGGCGCTGGACCGCAATTACGCTGCGCACTTCGCCTTCATCGATTACCTGTTCGGCACGGCGGTGAAATCGGAGCGCAGGTTTCCGGAGAAGTACGGGGTGCTGGGCGATTACATGCCGGAGGGTTTTTTAAAGCAGCAGATGTTTCCGTTTACCTGGAAGGGTTGACGCCTGGCAGCGAGGCACCACATCAGCGGCGCACCCACCTACTGTTTCTCGATCTTGCGCGCCTCGATCAAGCGCTTCCACTTGCTGATCTCGCCCTCGACATAAGCGCGCATTTCCTCCGGCGTGCCAGCGCGCGCTTCGCCGCCCAAATCGGCGAAGCGTTTCTTCATCTCCGGATCGGCCAGCGCACGCCGCACTTCCGCGTTGATGCGATCGATGATCGGGCGTGGCGTGCCGGGCGGCGCGGCCAGTCCCAGGAATGACGTCACGTCGAACCCGGGCAGATAGGTGGCGAGCACCGGCACGTCCGGCAGGAAAGATGAACGCTCTTTGGACGTCACCGCCAGGGCTTTCAACTTGCCGGATCGCACCTGCGGCAGGGTCACGGTCATGGTTTCGAACATGGCGTCAATGCGCCCGGCCATGATCTCGGTGATCGGCCCGGTTCCGCCGCGGTAGGGCACATGCAGGGCGTCGGTGTTCGCCAGGGTATTGAACAACTCGGCCGACAGATGATGCAGGGTGCCGATGCCGGCCGAGGCGAACGAGAGCTTGCCCGGATTGGCGCGCGCGGCCTTGATGAAATCCTCAGCGGTTTGCTGCGGCGCGGTTGGGCTGGTGACAAATACGAAGGGATAGAAGGTCAGGGTCGAGATGAACGAGAAGCCGGTCAACGGGTCGTAGGGCAGGCTTTTCAACATGCCTGCCTGCACCGGGTAGCCGCCAGTGATGAGGATCAGGGTGTAGCCATCGGCCGGTGCCTTGCTGACGAAATCATTGGCCGGCACGCCGCCGGCGCCGGTGCGCGTCTCAACGATAACTTCCTGGCCGAGCCCGGCGGAAATCTTTTGCGCGATCAGGCGCGCCACTCTGTCGGAGCTGCCGCCGGCGGCGAAACCGTTGACCAGCTTGATCGGGCGTACCGGGTAGGTTTGTGCCTGCAGGCCGCCGGCAGTCAGAGCCAGCAGCAAACAACTCAGTGCGGTGCGCAAGATCATCGGGATTCTCCAGGTTTTCGTCTCATACCGGAACAGTGGTCACATCGTAGGTGAACAGCCACTCGTAGCGCTCCTTCACCCGCGCTTCATTCCACTCGCGGTCGACATAGGCGCGCGCACCGTCGACATGCGCAAGCTCGGGATTGTGGAAGCGCTTGCTGTTGGCCGCCGCGCCCTCGACCATGCGGGTGGTGCGCGCGCGGCGTGCTTCTTCATAGCAGCCGAGCGCGACCTCGGCATCCGCGTAAGCCGCGAGGGCACGCGCCAGGATGAAGCCATCCTCGATGGCCATTGCCGCACCCTGCGCCAGGAACGGCAGGGTCGAATGGCAGGCGTCGCCCAAGAGGCTGACGCGACCGACGCTCCATTGCGGCAGTGGCGCGCGATGCATAAGCGCCCACTTGTAGGGTACATCAATGGCCCGGATCATCAACTGAATGTCTTCATGCCAGCCGGTGAAGTCGGCCAGCGCCTCATCGATCCTGCCGGCCACACTCCATGATTCCACCTGCCAGTCGCCGCGTTCGCGCACGCCGACGAAATTCATCAACTGGCCGGCGCGCAGGGGGTAATGCACGATATGGCCGCCCGGCCCGACCCAGTTGGTGCCGACCATGCGCCGCATGCGCTCGGGCAGGCGCTCCATCGGAATCACGCCGCGCCAAGCCATCAGGCCGGTGAATTCAGGGCGGTCAGCGCCGAAAAGGCCCTGGCGGATATTCGAATGCACGCCGTCGGCGCCGATCAGCACATCGCCACGTACCGCACCGGCCTCGAGCGACAGGGTGACGCCGTCGGCGTCCTGCAGGAAGCCCAGGCTGCGCGCGCCAAGACGGATCGCGTCCGGCTTCTCCGCCCGTACGCCGGCGGCCAGCACGGCCAGCAGGTCCGGGCGATACACCGTGAAGTAGGGGTATCCATAGCGCGCCACCGACAGCGGCCCCAGGTCGAACAATTTCCAGGTATCGCCTGTGCTCCACAGACGAATTTCCTTGCCGGTGGCTTCACATGACAGCCGCTGCAATTCTTCTCCGAGGCCAAGTTGGTACAAGGCGCGATTGCAGTTGGCCGAGAGCTGCAGGCCGGCACCGACTTCCTTGAGCGCCGAGGCCTGCTCGTAGACTTCGACATCGAAGCCACGCTTGAGCAGCGCCAGCGCAGCGGCCAGGCCGCCGATGCCGCCACCGGCGATCAGGATTTTCTTCATGTGCGCTCAGTCCACCTTGGCGCCGGAAGCCTGCACAGCACGCTCCCAGCGGATGATTTCGCTATCGATGAAACGCGCGAATTCCACCGGCGCGTTACCAGCCGGCGCCAGGCCGAATCTGGTCAGGGTCTCGCGCGCGTCGGGCGCCGCCAGCGCGCGGCGCAACGCGGCGTTGAGAACATTCACCACCTCAGGAGGCGTGCCCGCAGGGGCCACCAGGCCACTCCAGAAATTCACCTGAAACGCCGGCAGGCCGGCCTCGGCCACCGTCGGCACCTCCGGCAAGGACGCATCGCGAGAGGTACTGGTAATCGCCAGCGCGCGCAGGCGCCCGGCCTTGATCTGCGGCAACAGGGTGACGATGCCTTCGAAGATCACCTGCACCTCGCCGGCCGCGATCGCCTGCAGGGCCGGTGCGCCGCCCTTGTAGGGCACATGCGTCAAGTCGGTCACCGACAGGCTCTTGAACAACTCGGCCGCCAGGTGCGGCGGCGTGGCGTTGCCGGCCGAGCCGTAGTTGAGCGCGCCGGGCTTTTCCTTCGCCAAGGCGATCAGCTGCGTCAGGGTTTGCGCCGGCACCGCGGCATTCACCGCCACCAGCAAGGGCCCGCTCGATACCAGGCTGATCGGCGCGAACGACTTGCGCGGGTCGTAGCCCAGCTTGCGATAGAGGCTGGGCGCCATCGCCAGCGTGCTGGTGCTGCCGTAGAGCAGGGTATAGCCGTCGGCCGGCGCTTGCGAGACGACTTCCGAGCCTAACGTGCCACCGGCACCGGCGCGGTTCTCGACCACGAATTGCTGGTTGAGCGCTTCGCCGAGTTTGGTGGCGACCAGACGACCCACCACGTCAGTCGGCCCGCCGGGCGGGAAGGGCACGATGATCCTGACCGGTTTGGCGGGGTAAGTTTGGGCGAATGCCGGCACGACTGCCAGGCATGCAAGCGCGAACAAGCCTCTGAAGATGATGCTGATCAAGTGTCTCTCCTGTGTTGCTACGGTCAACCCGCCGGGTAGTCTATCAAGCAGCCTGCTCGTAAGTGGCCTCAGTCAAACGCGACGGTCAGAGGCCCGTGGTGGAACAGCACCTCGGAGCGCACTCTGGCGGCCTTGGCTTGGCGGAAGCCTCACTCATTTGCGCCGCATCGGCCATGCGGATCGAGCCTCCATGATCAACAACGGGATCAAAGCGACGTTACATGCAGTGCAACGAAGCCGACGATTGCAGCGGCAACGCAGGCCGACCAGCAGAACTTGGCGAGGCGATCGGTGCGGTCATCACCGAAGGCGAGGCGGCGGACCATTGACCTAAGCCCTCAGGCGGGCGCCACGCTCGGTCAAATGTCTACTGCAACCAACCCCCGTCACGAAGTCGATGCCAAGCCGCGACAATATGCGCCGGCTGCATGAGCTTTTTCTTGCGTGCATTCCAGGCGTGCGTAGCGACGACAGCTTCCTCAACCGTCCTGGCCGCAGGGGGCTGCGTCGCAACCCAATGCACCGTCGCCAGGAGTTCCATTCCGTACGGCGACTGAAATCCGTCGATCAACTTGGCCACACGATCGACCCGTTCGGACAGCGCCGCATGGCCTGCGTCTGCCACGAAAGCTTCCGCCTCCACGAGGGCGCTCGGCACAGGTTCAATTTCGGCATTGACAACACCATCACCAAGACCTCGAATGAAATGCCCATCCATGCGATGAAGCGCATGTCTCAATTCATCCGAGTAAGGGCCGTATTGATGCTTCACAAAATTCAGCTTCAGATTTTCGCCAGCCTGCTGGAGAAAATACGCGAGCTTCTGGACTTCAATACGAGAAAGTCCGTAGTCCAACGCGCGATAGGTATCGAGCACTTTCAAGATAGCCGCACGTCCGGGTGTCATTCTGGGACGTGCGGTACGGACATCCATCGATTTCGCACTCGGCGCACCTGCCGGCTCGAACAAGCGAACTTCAACTTGTGGAACACTTGAAAAAGACTGTTCGATCAACGGCCTCACATCGTTCCAATCAAGCCCGCCATTGCCACAACCGAGAGGCGGAACGGCAATGGACTTGATGCCCAGGCGCTTGACCTGCGTGATGAGGTCTTTGAGTCCTTCTTCGATAAAGCTGATTTTTGACTTGCTGCGCCAATCGTCCTTCGTGGGAAAGTTGATGATGAAATGAGGCTGCGCATAAGCACCCGCATCAAATACAAACATTTTCCCAGGGCGAACCTGACCGGCATCACAAGCCGCACGATAGGGCCCGTAATTCTCCGGCCACTTGTTCTTGAACTGAAGGGCGATGCCCTTTCCCATCACGCCAACACAGTTGACGGTGTTCACAATCGCATCGACGTCGTCCTGACGGAGCAAATCGCCTTGTGTAATCTTCAGTGACATGGTTACTGGCCTAGAAAATACCAGTCGGTTTTGACTTCGACTGGCAATGGTACCTTTGCTGCGGCAAGAATGCCACGAACGATTTGCGCCTTCGTTTCGTTCGTCACGCCGATTCGACGGATCGCACCCAACGGGACGCGTTGGCGAACCAGAAACTCCGCCTGCCGACGTTCCATTCGATCCGCATAGCGCGGATTTGTCAGCACGCTTTTCCAATATTTACAAAACCCATCCAGAGTCGGATCCTCTGTCAACAGGTTCCAGGCAACCGTACTCAATTGCGCCACATCGGTGAAGGCCTGACTAAAGGCCAATGTTGCGTTCCGATCGTAAAAGACATATTGCGCCCCACCGCAAACTACGCGGTCTACAGTGGTTTCGAAGTGAAGAATGTCTTCCTGCGCCAAGGTACAACCGGGCACCCTTCCGCCATTGATCGCCATCAACATTGGTGAGCGCGGCGCAAAATAGAATGGGACATAGTCGTGAATCAGACCGCCGGGCGGATTCGGGACCGCTTTGCCAGCCCGCGCGCCCTGAGCGCCCGCGTACGCGATGTTTTGGTATCCAATTCCGGCCGCCGCTCCGGCATTTTTCGCCAATAGAGCACCCGTCGCGCAAATGGCCTGCAAATTGGCAATTGCGGTGATGTGAAACAAGCGAACCGGGTTAGGCACTGCCATATGCTTTGAGTCGTAATCAGGTTTTCATATGCATATTCGGAATCTTGCGGCTGACGCAACTTAAGCCGCCCACTTCCGCCCGCGACTGGCGTGCTCAACGATCAGATCAAAAACGTTGTCGCACTTTTGCTTGAACAGGGTTCGCTCGTAGGTTTCTGGCAACCCTTCATCCAGAACACGCTCGATTTCCGAGCGCACCTGCCGCTGCGTCTGGTTGTCTTTGTACCAATCCTGAACCAGCACTTTCGGATGCTCTTCAACAAGGCGCTTTAGCAACCGTTTGGCTGCAAGCTTCACGCGCTGGGTTTCGTCCTGCGTCATCGAGTCCTTCCTCAGCAGATCGAAGAGTTCCAGTTCGTCTTCGGTCAGGCGTGCTGTATTCGCTGGCTTTGAGGTCGCTATTGGCGCGCAGCTTGTCGGCTGCTGCCCAAAGATCGCGCTCTAGCTTTTTTAGTTGGTCGCGCGTCATTGCGTCATTTTGAAATTGTTCGTGAAGCAGGTGGTTGACCGTTCACGACATTGAGAGTCGGAAGTGGCGAAGATGCTAACACCTAGCGAGAGAGGTGCGTACCTTGCCGAACTGATCTCAAGGATCGTACGGCGCAAATACCCCGGCCGCATGAATAAGACCAAGCTCGAGAATCAAGTCAGCGACGGCAGTCTCGCCTTGAATACCAAGACCACGGCTAGCCCGGACCTGATGTTCAATTCGAACTTTCTCCCGTCAAAGGCGCCACCTACGCGATAGGTATGACGGTGGAGCGATGGCAAAAGCGTCGTCTTGCCTCCCGTCGTGCGACATCAGTTCAACGCCACCGTCAGCGGATCGTAATTGAACAGCCACTCCGCCCGTTCCTTGGCGATGTTGCGCTTGGCGAAGGCCTCGCGCATCTGCGCCGCGTCGGTCATGTGGTACAGCCCGCCATGCTCGGTGGATTCCAGCACCACGCGCGCGGTGCGGTCGACGCGGTTGCGCTGATACAAATCCAGTCCGGCAGTCACCGAGTCGGTGCCTTCAAGTGCACGCGCCAGCACCGCGCCATCTTCAATCGCCATGCACGCACCCTGCGCCATGAAGGGCAGGGTCGGATGCGCGGCGTCGCCCAAGAGGGTCACGCGCGCGGTGCTCCAGGTGCGGATCGGCTTGCGGTTGTTGAGTGCCCAGCGGTAACACTCGTTGTGATCGGTGGCATCGATGATGGCCTGGATCTTCGGGTGCCAGCCGGCGTAGTCGGCTTTCAACTCTTCCCACGGCCGGCGCTGGGTATAGGACTCATCTTCCCAGGCGCTACGCTCGGGGCAACCGACCCAATTGAGGAGTTCGCCGCCGCGCAGCCAATACACCACGCAATGGTTCTTCGGCCCGCACCACACCTGGCCCACGATTTCCATGATGTCGGCCGGCAGTTTGCTGCGCGGCACGGTCAGGCGCCAGGCCACATAGCCGGTGTAGGTGGCCGGGGTTTCGCCCACGATCTGTGAGCGAATCGCGGACTTGATGCCGTCGGCGCCGATCAGCGCCGCGCCGGTCGCGCTTGAGCCATCGGCCAGCTTCAAGGTCACGCCATCGGCGTTTTCGCTGAAGCCGGCGGCGCGCGCGTTCAGGGTGATGCAGTGGGGATCCATCGCCATCACCTTGTCGACCAGGATCTTGTGCAGGTCGGCCCGGTGCAGGTGGTAGTAGGGCGCGCCATGCTGCTTTTCGTGGGCGCCGGCGAACGGGATCGCATGCATCAACTCCGCGGTGTCGAAGCGGCGGAACTCGTAGTTCTGCGGCTTGACCGCCACTTTCTCCAGGGCATCACGCAGGCCTAGGTCGTAGAGCACCTTGGCCGAGTTGGCGCTTTGCTGCACGCCGGCGCCGATCTCGCCCAGCTGCGGCGCCTGCTCGAACACCCGCACTTTCATGCCGCGCTTCATCAGGCAGGCGGCGGCGGCCAGGCCTCCCAGGCCGGCACCGGCGATCATCACGTCTGGTTGCTTCATTGCACAAGTCCTTGTTGCGTTGGTTAGCGTTCTTGGCGGAGCCCGGAATCAGGCAGGCTGCGTATTTTGAAGCCTTGGTGCGGGCGGGCCGCTAATGGTAGTCGTCTTCCCGCTGATGTCGAATCGAGGCGATGGTCACGGTTCGTTCGTCATCAATGGAAAACAAGGCGACATAGCCGGCGCCACCAAATGGAATCACCAGTTCGCGCACCAGGGCTGACTCACCGGCCCTGCGACAACTGAAAGGGGAATGTTCCAGGAAGCCGAAGCTGCGCTCGATCGCTTCGATGGCGCGTTCCGCTGCGGAATCATCACGTACGGCGAGAGAGCGGAACAGGCGCCGCAAATCATCCCTCGCCTCATTGGTGAGGCGAACCCGGAATGTCATGCAGTGACAGCTTTGACGCGGCGCTTGCGAGCCGCGACGAGGTCGGCGCGCAGCTCGCCCAACACCTTCGCGGCGGAATGATAGTTGTTGGTTTCACTCGCGCGTTTCAGCGATGCCAGCCCGCGCCCCACGAACTCGTGATCAGCCTCGCGCCGCAGGACATTCAGGCGTACCGCCTCTTCGACAAACGCCGACAGCGATTCGCCTTCGCGCAACTGCGATTGCGCCCGTTCACGCAACTCGGGCGCGATGCGCACGGCGGGGAGGTTGGCTGTTTTCATTGTCACAAATGTAGCACAAATGCGATGCTTTTTTAAGACGCAAACTTGCCGCGCTTGCGCGCCGCGACCAGCTTTTCTGCGTTCGCACAGACCTTCGGCCCGTCGGTTCATTCAACCCACATCACTCTTGCCGGCGCGCCGGAGGTGTAATGCACGAGTATCAGTGAAGGCGCCTCGCTATCGACCAACACATGGACGGCGCTGCCCCCCTTCTTTTTTGCTGTCGCACGAAGCGCCTCAGATACGATACTCATACAGTGCAGGCACACCGCAAGCGAACCCGGTGCGGTCGTGGCGCGCGTTGTCGAGGGCCCGCTGTTCAAGCACGGCGGATTTTGCCTGCCGCCGCCAGCGCACGTTTGAGCGGCGCGTTTGTCTTGAATGGCACATCGGGCGCTCGCATGAGAGCGGTGAAATCGTGCGTCGACATGATGACGCGCGTCTCCCGCTCCAGAAGGGCAACAGCTTTCTCTTTGGCGGCTGCGCGCACGAACCCGGCCATATCAGTGGCGACGGCGACCGGTCAATTCACCAGCGGCCGGGGAGCCGCCGCGAGGTGTGAAACACGCGCAGGATCTCGACCGCCTGGCCACGCACTCGGTAGGGAACGATGTAACGCGTGTTTGCCACGATCAACTCGCGGGTGCCTGGCACTCGACCAGGCCGACCGAGACCGGGCTGCTCCGCGAGAGTTGAAACTGCTTCGAGTACGCGCTTGACGACCAGGCGCGCAGCCGCGGCGTCGTCTGCCGCGATGTAGGTGGCCTCATCGTCGAGGTTGCGCAGTGCCTTGCGCAGCCACTTAACCTGCATTCACTTTCCACTTACTGGCCAACGCGGCCACGTCGTTGTCGCTGGCAACGTCACCGGCATCGGCTTCCTTCAGCGCCGCCTGGATCTCGTCGATCTGCCATTCGTTGTTTTCGACGTAGGTACGGATGGCTTCGGCGGCAAGGAACGACTTGCTACGCTGTGTCGCTTCGGCCAAGACATCAAGACGATCCTTGACGTCGTCTTCGAGGCGGACGGTCATGGTTGTGGACATGTCGAAGCCCTGTGTGCTTGAATGTACACAGCATACTACAACCGTACCAGAGGTTCGCCGACGCAGAGATGCGGACGCAGACACTTGCTCGGCTGTGGTGCCCGACGCCGGCGACGGTTTCGGACATGGACGGTGCACCGCTGTTTGGGCACGGCCAGCACTCTCTGCCGCACGGCTAGGGCGCGAAGATGTGATCGATCTGGCGCGCCACCGTTTCGGTCACGCACAGGTCTTGATGAGGTATCGTCGTAAGGAACGACAGCAATGACGGGACGCCCTCAGCGACGCAACGGCAGGTAGAGCGTCATGGGCGCTGCGGTACAGGGGGTGAATCCATAGTGCTCATAGAACGATTTAGCAGCAGCGTCTTTCGCATCCACGACCAGCGCGAATGCGCCGACCTGCTCGCTTGCCGCCAGGCAACGCGTAACAGCACAACCCATCAGGTGCCTGCCGAGCCCCTCACCGTGCCGACCCGCGCGGCTTGCGAGGCGCCCCATGCGAATACATGGCACCGGAAATCGCGGCAGCTTGATGCGCTCCGTTTCGCTCAAATCGGCAATATCGATTTGCGCTGCGCTGAGCGTGTAGTAGCCCAGTATCAGCGACGGAGCCTCGCTATCGACCAGCACGTAAACGGCGCTGACGCCCTTCTTCTTGTGCTGTTGCGCGAAGCGCCTCAGATATTCGTCCAGCACTGGTACACCACACGTGAACCCGGCGCGGTCGTGCCGCCCGGTGTCAAGCACCTGCTCTTCAAGCACGGCGCATCTTGCCAGCCGCCGCCAGCGCACGCTTGAGCGGCGCGTTTGGCTTGAATGGCGCATCGAGCGCTTTCATCAGAGCGGTGAAATCCTGCTTCGACATGGTGACGCGGGTTTCCCGCTCCAGCAAGGTCGCGGCTTTCTCTTTGGCGGCTGCGCGCACAAAACCGGCCATGGTGGTGCCCATCAGGGCTGCCGCGCGTGAAACCAGATCCTTCTCGGCTGCATCCATCTTCAAATCAAAGCGGGCAGTGGCGACCGGCATGGCAGACTCTCTCTGAAAATTTGTACGGCATTATACCGTATCGCGTTGGCGAATGGAGTGGGCGGTTCGGGTTGCCTCAATGCCCGCAATTGCTTTTCGCCGGCTTTCCCGGCCTCGTTACCGGACCTCACGACACCCAACGTACACAGGTCCAACGGCCGCTCACGCAACAGGCTGGCTGCGCTTGCGCGCCGCCAGCGGCTTCTCCGCCTCCGCATACGCCTTCTGCCCGGCCACCCGATCGATCGGCACCACAGTCGATAGCGTGGTGCCGCCCGCCGGCTGCACCGCAGGCGGGAAGAACGCCAGCTTTTGCTCGCGCGCCAGCTTGTCGCCGCGCTCCAGATCGAGGTCGCGCTGGTTGACCCCGCGCGGGGTCACGCACACGCCATCGACGATTTCCAGATCGAACCACCAGCGCTTGACCAGGTTGCGCACCCCGCCGCCGATCTGGTCGTCGTAGTCGATCAGCGCACGACGGGCTGAGGGCACCTTGATCGAGAGTTCAAGCAGGCGGTCGGATTCGACCAGGTCTTCGCGGTTGTAGGGGCAGGTCTTCATGCAGCGCCCGCAGGCCGAGCCCTTCATGTTGGTCAGGCGGTACTTGCCGCATTTCTCGACATCCGGCTTCCAGATTTCGTAGCCGTTGAACATCACCTTGGGGCCGAACGGAATGGCGTTGCACGGGCATTCGCGCGCGCACTTCAGGCACATGTTGCACACCGCCTGCAGTCCGAAATCGATAGGCGCATCGAACTCCAGCGGCAGGTCGGTGGTGAGCAGCACGCTCTTGGAGCGCGGGCCGATGAAGGGGTTCAGCACCAGTTCACCGATGCGCGACAGTTCGCCCAGGCCGGCGAGCAATGCCGCCGGGATGTGCAGCAGTTCGGAGTGCGCATTGGTGTGGGCGCGCGATGAGTAACCCAGGCGCCGCAAATGCGCGCCCAGCACACCGGCGATGAAGGCGCCGCGCATGTAGCCGCGCATCGATTGCGCACCCGAAATCCAGTCATCGCCCGAGGCCCCCTCCATGGTCTCGAAGCCCTGGTCCTGCAGCATCACCACGCAATGCCGGTGATAAGGCTCGATCGGCTTGCCCTCCTCGGCATCGTGCGAGTAGTACATCCAGGATTCGGCCTCGCAGGTGCCGACCAGATCGGCACCCAGAAAATAGGCCAGCGCCTTGACCGACTCCGCATTGCGGCGTGCGTCCGACAGATCGCCGCCGAGGCCGGTGGGACTAAGCGGCTCGCGCGTGCCCTGCAGCGGCACCATGTTGCGGATCAAGGGCGTCATGGCGAACGCCAGCGGATGCTTGGTGGCGAAGCGCATGCGCTCGGCCTTGGGCTTTTCACCCAGATCGCCGGCCAGTGCGCGCGTGAACAGGTCGGCGCGCTTGCTGTTGCGCAGGATCTCGTCGCGCAGCACCAGCGTGGTCGGTTCGGCGACGCGCTTGATGGTTTCCATCGGATAGCGGCCCAGGTGCAGCGGGCGCAGCGCCGCTTCAGCCTCCTCCCAGCCGGGGCGGGTGCCGGCCTTGCCCATGTAGGCGTCGGCATTCGGCCAGTCGAGCGAGGCATCGGCGGCGATCGGCAAGTCCACCGCGAGGTCCATATCGAGGGTGACTGCGCCCAGGGAAAAGCCGCGGCGCGAGAATGGCAGCGCCAGCACGCCCTGGTCCGCGCGTGCCACACCGGCGCGTTGCGCCAGGGTTTCGAGGGCCACCTGCGTGGCACCGGCGACGTGCCCGCGCGCGGCGAAGCCCAGGGTGCGCACATAGCCTGCGAGCACCACCGCGACTTCCGCCGCGCGTGCCTCGGTGCGGGCCTGGTTGCAGCCGTGAATCCAGCTTGCCCCCGGTTCGCCGGGTTTGGGTTCACGCCCGAACTCGACCGCAAACACCAGCGCGAAGCCATGCCGCGGCGCGTCCGCCACCTGCCAGTCGCCGGGTTCGAGCGCACACACGCCGGCCAGGGTTGCGTCCAGAAAATACGCCGATGCCTTGAGATTGCGAGCGCGCGTCCTGAGATCGTCGGGTATCGGTGCGCGCGCCCGCGCCGGTTCGCCGGCCAGGTATTGCGCGAACAGCGCCTGGTATTCGGCGAGAGCCTGGTTGACGCCGTCCGGCCCGGCGGCGCGACTGTCAGTCGGTACTCGCGCGGCTTGTGGCTTTGCGGCGGCATCGCGCGCGAGCAATTCGGTGGGCAGTACGCCCATGTCGAAGTGGCGATCGCGGCTGGAGAACAGGCGTGACATAGAGGCGGAGATCTTTGGACAAGTTGTGCATCTTAGCCGTTCGCAGTCGGCGCCTGCCCTCATGGAAACGCCGGGACCAGTGGCAGTAGGGAGCGGCGGATTATGATGCGGCCTCAATGACGATTTTGGTGCCACCTTAATCGAGCAAATGCCATCAGCCGACCGATTTCCGCCATGCGTCGCGCCGCTCGGCAAGCGCCTGCCCAACGCCATGAACGCCGCCACGCGCTTGTGCACCAAGAGCTTGTATCGCAGGCCGACCGCGGTTGCGACTTCGATTTTCTCGAAGGTTGTGGCGCACCCGAACCCCCCCATTTCCTAGAAGGCCGCCATGAATCTCCCTGTCAATCATTTCAAAAGCAAGGCACTGGCCACCGCCGCGCGCAGCGGCCCGGTGCCGCTCGAAACCTGGAAAATGCGGCCGGCGTCCGCGCCAAAGGCCTGAGGCGATGGCAAACCTCGATCGTTATGGCTTGTCGCTTTCCACCGCATCGCCGGCTGCGGCTGCGGCCTATGTCAAGGCGATAGACAACTTTTTCGCCGCTGGCGAAAACCTGGTCGCCGGCTTCGACGCCGCGCTGGCGATCGACCCCGGCTTCGCCCTGGCCGAAATCGCCCGCGCACGTTGCCTGGCCACCTACGGGCGCGGCGCCGAAGCGCGCCACGCAGCGGCGCGGGCGCGTGAACTCGGCGCCGGCATCAGCGCGCGCGAACGCGCACACATCGAAGCGCTGGCACTGGTGGTCGAAGGCCGCGGCACCGAGGCCATGGCAGCGATCAAGGAACACCTCAACGAGTTTCCCCGCGACGCATTGGTGCTGCAACCGGCCACCGGAATCTTCGGCCTGATCGGCTTTTCCGGCCGGCTGGAACGCGAGACCGAATTGCTGGCCCTGCTCGATGGCCTTGCGCCGCAGTACGGCGACGACTGGTGGTTCAGCGCCAATCGCGCCTTCGCCGAGTGCGAGGCCGGACGCGTGAAGGAAGCAGAAGCGCGGGTGGAACAAGCCCTCGAAGCCGCGCCGCACAACGCCAACGCCGCCCATGTGCGCGCCCATGTGCACTATGAGCTCGATGAGGGCCGCGCAGGTGCGGCTTTCCTGCATGGCTGGCTCGAACAGCACAGCTCGCGCGGCATTCTGCGCGGCCACCTGTGCTGGCACTTGGCACTGTGGGAACTAGGCGCCGGCAATGCCACCCTTGCCTGGCGCCTTTACGAAAAGGAGTTCCGGCCCGCGCTCAAGGGTGAAGGCGCACCGATCCCGCCGCTCAACGTGTTGACCGATGTGGCTTCGTGGTTGTGGCGCGCCGAACTGCACGGCGAGCCGCAGCGTGAGGATGACTGGCGCGCCGTCGCGGCATTCAGCACCGAGCGCTTCCCGCAAGCCGGCGTGGCGTTCGCCGACATCCACGCGGTGATGGCCTGTTTGCGCACTGGCGATGCGGCCGCATTCGAACGCCTCCGCGCAGAGCAGGAACGCCTGGGCGGCGAGCGCCCGGCCTGCGCGATCGCTGCGCGCATCGCCGCCGGCTTGGCCGCCAGCGCGCGCGGCGACTGGGCGCTGGCCGCGGCACATCTGGGCGAGGCGGGGGTGGAAGCCGTGCGCGTCGGCGGCAGCCGTGCGCAGCGTGAGCTGGTGGACCGCAGCTTGTTGCAGGCGTTCAGGCGAGCGGGATTGACGGAGCAGGCAGCGGCTTTGTGCGGAGAGCGGCCGCAGGTCAATGCTGGCGCTTGACGATTGAATCCAGACTTGCGGCAACCCGAAAAGTCAAGGTGACGCGTGCCGCACACGTCTTCGCACCATGCGGAGTAACATGCTCTGCGATGTCCCGTCCTTCATCTGAAGGTCGGTTCGGTCAGGGTTGCAGAAGATTGTAAGCAGCCGATCGTCAACATCGGCGCAGGGGGGGCCCTATCTTGAGCACACTCAAATACGTTTGCGTGTCGGACCTGCATTTGGGTGCCGACTACAGCGTTTTGACCGCGATGAATGCGGACGGCAAGGTCGACTTGCTGCGCCCCGGCACAACGCTTGCCGCACTTGGTCGCGCCTTGCGCGAGACCGTGCAGCGCCTGAGTGGCCCCGAGTTGCCCACGTTGATTCTGCTGGGAGACGTGCTTGACCTCGGGCAATCGCCGTTCGGCGAGGTGGCGCAGGGCTTCAAGCGTTTCATCGAGGTGATGTTCCCGGCCGATGCGCCGCCGCTGTTCTCGCACCAGTTGCTGACCGTGCCGGGCAACCACGACCATCACCTGTGGCGCACCGCGCAGGACCGTTTTTTCCTGCAGCATTTGAGCGCCTACCGCGACGCGAAGTTCATCCCCGACCTGATCGAGCATACGCCGCTGTTCGCGCCCGGCGACATCTCTTGCGACCTGATGACCCAGGTGATGCAGGGTTACGCGCACCTGTCCGACGCACAGGTGCGCGTTGCCTATCCCAACCTCGGTTTTGTCGATACCGAGCGCGCGCGTTGCGTGGTGCTGCATCACGGGCACTACGTCGACGCCACCTATCGCGTGATGTCGGCGATCAACAGCGCCTTTCGCGGCGGCGATGGGCGCCCCGATACGGTGGCGAAGATCGAGGCGGAAAACGGCGCCTGGGTCGACTTTCTGTTCTCCGACCTGGGCAGCGCCGGCATGGTCGGAAAAGACATTGATACGTTGTATGGAATGCTGCGCGACGCTGCCGCCTCGCATATGTTCTCGCAACAGTTGAGCGACGCCTTGCTGGCCAAGCTGACATCCTCCTTCGGCATCGGCGGCGACACCAGGATCGCGCTTGGTGTGACCGTCGCCAACGTGCTCAAGGGCCTGGTGGATGTGACCGTGCTGCGAGCCGCCGAGTCCGAGCGCGGCAGCTATTCGAGCGTGATGTCGGCCGACGGCGTGGCCGATCTGCGCTGGTACCTGGGCGGCCCGGTACGCCGGCAAATCAGGGAGGCCGGCAAGTTGCACGCGGCCGGCGAGCTCAGTTTCGTCTTCGGCCACACGCACAAGCCTTTCCAGGACCAGCTGGCGGTCGATGGATTCAAGCAACCCCTCGCGATCTACAACACCGGCGGCTGGGTGATGGACCAGCCCACCATGACGCCGGCGCAGGGCGCCGCCGCGATTCTGATCGACGCTCAGCTCAACCTGGCATCGCTGCGCCTGTTCAACGACCCGCAAAACGGCGAGATGGCGCCGGTGCATGCGGCAGGTGTGGGTGGATTCCGCGACGCCGGCAACCCCTTGCTGCAACACCTGGACGCTGTCGTTGGCCAGACACGCCCCCTGTGGGACGAGTTCACCGCCGCGGCAGGTGCCGCGACCGAGTTGCATGCAGGCGTGCTGCTCAGTAAGTTTTTCACGCCCGACGCCGACAAGTGAGGCCTTGAACATGATCAGCGCGATTTCCAAACCCTTGGCGCAACTCAAGGCCGAGTACACCGTGGTGGTGGTCGGTTCCGGTTACGGCGCCGGCGTGGCCGCTTCGCGCATGGCGCGCGCGGGCCAGTCGGTTTGCGTACTCGAACGCGGGCGTGAGGTGCTGCCCGGCCAGTACCCGAACGACCTGTCGAGCGCGACCGGCCAGATGCAGGCCGACACCAGCCGCGGCCGCATCGGCAGCCCCTACGGCATGTTCAACATGCATGTGAACCAGGACATGATGGCCTTAGTCGGTTGCGGCCTCGGCGGCACTTCGCTGATCAATGCCAACGTGGCGCTGGAGATGGACGAGCGCCTGTTCAGCTACCAGCCGCGGCAATGGCCGAAAGAATTCCGCGACGACCCCGATGCCTTGAAGCCGCATGTCGAACACGCCCGCCGCATGCTCGATGCGAAAGCCTACCCGATCACATTTCCGGCGCTGGGCAAGCTGCAAGCGCTGGAAAGTTCGGCCAAGGTGATGAAGCAGCCCTTCTACCGGCCGCCAATCTGCGTGAACTTCGAAGACCAGGTCAACCCGTTTGGTGTGCCGCAAGTCGCCTGCACCCTGTGCGGCGACTGTTGCAGCGGCTGCAACGACGGCGCCAAGAACACCACCCTGATGAACTACCTGCCGGATGCCAACAATCACGGCGCCGAGATCTTCTGCCAGGCCCGCGTGAGCCATGTGGCACGCGAGGGCAACCTGTGGCGCGTGTTTTTCATGGGGCCCGCAACCGACCCGGCGGACACCACTTCCCAGGCAACGCCGATGAGCGTGACGGCCGCCATCGTGATGCTGGGCGCAGGGAGCCTGGGCAGCACCGAAATCCTGCTGCGTTCGCGCGACAAGGGGCTCTCGTTGTCGGCCAAGTTGGGCCAGAACTTTTCCGGCAACGGTGATGTGCTGGGCTTTGGCTACAACAACCATTGGCCGACCAACGCGGAAAGTGCCGACGGCAACCCCGGCTACAGCAACCTGAACGGCGTCGGCCGCGGCAGCAATGCCGACATCACGCCGCTGCCGCAGCCCGGCCCCTGCATCACCGGCATCATCGACATGCGCAATGCCAAACGGGTGCAAGACGGCCTGGTGATCGAAGAAGGCGTGATCCCGGGCGCCATGGCCACCGCCATTCCGGCCGCCGCCTTCATGGCCGACGCCCTGTTCGGCAATTTCCTGCAGTACGGTCCCACCCAGGCGGGCTCGCGCTTGCTCGAGGCGCAAAGCGAGGGTGACGCCATCCTGAATAACCCGGCGGCCATGACGGCGATGGCCTACAGCGGGCCGGCTGCGCGCACCCAGACGTACCTGGTGATGAGCGTGGACGATGCCGCCGGCACGCTGGCGCTGCGTGACGACCGCCTGCGCATCGATTGGCCGGGCGCCGGCAAATCACCGGTGATCGCGCGCGACAACGAATTCCTCAAGCAGGCCAACAGCGCCATCCGCGGGGATTTCATCCCCAACCCGCTCTGGACCGAGGCGCAGGGCTACAAGCTGGTCACGGTGCACCCGGTGGGCGGTTGCGGCATGGGCGACGACGCCAGCCTGGGGGTAGTCAACCACAAGTGCCAGGTGTTTTTCGGTTCCGAGGGCAACGCCGTGCACGAGGGCCTGTATGTGTGCGACGGCGCGGCCATGCCGGGGGCGGTGGGCGTGAATCCCTTGCTCACCATCACCGCGGTTGCCGAGCGCGCCTGTGCGCTTATGGCCACCGAGCGTGGCTGGAGCATCGACTACAGCCTCGATGCGGCCAAGCCCTTGCCAAAACCGGCCACAGGTACCGACCAGAAGTCTTTGCTCGAACGTATTGAAGATTCGGTGAAGAGCGGCGCGTTGGATCTGGCGAAGAAGGCACTGCATGAAACCATCGACAAGAATCCTGATCAGCTGAGCCCGTCGTTCGAGTTCACCGAGACCATGCGCGGCTTTGTCAGCACCCACGCCGGCGATTCGCCGGCCCCTGCACGCGAACGTATCAGCGACGATTATGAATTGGCCACCGCCTGGGGTCGCAGCCAGGGCAACCCTTTTTCATTCCGGCTGTGCGTGCACAGCGACAACCTGCACCAGTTGACCGCCGACCCCGAGCATCCGGCGCAGATCACCGGCACGGTCACCTGCGCGGCCTTGTCGGGCCAGCCAATGACCGTATCGGATGGCCGCTTTCACCTGTTGCCGGTGGATGCGGAGCATGTGGAAACCTGGCGCATGACCTACGACATGGTGCTTCTGCGCACCGATCAAGGCGCTACGCCGCTTTATTTTCATGGCTTCAAGGTGTTGCATCAACGCACCGGTTCGCATTGGTGGGATGACGTCACCACCTTGTTCATCACTGTGCGCGAAGGCGGCGCGGACGGGCCCCTGTGTGCGCAGGGTATTTTGAAGCTCGACCTGGAAGACCTGATGTGGCAGGGCGCGTCGGTGAAGATGGAACTGCGTCATGACGGTGTGCTCGCCGACATCCTCAGCCACTTTCCGCAGGCGGTGTCGGCCATCGAGATGCTGTACATGGCCAAGTTTGCCGGCTTCTTCGGCGGCGTGTTGTTCCAGTCCTACGGCGGCATGCTGTCGGACATGAACAATTTTCCGGCCAAGCCCGGCGTACGGGCGGCGGCGCGGCCACTGCGGGCACCGGCCCCGGCGGCAGTCACCATTCCTCTGCTGCCGCTGGATCAAGGCTTTTCCATCAAATTGACGCGCTACCAGGGCGGCGACCGTGGGCCGGTGATCCTGGCGCCGGGATTCACCGTCAAGGCCTCGTCGTTCGCGATCGACACGGTAAACACCAACCTGGTGGAATTCCTCTGTGCCAACCACTACGACGTGTGGTTGTTCGACTACCGTGCCAGTCCCGATTCGGGCAGCCCGATCAAGGCCTTCAACATTGACGACATTGCGAGCGTCGACTGGCCCACGGCCGTCAAGCACGTACTGGACGCCACCGGTGCGCCCAGTGTGCAGGTGATGGCGCACTGTGTCGGTTCCATGAGCCTCTTGATGGCGCTGCTCAAGGGCTTGGGCGGCGTGCGCTCGGTGATCAGCTCGGCGCTGACGCTCAACCCGGTCACCAACTGGTTGAGCTACCTCAAGGTCGACCTCGATGTAGTGCGCCTGATGGAGGAATCGTCGCTGTTCGAGCACGGATTCAATGTCGTTCCCGGCCAGCCGGGCGTCGACAGCATGTTCGATCACACGGTCGATGTGGTGGCCTGGAACATCATACCGGTGCCGGAAGGCGAGCAATGCAAGAACCCGGTATGCCGCCGCATTTTCTCGATTTTCGGCCCTTCCTACACCCATGCGCAGCTGAATGAAGCAACGCACAACGCGATGATGGAAATGTTCGGCCTGATCGCGATTCCGCCCTTCGAGCAGTTGTCGCTGATCATGCAGCGTGAGCAGGTGGTCGATGCCCAGGGCGGTGACAGCTACTTCGCGCAGGGACAACTGGCGCGGCTGGCCCTGCCGATCAGCTTCATCACAGGCGCACTGAACCAGATTTTCGACCCCGAGACGATCGCCCGTACGCACCAATGGCTCAGTCGAGTCAACGGCCCGCAGCACTACGACATGCATGTGTTCGAGAACTACGCCCACATGGACATGTTCATCGGCCGCAACGCCGCGCGCGACGTGTTTCCGCACCTGCTGGACCGCCTTGAGCAGCACGCCCTGGCCACCAGCGCTTGAGCCTGCGCCCACGGACACCCAAACAACATGCCAACCCC
>JBEIFV010000035.1:0-41872 GCA_040382235.1 Burkholderiales bacterium
CAGCCCATGGACACGCTGCGGGACAAGAATTTCCTCGAGGACATGTGGGCACGGGGCAAAGCGCCCTGGAAGACCTGGCCATGAGAGACGGTTTCTGGCGCGGCAAGTCGGTATTGGTGACCGGGCACACCGGATTCAAGGGTAGCTGGCTTTCTCTATGGCTCAATCATCTCGGCGCGCGAGTGGTTGGTTACTCGCTTGCACCAGCCACGTCCCCGAGCAACTTCCAGGTCTCCCGCGTCGGCGAGCTGGTTGACTCCATCGAGGCGGACGTCCGCGACCTGGAACGCCTAACACGCTGCATGGCGGAGTACCGCCCGGAGATCGTTTTCCACCTCGCCGCCCAGTCGCTGGTGCGCAAATCCTACCTGGACCCGGTCGAAACCTACCAGACCAACGTCATGGGAACGGTCAACGTTTTGGAGGCGGTCCGCCTGCAACCAGGCGCCAGGGCGGTAATGGTGGTCACCAGCGACAAATGCTACGAAAACCGTGAATGGATCTGGGGGTATCGTGAAAACGAAGCGATGGGTGGCCACGACCCCTACAGCAGCAGCAAGGGCTGCGCTGAATTGGTGGCCGCGTCGTACCGCTCGTCCTATTTCCATCCCGACAGCCACTCGCAACATGGTTGTGCTATCGCCACCACGCGCGCCGGAAACGTCATCGGCGGCGGCGACTGGTCGGCTGATCGGCTGATCCCCGACGTCTTGAACGCTCATGCGAGAGGTGAGGAAATGGTCATCAGGAATCCTTTGGCCTTGCGACCCTGGCAATTCGTGCTGGAGCCGCTGTACGGCTACCTGACCCTTGCGCAACACCTGGTGGAAGACGGTCAGCGCTTCGCCGAAGCGTGGAATTTCGGCCCGCGCGAGGACGATGTGCTTCCCGTCGAGGCGCTGGTGAAGAGGCTGTCTGCGCACATGAAGGGCGGCATCCGCTACCGCGTGACCACCGACCCGACTTTGCATGAGGCCACCTTGCTCAAACTCGATTGCTCAAAAGCATTGGCCAGGCTCGGATGGCGGCCGAGAACCTCGATCGACGACACGCTGACCCTGATCGCCGACTGGCAGAACCGCCTGCAGGCGAAAGAGGATATGCAATCGGTGTCGTTAGGCCAGATCCAGGCATTCCAGTCCATCACAGAAAGCCAATAAGCGACATGAGCGAAAGTTTCGAGATCACGAAATGCGAAGTATGCGGGTCGACCAGTCTTGACCCGGTGCTCGACCTCGGGAAGCATCCGCTGTGCGACGACCTCATTGCGGTCGGCGACCCGCGCGAGTGCCAAGTATTCCCGATCGACATCCTGTATTGCAGGAAGTGTGACACCGCCCATCAGAAGTACCAGGTGCCCAAGCTGCAGTTGTTCCCGCAAACCTACCACTACCGGTCGCGCTTCACGGCCGATGTCCTGTCGGGAATGGCCGCGCTGGTTGAGTCAGTCGAGGCCCGCACCGGGTCGTTGGCCGGTCGCACCGTGCTGGACGTGGGTTGCAACGACGGCAGCCTTCTCGACAAGTTTGCCGCAAAGGGGGCAAAGACCATCGGCGTGGAGCCAACCGGCGCATACGCGGATGCGCTTGGGCGCGATCACGTGGTGATCAACGGATTCTTCTCAGAGCAGTCCGCGCGGGAAATCGCGCGCCAGCATCCACGCGTCGACGTCATCACCTTCACCAACGTGTTCGCGCATATCGAAGACCTGCCTGCGCTCCTGCGTGCTCTGGCGCTCTTGATCGGTGACGACACCATACTGGTCATCGAGAACCACTACCTCGGCGCCGTGCTGGCGAAAAACCAGTTCGACACCTTCTACCATGAGCACCCGCGAACCTATAGCCTGACCTCATTCACCCACATCGCGCGCACGTTGGGCCGGACGGTCACTGCGGTCGAATTTCCCAGCCGATACGGCGGCAATATCCGCGTGATCATTGGCCAAGTTGGTGCCGACTCGGGAGACGTTTCCACCCTGTTGACCCAGACGCTGGCGCGCGAAGCCAACTTCTTTGGCGAGTTCGCGGCAATGCGCTCGTACATGGCGGACTGGAAGCAGCGCAAGAAGGCCGAGATTCTGGCGCTCACCGCGGTACATGGACCGCTCGTGGCCAAGGCGTTTCCCGGCCGCGCAGCTATCCTCATCGCGTTGCTCGGAGTGACCGAGGGCGAAATCGAGTGCGTGTACGAGAAACCGGGCTCGCTCAAGATCGGCCATTACTTGCCCGGCACCCATATTCCCATCCGTTCCGACGAGGAATTGTTCGCCCGCTTCGACCGCACCGAGGTCGTGCTCAACCTCGCGTGGCACATTCCGCTCGAGATCGAATCATATCTGCGCGGCAATGGCTACAAGGGCCGATTGGTGCACATCGTCTGAAGACGGAGGCTGCGTGGCTGAGGTTGACATTTGGCTGGTGGTCGGTGCACGTCGTTGGGCCAGAATCATCATAGAGGAACTGTGCGCCGCGCTGCCCCCCGGAGCGCCGGTCCAGCTACAGGCCAGCCGCGACGACGCGGATTTGCAGACTTGGTGGCACGCTTCCCCTTACGTCCGGCAAATCACCATCGTCGATGCGCCGATGCCGTGCCGCCACCCCACGGTCGGCGTGGCATTAATCGCCAATTCGGCATACCTGCACCCTTCAGCGATCGAAGCATCGCTTGCGGCGGGCTATCACGTGGCGTGCGAGAAACCGCTGGCATTTTCGCGGCACGAGGCGCAGCGCCTGCTTGACGCCGCCGCCGCCGCCGGGCTGCGGCTTTTCGCCACCAATACCTACCTCTTCGCCGACTACCTGCGCGTTTTCACGCGCGATTGGCTGGTGGATAGACGCTATTCGGAGATTCATCTGATATGGTCTGACGCTGTCGTCGAAACTCGTTACGGACTGGCGAAGGGCTATGACTCCGGAGTGCCGGTCATACACGACGTGCTTCCGCACGTTGCCTGCATCGTCCTGGCCACACACGGCGAGATAAAACTCGTCGCATCGGAACTGGTCACCCGACGCGGCGGCAGCGAAGTGGCAGTGCGATTCGAATGCGCGGACGTGACGCTCTTGGCAACCCTGTCGAGAAATTCGAAGCAACGAGTCCGCAGCGCCCGCTTTTGCAGCAGCAACGACACCTTGACAATCGATTTCTCAGTGGAGCCGGGCAGCGTGAGCATTGGTGAGACGCAGACGCGAAGCGCCGACCCGGCATGGCAATCGAAACGCAAGCCGATCGCCGAAATGCTGCACAGCTTGCAGGTATACTTTGGCGGCGGCGCGATGGACGATCGCCTACGACCCCAGGCATCGCTGCTTGGCAACGAGTTGACCGACAGCGTGGCCGACAGCTATGTGCGACAGCAGATCGAGTTTTTGGAGCAACAGGCCGGGAATCGAAGTCCCGTGCGTAGTGCCGACTCCGCGTACGCGGCAAAAGAAGCTAACTCGATTGCGCAACGCGCCCTGCCCTTCCTGCCGCCTGACTCGCCATTGAAGCAACTCGCGAACCCGGTGCGCGTCTTTTAAGACGGGTACGGAGCCTCCAATTCACACCACAAAACCGTATCGTGTTGCACTACACCGTTACCCGGCGCTCGACTTGTCGCCTCTGCGACAGCGCGAACCTGACCCGCTTCATGCGCTTCGAGGCGGTGCCATTCTTCGACGAGGTAGTCACGCCGCAAACCCGTGGAAGCGAGTTTTCGCATCCCATGGAACTGTACTTCTGTCGCGACTGCCGCAGTGTACAGACGCAGCACGACGTCAACCTGAACCAGTACTACCACAGCTATCAGTACGTGGCCTCGCACTCGCCGTTCATCCGCAATTACATGGCGGCACTGGTCGGCCATTGCGAGCGGCACCTTGGCCTGCGATCAGGCGACAAAGTGATCGAAGTCGGCGCCGCGGACGGGTACCTGCTTTCGCTATTCAAGGGCAGGGGTGCTGCGACGCTCGGGTTCGAAGCCGCCGAGAACTTGTGCCAGTTGGCCATCGATAATGGCATTCCCGTCGTCAATGCCTTGTTCACACGGGAGTCGCTGGGACTGATCCCGCCCGAATTCGCAACCACGCAATTCCTGGTTCTTCTGCACACTTTCGACCACCTGTACGACCCGGCGCCCTTTCTCGATACGGTGCGACAGGTCCTCGACCCGCAACGGGGCGTGCTGCTGCTAGAGGTTCACGACCTCCACGACATCTACGTCAAGCGCGAAACCGCCCTGTTTGGGCATGAGCATGCCACCTACCTCCACTATGGCTCGATGAAGCGACTCATGCAGCGCCATGGGTTGCGGATAGTCGATTTCAACTTCCTTCCCAAGAACACTTGCCGAGGCAGTTCAATGCTGGTGGCCGCGACGCCGGAAGGCAGCAAGGTCGCGGAGGCGCCAGGTCTTGCCTCCTTCGCCGACCCTCGTCTGGACGAGTTGTCCACGTTCATGAATTTCCAGGCGTCGGTATCGCGATCCTTCACGCACCTGCGGCACTACGTTGAGAAGGGGCGCGCCAATGGACTCCGCTTTGCCGGCTACGGCGGCTGGGGACGTGGTGTCACCACACTCGCCATGGCCGAACTGACGCACCGACATCTCGAGTTCGTGGTGGACGGAAACCGCAATTTGCATGGTTGCTTCACACCGGTTACCGGCTTTCCGATCAGGGGCCCGGACTCGGTGACGCGCGAAGCCGTCGATGAAGTCATTGTGTTCAACTACGCATACATCGACGAGATCCGCAAGACCCTCGCAGGCTTTATCGAAGATGGCGGCAAGGTGCTCTCGGTGATCGACCTGCTCGCTGTGCCGGACGCACCCGCCTGATCTGAACCGATGCCTGCCACTCCCGCCATCAGCTTTCTGGTGTGCACCAGAAACCGCGCGGAGGTCGCGCGCCATTGCGTTCTGCATCTATTGGACACGCCCCGTCAGGACATTGAAGTGGTGGTGCGTGACAACTGCTCGACCGACAACACGGTCGCGCTACTGCGTGCCATCGATGACAAGCGCCTTGCGGTCCATGTGGCGAGCGAAAACCAGGGCACACTCAGCTTCTACGAAATATCGAGGCTTGCCGCCGGCGAAGTCGTCACCTGGCTCTCCGATGAGGATGATTTCCAGTTCGAACAGCTTGAGTTCGTGCTGCAGCGATTCAGGACCGACATGGACTGCAACGTCATGTTCGGCGGTATCGTTGTCGGAGCCGCGGCTCGCCGCGTGTGCTTTGCTGAGGAAACCGTCACCGATCCGATTCGCGCCTTAATTACTGCGCTCTCGTTCTCCGGTTGTGGCGGCCTATTCGTGCGCGGTTCGGCGCTCAAGGCCGCGAACTCGTTCGCGGTAAGCACGATCGGCGACGCCTACGCACTGTGGAACTACTACCCGGTCGGCTTTTTCGCGAGCCGCTGCCTGACCGGCCACCTGGTCACCACCTCCCGCGTGGTCGTCGTGCAAGCGCGCTTTGCGCGCACCACCAACAACTGGAGCAATGTGGGCACCCAGACTGGCAAGCGCTTGCCGCACTACTACCCCGAGAGCGTCTTCGACCGACTTGCCAGCAATCTCGTCAATCTCTTTTTCAAACCACTGCCCGTCCTGACAAAACTACGCGCTGCCCTCGAGTCGATTCGCCTGTTCCACCTTCAGGTCGGCAGTTATGCGAATCCCGCGGTCCACCAACTGCTGCGCGAAAACTATCCGACCGAAACTGTAGAAGGCTACCTTGCCCATATCCGGACACTGCGGCTCGACCGCTCCGCGGGGCGGTTCCTCTGGCCGCTGGGGCGGATCCTGGCTCTGCCGATCAGGATTGCCCGCACTATGGCTCAGTGGCGCAGGTTGGCTGTCCGGTTCGAGGTCTGATCCCCGTGAAATTCTCCATCGTCATACCAACTCACGACCGCCCTGCGCTTCTCGGTGTTGCTGTCAGGCACGCGATGCAGGCCGACTACTCGGACTTCGAAGTGGTCGTGTCCGACAACTCCTCGAGCGACGAGCAGAAGTGCCTGAATCTCGAGGCTGTGAGCCCGTTCGTTGGTGCGCCTAATTTCCGGATTGTCAGCCCGCCGCGCCTGTTGTCACCTCCGGAACACTTCGAATTCGCATTGGATTTCGCCAGCGGCGACTACATATCCTACGCGACCGACAAGATGGTGATGCTGCCGAACGCTCTTTCACGCGCCGCAGCAGCCATCAGCGCCTCCGGGGCAGATATCGTCAATTGGGCCAATGCGCCCTACTATGTCGGCGACAGCCAGAGCCCCGCGGGTCCGGGAACGCTTTATGAGGAAATTGAGTTCCTTGACGGAAAACCGACACCCTATGACCCGATCGAAGCGTTGCGTTTCAAGGCGGCCTCAAGCGTACGCCGGGACCTGCAGCGCACGCGCGACTATGTTGTCGGAAAAATCATATTCGGGTGCTACAGCCGGGAACTGGTGAACCGGATCCGGGCCAAATCCGGAACGCTGTTCGGCGGCGCGACGCATGACTACAGCGCGATGATCCAAGGCTTGTCGCTCGCGCGAGGCTGCGTGATGCTCAACTGCTTCGGGATCCTTTTCATCTCACTTCCGGTCGATCAATCCCTAGGCTCACTTACGACTACCTACGCGCAGCAGGCACTCAGGTATTTTCGCTCGTTTTCGAATGCGGACGCGATCCTGTCGTCGCTGCCGGTTCCCGGTCTCTACGCGTCAGTGCACAACATGGTCGCTCACGACTATAAAAAGTTCTTGCCGATCTACGGCCGCATGGATCTATTCGACGAAGGCAACTGGCTGGCGGCAATCCATCATGAATTGACCTCGCAGAGTAAAGTCTGGCGTGACTCCGACGAGATGGATGAGCAAATGGAACGACTATTTGACTACATTAGTCAAGCAGGGCAACGCTTGCCGTTTTACAGCAGACGCGTCCGTGCGACCCTGGTCGCGAGATACGAAATTTGGCGCAATTCGGCAACCGGGCAAAGGCTTGAAAGGCTGGTCGGAAAGCCGCCCAGCGTCATCTATCGGAACCGCGAAGCTGCTTCACTAGATGAGGCAATGCGGCACCTAGTAGCCTCTCGGACTTAGCCGAAACGATTAGTGGACTTGGTCGAGAACTTATAGTCCCCAAGCAGGCTACATTCACTACCGAGCGCAATCCTTTCTCGATATGAACACGTTGCTACTTTGCGCTCTACCCGCGGTAACGGCAGGAACGATCCGCGACCACGTTCAGGCGCTGGCCAGACTCTCCGCGCATAGAATGTTCTGTTTTCGTCATGTTGGGGTCGTGTCAAACCGCCTGCCGGGCGGCATCGACCTGGAACGCTTTGACGCCATCGTTTTTCACTACTCACTTTACCTGCTGTCGGACAGCTATATCGGCGCGCGCGACCGCTCAATGATCGCCTCGTTCCGAGGCGTCAAGGTGCTGTTCCTGCAGGACGAGTACCGCAACATCGACCGGGCCCACGCCGTTATCCGCGAACTGGGCGTCGACGTGTTGTTTACCTGCGTACCAGAAGAAGAGATCGAGCAGGTCTATCCGACAAGCACGTTGCCGGGCCTCATCAAGATCAACAATCTCACAGGCTATGTACCCGACACGCTTACGCGCATTTCCGTACCGCCGATCAACGAACGCAGGGTCGATGTCGGCTACCGCGCCCGCACGGTCCCTTTCTGGCTCGGTCGGCTTGGTGCGGAAAAATGGCAGATCGTGCCTCGCTTTCTCTCCGCTACTCGGGATGCGCGTCTGGCATGCGATCTCTCAAATCGGGAAGAGGATCGGATTTACGGTGAGGCTTGGGTCCGCTTCGTAACCTCCTGCAAAACCACACTTGGGGTCGAAAGCGGCGCAAGCGTGTTCGATTTCGACGGATCGATCGAGCGTGATGTGGACGCCTACGTTGCAGCGAATCCGAACGCCACTTTTGAGGAAGTTGAAGACCGATTCTTGCACCAGCATGAAGGAAAAATCCGCCTTAACCAGATTTCGCCACGCTCCTTTGAGGCGGCCGCGTTGCGCACGGTGATGGTGCTTTTCGAGGGGGAGTATTCCGGCATCCTCAAGCCTTGGAGACACTATGTACCCTTGCGAAAGGATTTTTCTAATATTGCAGAAGTCATTGCGGCGATCAGGAACACCACTTTACTGCAGGAGATCGCAGACTGTACGTATGCGGAGATCGCTCTCAACCCTAAATACTCGTACAAGGCTTTTGTCGCCCGATTCGATGAGGTTCTCGAAAGCGCCCATGCCGCCAAAGGAGGGCCAGATGCCGGTTCGGCATCGCGGACGAGGTTTATCATGGCGACTTCGCCTGCTGCGATATTTGCGATTCTCATCCGAATCTGGCTGATGATTCCACTGCAAGCGCGAGAAGTCCTGAAACCGGTTACAGGCCCGTTGATTTCGATGCTAAGGCGACTGTACAGGGCGTTACGACACTGATCGCGCTAGACTCACGCCCGAAAGGACATCACGACGATATGTGCGGCATAGCAGGTTACGTAGGCTTTGGTGGCGAAGTTGGAACCCGATACCTTGCATCCTCGATCGAGCGTCTGAAACATCGCGGCCCCGACGGCAATGGCTCCTGGCAAGGGAAAAACGAACCTGTCGGGCTGAGCCACGTACGCCTGTCGATCATCGACCTCTCCGAAAGCGCCGCACAGCCAATGCTGGCCGATTCGGGCTGCGTCATCACCTACAACGGCGAGGTGTACAACTACATCGAGTTGCGCGAGGAAATCGGCGCCCATCTGTTCCGCACCACCTCAGACACCGAAGTGGTGCTGCGCGCCTATGAGAAATGGGGCGAGGCCTGCGTCGAGCGCCTGCGCGGCATGTTCGCATTTGCGATCTGGGACCCGGCCAAGCGCAAGCTGTTCATCGCGCGCGACCGCTTCGGCATCAAGCCCTTCTACTACGCGGTGGTCGGTGGCGTGTTCATGTTCGCTTCCGAGGCCAAGGCGCTCCTGCCTTTCCTCAAACAGGTCGACACCGATCTCGACGGCCTGCACGACTACTTCTCATTCCAGTTCTGCTTAGGCGACAAGACCATGTTCGCCGGCGTGCGCCAGTTGAGCCCCGCCCACTGCGGCTGGGTCGGCACCGACGCGCGCATGCAATTGCGGCGCTACTGGGAAGTGCAGTACGAGCTCGACTGGAAGCACAACGAAGCCTGGTTCATGGATCAGGTGCGCGAGCGGCTGGAGGATTCAGTGCGCGCGCACCTTCGCAGCGATGTGGAGGTCGGCGCGTATATCAGCGGCGGGATCGATTCGAGCCTGATCGCAGCGCTGGCGCGCGAGATCAAGCCGCAGGAGCGGTTCCAGGGCTTCAACGGCAAATTCGGCTTCAGCGAAAGCTTCGACGAGTCGCGCTATGCGCGCGCCGTGGCCGAAGAGCGCGACATCCAGTTGCACGAAGTCGACATCAGTGAAGACGACTTCGTCGCTGCGATGCCGAAAGTCATTTATCACCTCGATCAGCCGGTAGCCGGGCCGGGGTCGTTTCCACAATACATGGTGTCCAAGAAAGTCCGCGAACACATCAAGGTGGTGCTCGGCGGCCAGGGCGGGGACGAGATTTTCGGCGGCTACGCGCGCTACCTGATCGCCTATTGGGAGCAATGCATCAAGGGCGCGCTTGACGGCACCATGAAGAGCGGCAATTTCGTGGTCACCTACGAATCCATCATTCCGAACCTGCAGACCTTGCGCAACTACAAGCCGCTGATCCAGGAATTCTGGGCCGAAGGCATTTTCGACGAGCGTGACCGCCGCTATTTCCGGCTCATCAACCGTTCCAACACCTTCGGCAACATTGTCGACTGGAGCCTGTTCCGCAACCCGTCCTCTTACGAGGAATTCCGCGAAATCTACTGGGGCAAGAATGTGGGCAAGGAATCCTATTTCGATTCCATGACCCATTTCGATTTCAAGACCCTGCTGCCGGCCCTGTTGCAGGTGGAAGACCGCATGAGCATGGCGCACGGCATCGAGTCGCGGGTGCCGCTTCTGGATCATCATCTGGTCGAACTGGCGGCGACCATTCCGGCCAATATCAAGTTCCAGAACGGTGAATTGAAGCGCTTGTTGCGGGTTGCGTTCGGGCAAAAGCTGCCAAAGGCGATTGTCGAGCGCAAGGACAAGATGGGTTTCCCGGTGCCTTTGCAGATCTGGATGAAAAAGGGTGGCCGCGTGCGCGAGTTCATCCTCGACACCTTCCGTGGACAAAAGGCCCGCGAACGCGCCTACCTGCAACCGGGATTCGACATCGAGGCGCTGATCCAGCGCGAGGGCATGTTCAGTCGCAATCTGTGGGCTTTCCTGAGCCTGGAGCTGTGGCAACAGCAGTTTCACGACCGGGCGATCTGATAAAATTCCCGGTTTATCCGGGAACCCTCAATGAAAGTCCTTATCAGCGGCGCCTGCGGCCAGATTGGCTCGCATATCGCAGAACTCTTGCTCGCACGCGGCGACCAGGTTCTGGGCATCGACAATTTCGCCACCGGGCGGCCCGAGCACCTGCCACCCCAGAAAGGCCTCACCTTTGTCGAAGGATCGATCGCCGACAAGGCACTGATCGACCGGCTGGCGGGTGAATTCAAGCCCGATGCGATCGTCCACACCGCCGCCTCGTACAAGGATCCCGACGACTGGTATAACGACACCCTCACCAATTGCGTCGGTGGCGCCAACCTGGTGCATGCAGCAAAGGCAAACAAGGTCGGCCGCTTCATCTATTTCCAGACCGCGCTCTGCTACGGCGTCAAGCCGCTGCAGCAGCCGATCCGCCTGGACCACCCGAAATTCCCCGCCAACAGCAGCTATGCGATCTCCAAAACGGCGGCCGAGGACTATATCGAGATTTCCGGAATCGACTTCGTGACGTTTCGCCTCGCCAATGTGGTGGGGCCACGCAACGTAAGCGGGCCGCTGCCGATCTTTTTTCAGCGCCTGTCGGAAGGCAAGCGTTGCTTCGTCACCAAGGCGCGCCGCGATTTCGTGTTCGTCAAGGACTTGGCGCGTGCGGTCATCAAGGCGATTGACGGTACCGGCCATGGCGCATACCACTTCTCCTCCGGCACCGACATCGCCATCCGCGAGTTGTATGACGCCGTCGTCGCGGCCATGCAGCTGCCGTCCTATCCGGAACCGGAAGTGCGCGACCTGAGCCCGGACGACGCGCCTTCGATCCTGCTCGACCCGACACGCACGTTTCAGGACTTTGGCGCCATCGAGTTCTCGCCGCTGGCCGTCACCGTCGGTGCAGCCGTCGAGTATTACCGGAAATTCGGCGCGCAGGGGGGCTACACCCACCTGAAAATCGCGGAAAACAAGTAGCCGTGAAAATCCTGATTACCGGTGGCGCCGGCTGCCTTGGGTCGAATCTGGTCGAACACTGGCTGCCGCAAGGTCACCAATTGCTGGTGCTTGACAACTTCGCCACCGGCAAACGCGAAGTCGTGCCGCCAATGGCGGGCCTGGAAGTGGTCGAAGGCAGCGTCGTCGATCAGGCGATGGTGGATCAAACCTTTCACCGCTTCGCGCCCGAGATCGTGGTGCACAGTGCCGCCGCCTACAAAGACCCGGCCGATTGGCGCGAAGATGCTGCCACCAATGTCAGCGGCTCCATCAATGTGGCGCGGGCATCCGAGGCCGCGGGGGTCAGGCGCATCATCAACTTCCAGACCGCGCTGTGTTACGGCAGACCGCGTCAAGTGCCGATTCCCGCGGACCATCCGACTGCGCCTTTCACCAGCTATGGCATTTCGAAGACGGCCGGCGAGCAATTCATGCGCATGGCCACGGTGCCGGTGATCTCCCTGCGCCTGGCGAACATCACCGGGCCGCGGCTGGCAATCGGCCCGATCCCGACCTTCTACAAGCGATTGTCGGCTGGCCAGAAGTGCTTTTGCAGCGATACCGTGCGCGACTTCCTCGACATGACGGACTTCCTGGCGCTGATGGATCGGCTGCTAGGTGCCGAGGCGGAACCCGGCATCTACAACGTTTCCACCGGCGAAGGGCACAGCATCAAGGAGATCTTCGACGAGGTATGCGCTTACCTTGGCACCACACCGGCCGAACCGGTACCGATCGTGCCCCCGGGGGCCGACGATGTGCCGGCCGTGGTGCTCGACTCCTCCGCCACCGCGAAAACCCTCGGCTGGACAGCGCGGATCGGATTCGCCGAAACCATTCGCCGCCAGCTCGACTGGTATGCCGCGCATGGCGTGACCGACGTTTTCTCCCACCTCGCCGCGCCCCGTTCCTGAGAGACGCATATGAGTACCGACCCCAGTTTCACCGGCGCCAACGTGCTGGTCACCGGCGGCGCCGGCTTTGTCGGCAGCAACCTCGTGCGACTGTTGCTTGGCTCGGATGTGGCGCGGGTGCACATCGTCGACAACCTGCTGTCCGCCGAGCGCAGCAACGTGCCAGGCGATGCGCGGGTACGGTTCTCGGAGAATTCGATCACCGACGATGCCTTGCTCGCGGGCCTGACCGACGACTACGACTATGCGTTCCATCTTTCCACCTATCACGGCAACCAGAGTTCGATTCACGATCCTCTCGCCGATCATGAAAACAACACGCTCACGACCCTCAAGCTGTATGAACGCCTCAAGGGCTTCAAGCGCCTGAAGAAGGTGGTCTACTCGGCGGCAGGTTGCGCACTGGCGGAAAAGACATTCGGCGATGCCCACGCCACCGAAGAGTCCGACATCGTGTCGCTGCACAACAACGACAGCCCTTATTCGATGTCCAAGATCTTCGGCGAGTTCTATTCGGTGTACTACCACAAGCAACATGCGCTGCCCACGGTGCGCGCGCGCTTCCAGAATGTGTATGGGCCGGGCGAGATCCTCGGCGCCGGCCGCTGGCGCGGAACGCCGGCGACGGTGTGGCGCAATGTGACGCCTACCTTCATCTATAAGGCCCTGTGCGGCGAACCGTTGCCGCTGGAGAACGAGGGCGTCGCCACGCGCGACTTCATCTTCGCCGAGGATGTAGCCAAAGGGCTTGCCGCCTGTGCGCTGCGCGGGCATCCGGGAGAGGCCTACAACGTCGCCAGCGGCATCGAAACCTCGATTCGCGAGTTGGGCGAGCGTATCACCGCGCTGACCGGCAATCCGGCCGGCGTGCAACTGCTGCCCAAGCGCCCGTGGGACAACTCCGGCAAACGATTCGGCAGCACGGTGAAGGCGGAGCGCGATCTCGGCTGGAAAGCCACCGTCCGCTTCGAGGATGGCCTGGCGCGCACGGTCGCCTGGACCCGCGACAATCTCGACATGATTCGCGCCACCATCGCCCGCCATGACGCGCCCATGCGCGCCCTTGCTGCTCGCGCCGCCGCATGAATTCGCCGGCCATCGATGCTGCTAACGCGGCTTTCTGGGACGAACTTTGCGGATCCTCGTTCGCGCGCGCACTGGGTATTGCTGACCGTTCGGCCGTCTCACTCGAAACGTTCGATCGTGCTTATCTCGACCACTATCCCTACCTGCTGCGGCACGTACCGGTGCACACCATGCGTGGCCAGGCCGTGCTGGAAATCGGGCTCGGCTACGGCACCTTGAGCCAGCAGATCGCCGAGGCCGGCGCCGCTTACACCGGCCTCGATATCGCCGCCGGCCCGGTGGACATGGTCAATCACCGGCTGCGCATGGCAGGGCTGCCCGGCAAGGCAGTCCAGGGCAGCGTGCTGGAATGCCCGCTGCCCGACGCAAGCATGGATTGCGTGGCCTCGATCGGCTGTTTTCACCATACCGGCAATCTGCAGCGCTGTATCGACGAGACCTTTCGCGTGCTCAAGCCGGGCGGTCGCGCTTTCATCATGGTCTACAACCGCTTCTCCTATCGCCAGTGGTTGCGCTGGCCGGGTGCTACTTTGGCCGCAGCCCTTGGACGACCGGATGCGATTGTCGATGCGCAGCGCCAAGCCTACGATCCGAACATCGCGGGCGACGGCGCCCCGGAGACCGTCTTTACGTCTGCAGCCGACCTTCGCGCGATGTTCCGGCAATTCTCGCAATGCTCACTCACGCGTGAGAATTGCGAACACCCGACATTGCGTGGCCTCGCGCGCTGCTTCGTTTCCAATGACACTCTTACACGATTTGAACAACTGAAAGGCGTCAGCCTTCGCAAATGGCCTCTGGTCCCACGCCGCCTACTGCTCGGCAATCTTGGCCGCGCCATCGGTCTCGACTTGTACGCCACTGCAACCAAGTGAACGCCAGGTGATGGGCGACCAGCTCAACATTCTGCTGCTCTGCAATCGACCCGCGAGGAACGCGGATGCCTCGACGGTTACCGATCACCTGGAGGCGTTCGAGCGCTTTTCGCACCATAGCGTCACTGTAATCTCGTTCATCCGCGAATTGCCGGCAGGCCTGGACCTGAACCGCTTCGATGTCGTGGTCATCCACTACACGATCGCCATCGGCTATCTCTCCGAGCACTACATCAGTGCCACAGCAAAGGCGCGCGTACACGCCTTTGAAGGTTTGAAAGTGGCCTTCATCCAAGACGAATACCGCGCCGTCAATGTCGTCATCGAAGCGCTGCGATACATGGATGTCGGCCTGCTCTTCACCTGCGTACCCGAAGCGGAAATCGGCAAGGTCTACGACCGAACCAGGCTGCCGGGATTGCGCGCAATCAACAACCTGACCGGCTATGTCCCGGAAAAGCTGCTGGCGCGGCAGGTACCGAAGGTCGCAGACCGCACCATCGACATCGGCTACCGGACGCGCAAGCCACCCTTCTGGCTGGGTGCGTTGTCGGTCGAAAAGTGGCGCATCGCCGATGCGGTGGGCGAGCGCGCGGCGGCGGCCGGCTTGCGAACCGATATCTCCTATTTCGAAGGCGACCGCCTGTATGGCGATGCGTGGATCGACTTCGTCTCGAATTGCCGCATCATGCTGGGCGTGGAAAGCGGCGCCAGCGTGTTCGATTTCGAGGGCGACTTGCAGCCGCGTGTCGACAGCTACGTCGCGGACCATCCCGCAGCCGGCTTCGAGGAGGTGCAGGAAAAGTTCCTGCGCCCTTACGAAGGGCTGATCCGCCTGAACCAGATATCGCCGCGCTGTTTCGAGGCAGCCGCATTGCGCACCCCGATGGTGCTGTTTGAGGGCGAGTATTCGGGCGTGCTGGTACCCGGGCGCCACTATCTTGCGTTGCGCAAGGACTATGCGAACATCGCCGACGTGATCGCCGCGGTACGGGATATTGACCGCTTGCAGGCGATAGCCGATTGCGCATACGAAGAAGTCGCCTGCAACCCCGCATGGAGCTACCGCCGCTTTGTCGAGACTTTCGATGATGAAGTCTGGCGTGAAGTAGCGACACGCGGCCGCGCCGAATCGCGCAGCGCCTACTCGCGCACCGGCTTGCTGTTGGCGCTGGCACGCAGCCCGGCCTGGCTGATACACCGCGCGATTTCAGCGACGGTCCAGCGCCTGTTGCTTGGCACAGGCCTGCGCAAGTTGATTTTTGGCCTGTGGGGGCGAGTCCCTCTGTCCGGCCGCCTCATGATCCGCCCTTTCCTGCGACTGATCGGTCGCTGACAACCATGAAAATCGTCACCATCGTCGGAGCACGTCCGCAATTCGTCAAGGCAGCGGTGGTATCGCGCGCCTTTGCCGCAAGCTCTGGCACGAGCGAAATCATCGTGCACACGGGCCAGCATTTTGACGCCGCGATGTCGGACGTCTTCTTCGACGAGATGGGCATCCCCGCGCCGGCACACCATCTGGGCATAGGCGGCATGTCGCACGGTGCGATGACTGGTCGTATGCTCGAGGCCGTCGAATCGGTACTGGTGGCGGAGAAGCCCGACTGGGTGCTGGTGTATGGCGATACAAACTCGACCCTGGCCGGCACACTGGCCGCGGCCAAGCTGCACATCCAGGTAGCGCACGTCGAAGCCGGGCTGCGTTCGTTCAACCGCCGCATGCCCGAAGAGATCAACCGGGTCCTCACCGATCACGCGGCAACACTGTTGTTCGCTCCAACCGATACGGCAGTCGACAACCTGCGGCGCGAAGGCATCGCGGGCAAGGCAGTCGTGAAGAGTGGCGATGTGATGTATGACGCAGCGCTGCTGTATGCGCGCGTCGCCGACGCGAAAAGCGACATCCTCGATCGCCTGGCGCTTGGCAAGGGCGCATACCTACTGTCGA
The DNA here is from genome assembly GCA_040382235.1 of Burkholderiales bacterium. Taxonomy (GTDB): domain Bacteria; phylum Pseudomonadota; class Gammaproteobacteria; order Burkholderiales; family JAEUOS01; genus JAEUOS01. The sequence goes on from JBEIFV010000035.1 coordinate 16,188, forward strand.
CCGTTCATCGCGCGGAAAACACCGACGCACCGGAGCGCCTGTCGGCGATCGTCGACGCACTGCTGGAAGTCGCACGGGAGATCGCGGTGGTGCTGCCACTGCATCCACGCACGCGCGGAGCGCTCGAGCGCCTTGGACGCCTGCCCGCCGCTCAAGCCGGTCTTACGCTGATCGATCCGGTCGGCTATCTCGACATGGTGATGCTGGAACGGCATGCCTCGCTCATCGCCACCGACTCCGGCGGGGTCCAGAAGGAGGCCTACTTCTACGGCGTTCCCTGTGTCACCCTCAGGGAAGAGACCGAATGGACCGAGCTTGTCGCCTGCGGTGCCAACCGGCTGGCGCCGCCGCTGGCCAGCGGCCCGGTGCAGGCCGCGCTGTTCGAAGTCCTGCGCGCCGAGCGCAAGGCGTTTCCTCCGGGTCTCTACGGCAATGGCGACGCCGGCGGCCTGATCGCCAACGCACTTGCGACGTGAAGCCGCGCATTTGCCTGGTGGTATCGAGCCCGTTCACGCTCAACGCATTTCTCGGACGGCATCTGCAGGCGCTCGGTACCCTCTATCGGGTGACCATGATCGCCAACTTGCAGGACGAGACGATTCGCCCGCTCGTGCCCGTGGGCTGCGACCTGCGCTCGGTACGCATCAAGCGGGAGATCTCCATCGGGCGCGATCTGTTGGCGTTGTGGGCCCTGTGGCGGCTGTTTCGCAACGAGGATTTCGCCTGCGTGCACAGTATTTCTCCCAAGGCCGGCCTGCTGGCGATGCTGGCCGCGCGAGCCGCAGGCGTGCCTCTGCGACTGCACACCTTCACCGGCCAGGTGTGGGCCACGCGCAGCGGAACGGCACGTGCGTTCCTGAAAGCGCTCGACCGCCTGCTCACCGCCTGTGCAACACAGGTATTCGCCGACAGCCGCTCCCAATGCGAGTTCCTGGTGGCGCAAGGCATCGTGCGCGCACCCAAGATCGCGGTTCTGGGCGCCGGCTCGCTCAGCGGCGTCGACACCGCACGCTTTCGGGCGGATCCGGCCGCGCGCGCGCGGGTGCGAACCGAACTTGGCATTGACCGGCAATCGCCCCTGCTGCTCTACGTGGGGCGCATGAAGCACGAGAAGGGCATTGCCGAATTGCTGCAGGCGTTCAAGTGCCTGCGCGGCGCATTCCCGGCAACGCACCTGCTGTTCGTGGGACCGGACGAGGATCTTCTGTTCGCCAGGCCTGGTGCGCTCGACGATCCCCACGTCCATGTTGTCGGCTACACCAACCATGTCGAACACTATATGGCCGCCGCCGATCTTCTGTGCCTGCCGAGCCACCGCGAAGGCTTCGGCTCGGTCATTATCGAGGCTGCCGCCTGCGGCGTGCCCGCCGTCGCGTCGCGCATCTATGGCCTGACCGATGCCATCATCGACGGCGAGACCGGCTTGCTCCACCCCGTGGGCGACAGCGGGGCCCTGCATAACGCCATTGCGCGTTTGCTGGCGGCCCCCGAATTGCGCTCCCGCATGGCCGATGCGGCACAGGCGCGTGCACAACGCGATTTCAGCGTCGAGTCAATCACCGGCGCCTGGGTCGATTACTACCGGCAACAGGTTCCGGCCGTCACGGCCATGCAGGCATGATCGCCTTGGCCTCGCTCGCTTCGTTTTGCGTATGTCTTGCGACGCTTGCGCTGGTGCTGCGCAGCCGGCGCCATTGGGCGATCGATGTCCCCAACGATCGTTCCTTGCACACCGATCCGACGCCGCGCAGCGGCGGCTTGGCGATGATCGCCGGCATCATGGTGGCTGCGGCGCTGGCCGCGGCGGGATTTGAGCGGGTACCGCTGGCAGCCATTGGCCTGGCTGTCGTGCTGTGCGGGGTATCACTGGCCGACGATCGCAACGGGCTGCCAATCGCATTGCGCCTGGCCACCCACCTGCTGGCCGCCGGTGTTTTCGCGGCCTACCTCGGCAAGGAGGCCGCTCCCTGGTGGTGGATGCTGTCGACGATGCTCGCGATGGCGGCGATGACCAATTTCTTCAATTTCATGGATGGCGCCAACGGACTGGCTGGCGGCATGGCGGTGGTCGGATTCGCCAGTTACGGATTCGCCGCCATCGCAGACGCAGCGGGCCTGGCTGCCGTTTGTTTCGGCATCGCGGCGGCCGCGGCCGGATTCCTGATTTTCAATCTGCGGGGCAGGATCTTCATGGGAGACGGCGGATCGGTACCGCTGGGCTTTCTCGCAGCGGCCCTCGGGATGGAAGGCTGGATGCAGGGGCTTTGGCCCTTCTGGTTCCCGGTGATGGTGTTCGCGCCCTTCATCGCCGACGCGATTGCCACGCTGTCCATGCGAATCGTGCGCCGCGAGAGATTCTGGGAAGCGCATCGGGAGCATCACTACCAGCGGCTTGTGCGAGCGGGTTGGTCGCATTCCAGGCTGGCATGTGCAGCCTACGTCCTGATGGCCGCCTGCGCCGGCCTGGCCTTGGGCGCACGTGCGGCCGATGGCGGCTTGCAAGCACTGGCATTCGCATCGATGGCAGCATTGCTGGCGGGTTCCGGCCTGTTGGTCAACCGCCATTGGCGGCGCTACACTGCATCCCAAAATCCGCCCCGATGAAACAACTCAAACCCGTTTTCGGGGTCAACCCGCTCTCGCTGCTCGCCTTCACGCATGACCTGCTGGCGGCCGGCTGTGCCTGGCTCCTCGCCTACTGGCTGCGCCTGAACCTCTCGATCCCGGCCGAGTACCACCCCGGCATGTTCAAGGCCATGCTGGTATGCATTCCAATCCAGGCCTATGCCTACCAGGCCTTCGGCCTGTACCGCGGGGTCTGGCGCTACGCATCCCTTCCCGACCTGCGCCGCATCGTCTTCGCCGTCGCCACTGGCGCCCTGGTCGGTCCCTTCGTCCTCATGATGCTGGGCATGAACGTCGGCATTCCGCGTTCGGTTTTCCTGCTCGAACCGATCCTGCTGTTGCTCATCATGGGCGGCAACCGCGTGGCCTACCGTTCCTGGAAGGAATACAGGCTATTCGGCGCCACCCGCAGCCAGGGCGCACCGGTGTTGGTGATCGGCACCGGCGACGCCGCCATCACGCTGACCAAGGAGCTGACCCGTTCGGCCGACTGGCGCGTGGTCGGCCTGATCGATGACGATCCGCGGCTTTCCGGGCGCGTGCTGCAGAGCGCCACCGTGGTTGGCGGGCTAGACACGCTTGCGCAGAATGCGGCGCAACTGGAGGCCACCCACGTGATCATCGCCCTGCCGGAGGCCACGCATCGCGAGCGGCGCCGCATTGTGGATCTGTGCCGCGAGGCCAACCTCAAAGTGCTCACCATCCCCTCATTCGACGACCTGATGAGCGGCAAGGTGCAGGTGAGCGCGATTCGCCAGGTCGAACTCGACGACCTGCTCGGGCGCGATCCGGTGGTGCTGGATAGCGAAGGCCTCAAGGGCCTGCTGACAAACCAGACCGTGATGATCACCGGCGCCGGCGGCTCGATCGGTGCCGAACTGGTGCGCCAGATCGTGCGCTATTCGCCGGCAATGCTGGTGCTGGTCGAAAACGGCGAGTTCGCGCTCTACAACATGGAGCAGGAGCTGGGCCGCGTCGCCCCCGATCAGGCCGTTGCCTGCGTGATTGGCGATGTGCGCGACACCCAGCGCATGCGGCAGGTGTTGGCGCGTTACCGGCCATCGGTGCTGTTTCATGCCGCCGCCTACAAGCACGTGCCGATGATGGAAAACGAAAACGCCGGCGAGGCGCTGGCCAACAACGTGCAGGGCACCGCCACCCTGGGCGCGGCCGCGATCGCCGCCGGCGTCGCCAAATTCGTACTGATCTCGACCGACAAGGCGGTCAATCCGACCAACGTGATGGGCGCTTCCAAGCGCCTGGCCGAGCTGGTATGCCAGAGCCTGGATGCGCCGACGACCACCCGCTTCGTGATGGTCCGCTTTGGCAACGTGCTGGGCTCAACCGGCAGTGTGATCCCGAAATTCAAGGAGCAGATCGCCGCCGGCGGGCCGATCACGGTGACCCATCCCGATATCGTGCGCTACTTCATGTCGATCCCTGAAGCCGCGCAACTGGTGCTGCAGGCTGGCACCATGGGACGCGGCGGCGAGATTTTCGTGCTCGACATGGGCGAGCCGGTCAAGATCACCGATCTGGCGCGCGACATGATTCGCCTGTCCGGCTTCGCCGATGACGATATCCGCATCGAGTTCACCGGCCTGCGGCCCGGTGAAAAGCTGTTCGAGGAGTTGCTGGCCGATTCCGAATCCACACGGCCCACCCCGCATGCCAAGCTGCGCATTGCCAAGCCCAGCGGCGTGCCGGGCGCGGCTTGGCGCGACGATCTGCTGGCCTGGCTGGAAAACCCCGGCGGCGACGTGCAGGCCATCAAGCGCGAACTGCGGCGGCGCCTGCCGGAATATCAGCCGGAACCCGCGAGAAAAGCCGCCTGAATCTGCGTTTACCCTGCCTGCGCCGGCGCACTTGCGAGCAGCCGCTCGCAGGCGGCCGAAACACTCGATGCCGCGATGGCCGCCACATCCCCCGCAGGCGCCTGCAACACCTCGTGACGCACGCCCCAGGGCCGCCAGCGCTGCGCCGGCGAATCGCCGAACAATGCGACCACCGGCACGCCCAGCCCGGCCGCAACATGCATCGCACCACCGTCCGCACACACCATCAGTTCGCATGCGGCAAGCGCGCCACAGAGGCATGCCAGCGAATGTGTGGGCCAGGCGAGGTAGTGCGCCTGGGCCTCCAGCAGCGCTCGGATCGTCGCCGCTTTTTCGTCATCGCCCGGATGGCGCGGGTCGCCCGACACACCCGGCGCCCACAGCAACACGGGAAATACGTCGGTGCGAAGCATCAGTTCGCGCATCAGCGCGGCGAAGGATTCCGCCGGCCAGCGCTGCCGCGGGCGCCGCGCGCTGATATGTAGCGCCACCAGGCGGCGGCCGCGGGCACGTTCCGGCAAGGCCTGTCGCAGCCGCGCCGTTTCGGCAGCGTCGGCAACCACTCGGCACGGTCCTGGCGCGCCTTCAAGTCCGAGCGCTGCGCCCAAGCGAAAAACATCCTCAGCCTCGTGAAGATCGGCACCGTTGCCGTAGTCAACCTGCATCGTCACCTGCGCCGGCGCACCGGCGATCACAAACCCAAGCGTCGCACGTGGCTTGACCCATGCGGCCAGGCGCGCCGCCTGATCTTGCACACCCGGCCCGGCCAGAATGGCGATATCGATGCGCATCGCACGCAGCCGCAACAGCAGGCGCGCGGTATCGGCATAGACCGCCAACCGGTTGCGCTCAAGCTGATGCTTGGCCTTGTCGTAGGCGAACAGGGCGTCGATGTCCGGATGCGCGCTGAGAATCGGCGTGTTGTAGGTGTTGCCCAGCACACCGATCCAGGCCTTTGGAAAACGCATACGCAGGCCGTGAATCAGCGGCGTGGTCAGCACCAGATCGCCGATGTTGTCGCGGCGAATCACCAGGATGCGTCGCGGCTCGACTGGCAGGCTCATCCGCGCATTCGCCACAGAATTCGCGGTTTGGCGCGGCCGACGGGCTGCATGGGTTGTAACAGCCTCACCAGTACAAAGACCAATTCAAGCGCGCGCATTACCCGGCAGAAGATCCGCTTGCGCAGCGTCCGCGGCAGCGGCGCCGCGCGAATTCACCGCCAGCGCCAACGCCAGCAGCGCCAGCATCGCATGCTCATGGTGCAGGGTGGTGTTGGCAAAACCGATCACCAGCGTCACCAGCCAGGCCGAGCCGCTGGCAAACCACAGCGCCGTGCGCGCCTCGGGTTCGCCAGCTCGCGGCCGGTAATGCAAAAGCCACCAGCCCCAGCCCCCCAGCAATGCCAGCACGCTGGCCAAGCCGACCAGGCCGCGCTCGACCAGAGTGTTGATGTAAAGGCTATGCCCATGCGGCGCGCCGGCATATTCAGCGGCAACGTAAGGGCGCCCCTGCGCGGCCACCCAGCCCTTGAGAACGTCCTCCTTGAAGTGGCCATAGTTCTCCATGCCCAGGCCGAACACCGGGTGCTCGCGCCATCCGGCGAGGCCGCGGTTCCAGATCAGGTCGCGCTGCGCCAGCGAATAGTTACGCGCGCCCCATTCGAGTTGCCGATCCAGCGCGCTGGTGCCGCCCACCAGCGCCGCCAGCGCGATGACCGCGCCCACCGCGATCCAGGCACGCCGCCCCATGTCCGCGGCACGCGCCGCGAGGAGAGCGGCGAAAAGCAGCAGCAGCACGCCGGTGGCACCGGCGGCGCGGCTGCCGCCCAGAAACAGGCCGCTCATCAATGCCAGAACCGCCACGCCGAGCGCGATTCGCGCGGGCACATGCAGCGAGCGCCACATGGCGCCCAGGAGCCCGGCCGCCACGCCCAGGCAGATGGCCATGTAGATCGCGCTGTGGTTCACGTGGCCCACCGATACCAGTTCAAGTGCGCGCCGCTTGGCCGTGACCTTCCAGTTCCAGATCGCCTCGATCTCGGCGAGCACACACGAGCCCACCAGCATGGCCAGCACCGCGAGCTTCTGGGCGTCGGAGTATCCGGCACGACGCACACAGGTGAACAGCAGCGCGTATCGCAGGATATCGTTGACCGCCAGCCATTCGTTGCCGTCACCACGATAAATGCCGCCAAACAGTGCAGCCAGATAGCCGCCCGCCAGGAGGCCCGCCAGCAGCAGATCCCAGCCATCGAGCCGCCCGCCGAAGTTGCGCGTGCCGATGCGATTGATCAACCAGGTGAGCAGATACGCGAGCCAGAGAATGTTTTTCGGCGCTTCCCGCAAGGGAAGCACGAAAGCAAGCGCAAGCAGGAGGGCGAATTCGACGGGAAATCGCCAATCGCGCCAGGAAAACGGGGTCATATGAGGGGGCGCCAATGGATGCTCGGTTATTATACGAGGCGGCATTTTTGCCATGTACGGCCCGCCCTTCGTCGGACTCGTGCGGGCCGGCTAGCGTTGCAACATCAACGAGCATCTCCGCCCGGCCCAAGCCTTGCCGCGCGGACCACTCCCCGACCCTGGACCCCAAGTCTTGCCCCGCCGCATTCTCTTCGCCATTCGCAGCAAGCTCGGGGATACGCTGATCAGCTTGCAGTGCGTGCGCGCTTTCGCCGATGCACATCCGGCAACGCAGGTCACCCTTCTGACCCGCTCAGCCTATGCCAACTTGCTGCGGGATGAAGCCGGGGTGCGCGTGATCGGATTTGACAGCCGCGTCGAAATGGCGTTGCGCCTGCTTTGGCTGCGCTTCTCCGAACCGGCTTTCGACGTGCTGGCGGTACTGTGGGGTTCCGGGCCGCCCATCCGGCTGATCGGGCGGCTGGTGAAGGCCTTGCGCAAGATCGCATGGAGCCGCAAATTCGCGCCCGATATTTTCGAAGAAGGGCAGATGCCTGGGGATCCCCTGTTGATCGATCCGGCCGCCAGCGTGATCCGCGCATTCGAGCCTGGCTTCGCCTCGCCCAGGGCTCTCTCGGTCCCGAGTCTTGCCGCGCGCTACCGCAGCCATAGCGGCAACACGGCTATCGGCATCGTGCCGATAGCCGACGAGGCACGCCGCAATCTCGATGCGGCCAGCCTCTTGCAACTGATTGCGCAGCTGCGGCGCCAACACGGCGAGGCACCGATCCGCGTGTTCGTCAACCCCGGCAATGCGGGATCGGAGGCGCTCATCGCGCTGGCACTGCCGGCCGGCTGCGAATTGCGCACCTTTCGCAACCTGTCGGCCCTGGTCGCGCAATACATGGAACTGGCGGCCTGGTTCGGCACCGATACCGGCCTTTATCATCTGGCGGCCGCCATCGGCCTGCCGGCCACGGTGTTCTTCGGCCCGACCCAACCCCACAAGATCGTGATGCCCGCGCAGAAAAACGCGCGGGTGTTCCGCTTGGCCGCGCTAGGTGACACGCACTGCGAGGAAAAGACCTGTACCCGGCCCCTCTGCCTGCATGCCAACCTGGCCGTCTGGAGCCATGCAGCGGTGGCCACCCGGCTTGAAGAAACCCCGCCGGGCTGCCCGCTACGGTCCTTGCCGGCAAGCGCGCTGGACAACATCCGTGATTGCAGTCCGGCATGAAAATCGTGATCCTGAAGCGTGACAAGGTCGGCGACATGTTGCTGGTCACACCGATGCTGGAGCACTTGCGCAACAGCCTGCCGCAGGCGCAGATCCATCTGCTGGCCACCGACTACAACGCCTGGGTAATCGAGGGCAATCGCAATATCGATCGCTGCTGGATTTATCCGCGGGTACGCCACGGCGCCAGCCTGCGGCCGCTGGCGCTGATCAAGCAGCTATGGCAGATTCTGGCGCTGCGCCGCGAAAAATTCGATTTCGCCATCGCCGCCGGCGGCGTCGTCAGCCCGCGCGCCGTCGGGCGCATCGCTAGGCTCGGCGCGCACCGCACCATCGCCTACGCCGGGGCGGGTCCGGATGCGGAAGACCCGGTGTTCGCGCGCCTCACCGACCCCGTGCCTTACGATCCGGCGCTGCATGAAGTTGAATCCAACCTGCGCCTCCTGGCACCCTTGGGCGTGCCGATGCCGCCGGCACCGATCTACCCGCGCCTTATACTGGCGCCGCAATGGCAGGCGTCCGGCGCGGACTGGGTCGCGGCACAAGGGCTTGCGCCCGGAAAATTCATTGTCATCGGCTTGAATGCGCGGCGCGCCAAGCGCAAACCGGGCACCGAACAGATCCTGCGCTGGTCTAAGCATTTCAAGGACACGCTGGGCCTCGACAGTGTGCTGATCTGGCAACCCGGACCGGCCGGGGACCGGGTCTATCCGGGAGACGACGAAATTGTCGGCCCCTTTCTGCGCCAGTGCCCCCCCTGGCTCAAACCCTTCAGCAATCCGCAGGATGTGCGTGCGGCGCTCGGCGTCATCCTGCACGCGGCCACCTCGATATTTCCGGACGGCGGCATCGCCCACCTGGCGTCGGTCGCGCCTGGTGGCGTGCTCGCACTGTTTGCCGAAACAGATGTTTCCCCGCACCCGGACAACTGGCGCCCGTATACGCCCAGGTCCACCTACCTGGAGGCGCGCAAAACCGTGGCCGAGTTTTCGGATGAGCAAGTCTTCGAGCGCGTCGACTGGTTGCTGCGGCAACCCCGGCAGACCTGAAACATGGCTACCTATGCGATCGGCGACGTGCAGGGCTGCCACGACGAGCTTGTGCTGTTGCTCGACCAAATCAATTTCGATGCGCGCCACGACCGCCTGTGGTTCACCGGCGACCTGGTCAATCGAGGCCCGAAATCGGCCCAAAGCCTGCGCCTGATCAAGTCGCTGGGCGACGCTGCCACCGTGGTGCTGGGCAACCATGACTTGTTTTTGCTATCGCTGGCGGCCGGCCACGGCAAGCTGCACGCGGGCGACACCATGCAGGAAGTGCTCACCGCACCGGATTCCCACGATTTGCTTGGCTGGCTGGCGACCCGCAAGCTGGCACATTTTGAAGATGGCACGCTGTTGGTCCATGCGGGCGTGCTACCGGCGTGGGACGCAACCCGGGTGCTTGAACTGGCCGCCGAAGTCGAACAGGCGATTCTGCACGACGCCGGCCTTTTCGCGGCAATGCGCGGCAACCAGCCGGACGCATGGGACGAGCGCCTCACAGGGCACGACCGGCTGCGCGTGATCATCAACGCACTGGCGCGCGTGCGCTTCATCACGCCGGCTGACCATATGGAGTTCAAGACCAAGACCGACATGCCGCCCAAGGGTTATGTCGCGTGGGATCAGGCCACGCCCCGCGCCAGCGCAGGGGTGCACGTGATCTTCGGTCACTGGGCCTCGCGCGGGCTGGTGCTGCACGGCAACGTCAGCGGTCTGGACAGCGGCTGTGTATGGGGGAGACAACTGACCGCCATGCGTATCGAAGATCGCCGGGTTTTTCAGGTCGAATGCCTGGCCGGGCCTGGGGGCTATAGTGATGTGGCGCCATAGCGAGTCGGCGCTGCGGAAAGGCCGGTAGCCGACGGCAAAAATTGCGGCAAGGCTTGGACCACGCGCCAAGACAGGCAGTCAAACCGAGCAGCGAGGCCGGCGTCAGCGATCCTGCCGCGAATGCCCGCGAATCCGCTCGCGCACCAACTGCTCGGCGGCCAATGCCAACTCGCGCCGGCTGCGCCCCTCGATGCTCAAGGGCGGGAAAAATGTCAGCTCGCAGACCAGGCGCTTTTCGCGCACCACGCGCATGATCGACTGCCAGAAGGTCTGCTCGCCGATGAACGCCGGCACCTCGGAATAATTGCCGCGGGTATCCAGGTAGCGCACACAAAAAGGCACGATCTCTGCGCCCGCATCAAGCGCCGATTGCAGCAGGTTGGCGTGGAACTTCATCACGTCGCGCCCGTCGCTGGTGGTGCCTTCGGGAAACACCGCGATCACCTCGCCGGCTTCGAGGTGCGCACGCAGGGTATGGTTGATGCGTCGCGTGTCGGAACGCTTGCCGCGCTCAATGAAAACCGTGCCCGACTCGCGCACCAGCTTGCCCAGGACCGGCCAGCTTGCCAACTCGGCCTTGGCGACAAAGCGCGCCGCGGTCACCGACTGCACAGCATAGATGTCCAGCCAGGACACGTGATTGCCGATGTACAGGCGCTTGGGCGCGCGCATGTCGAAACCCGGCGGCGCATCGACCACCTGGCGCAGCGAAAAGATCTGCAACACCCGCCGCCCCCAGGCGCGTATCAGTTGATCGCGCCGCTGCGGCTTGGAACGCGGAAAAACCAGTGCCAGTGTCAGCATGCCGCGCGCGATGTGCGCCGCCATGGCGGACAAGCGCCACCAGCGGGTGAAGATCGAGGTTTGGCCGCTCACGTGCCGCTGCGATCGCGCATTCACTCGGAATGCACGACGACCCCGGCCACCAGGGTTTTTCTGACGCGCCCCTTGAGCTCGTAGCCCACAAAGGGCGTGTTCTTGCCCTGCGACACCAGCGAGCGCGCACTGACGGTCCAGTACTGTTCGGAGGCGAAGATCGCGATATCGGCCGGGCCGCCAGCTGCAAGCCTGCCATAGGGCATGTCGAGCGACTGGCCGGCACCGCAGGTAATCAGGCGCAGTGCATCCTTGAGAGCGACCCCATCTTCGCCGGCCCACTTGAGCACCAGGGGCAGCAGCAGTTCGACCGCGGTGACGCCGGGTTCGGCCTCGCCAAATGGCAAGGCCTTGTCGTCCTCGTCCACCGGCGCGTGGTCGGAACAGATCGCATCGATGGTGCCGTCTTTCAACGCGGCGCGCAGGCCGTCACGATCGCGTTGCGAGCGAAACGGCGGCACCACACGGCACTGGGCATCGAAATAGCCGATGTCCATCTCGGTGAGGTGCGCGTGATGCACCGCGATGTCGCAGGTCACGTTGAGGCCGGCCGCCTTGGCCGCACGGATCTGATCGAGCGCACGCGCGGTCGACAGCCGCGCCACGTGGACCCTTGCGCCAGACACACGGGCCAGTTCCAGAATGCGCGACAGCCCGATGGTCTCGGCCTCAACCGGGATGGGCGTCAAGCCGAGTCGCGCCGCCACCTGCCCCTCATGGGCCATGCCATCGCGCGCCAGCCACGAATCCTCGGGGCGCAGAATCACCACAAACCCGTGCGTCGCCGCGTACTGCATCGCGCGCAGCATCACCTGGGTATCGTCAAGCGGCGCATCGGCCTGGGAAAAGGCGACGCAACCATGAGCGCGCAGCTCGGCCATCTCGGTCAAGTGCAGGCCCTTAAGGCCTTCGGTCAGCGCACCGGCCGGAAGCACGCGCGGTCCGCGCAGGTTCTTGGCCCGGTAACGCAGCATTTCCACCAGGCCCGGTTCGTCCAGCACTGGATCGGTATCAGGCGCACACACCAGGCTGGTGATGCCGCCGGCTACCGCCGCCTGCATTTCGGAGGCCAGCGCGTTCTTGAACTCGGCGCCGGGTTCGCGCAGGCGTGCACACAAGTCAACGAACCCCGGTGCCACCACCAGCCCGCTGGCGTCGATGGTGCGATCGGCGACGAATCCCGCCGGCGAATGACCAACCGCCGCGATCTTCTCGCCGTCGACGAATACACCGCAGGGACCATCGAGGCCACTGGCCGGATCGATGACACGGCCGTTGATGATTGCGGTTTTCATTTGGGCGCCCGCGTCAATTTCCGGCCACGATGCTCATCACCGCCATGCGCACGGCAATGCCGAACGTGACCTGCGGGAGAATCACCGCCTGGCCGCCATCGGCCACCGCGGAATCAATCTCGACTCCGCGGTTCATCGGCCCCGGATGCATCACGATCGCATCCGGCTTCGCGCGCGCCAGCTTGTCCGGTGTCAGGCCATAGCTCTTGTAGAACTCATGTGCCGAGGGCAGCAAGGCGCCGCGCATGCGTTCGCTCTGCAAACGCAGCATGATCACCACATCGACATCCTTGAGGCCTTCGGCCATGTCGGTGAATACACGCACGCCCATGCTTTCGACAAAGCTCGGCAGCAAGGTGCGCGGCGCGATCACCCGCACCTCGGGCACGCCCAGGGTGGTCAGTGCATGAATGTCGGAGCGCGCCACGCGCGAATGCAGAATATCGCCGACGATCGCCACGGTGAGCCCGGTGAAATCCTTCTTGTAATGGCGGATGGTGTACATGTCGAGCAGGCCCTGCGTCGGATGCGCATGGCGCCCGTCGCCGGCATTGACCACATGGATGTGTGACGCCTTGGTGCGGTCGAGATGCTGCGCGATCAGGTGCGGCGCGCCGGACGACGCGTGGCGCACCACGAACATGTCGGCCTGCATGGCCGCGAGATTGTCGACCGTGTCGAGCAGGGATTCACCCTTGGTGGTCGACGAGGCATTGATGTTCAAGTTGATGACGTCGGCCGAGAGGCGCTTGGCGGCAATCTCGAACGTGGTGCGGGTGCGCGTCGAATTCTCGAAAAACAGGTTGAACACCGACTTGCCGCGCAACAAGGGCACTTTCTTGACTTCGCGATCACCGACACTGGCGAATGCATCGGCGGTCGAGAGGATGTTCTCGATGACCGCTTTGGGCAAGCCTTCGATGGAGAGCAGGTGCGTGAGCTCGCCGTTGGAATTGAGTTGCGGGTTGCGTGCCACTTGCGAAAAGCCTAACGCTGTTGACGGGCCGGCCGCATGAGCGCGTCGCGGGATGAAAGTCGTTCAGGCCGCATTCTTCTTTTCAACCAGGGCGAATGACAGACAGCCGGCGGCGTCACGGGCCAGATTGAGGCTCTGGTTTTCCGCCAGGCTGACGTGGGCGCCGACGAAGCGCGCAGCCACCGGCAACTCGCGGCCGTCGCGGTCGGCCAGTACCGCGAGATCGATGCGCCGCGGACGGCCGTAGTCGAACAATTCGTTCATCGCCGCGCGCACCGTGCGCCCGGTGTACAGCACGTCGTCCACCAGGATGATCGAGGCATCTTCAATATCGAGCGGAATGACTGATTTTTTGACCTGCGGGTTCAAGCCCACGCGCGCGAAATCGTCGCGATAGAAAGAGATGTCGAGAAAACCCAGCGGGCTCTTGAGACCCAACGCCGCGTGCAGCTTTTCAGCGATCCATGCGCCTCCGGTATGCACCCCGATCAACACGGTTTCGGGTGTGACCACGGGGCCGATCTGCGCCAGCAGCGCCGTGCACAGGGTCTCCGCATCCGGAATGTCGTTTGGGTTCACGTTCGCTGATCCAGCCAAGCCTGCAGGATTACGGCAGCTGCTGCACTATCCACTATCGCCTTGTCGGCCTTTCCCGGCCGTAGCGCATCTTCAACTACTGCCGATGAATACCGCTCATCGACGAATTTTACCGGCAAACCAAAGCGACCTTTCAATTGATGGCCGAAACGACGCGCTCGCCTGACCATGGGTGTGTCGCCGCCGGCTTCGTCAAACGGCAATCCGACCACCAGCAGATCCGGGTTCCACTCCGCCAGAATCGCGGCGATGCGTTCGAAACGCTCTGCATTCTCGGCGGTCTCAATGGTCAAAAGTGGGCGCGCGCCGCCGGTCAGCGTATTGCCAAGCGCCACGCCGGTGCGCTTGAGACCGAAGTCAAACGCAAGAATTGTTTGTGCTGGTGCGCTCATGCGGGAAACTGCCACCGAACCGTCAACGGTCTCGCTGCCGGCAAGTCCCGCAACGAAGCATGCATTGACGACATTTGGCGTGGCCTTCGCCGTGCTGGCGCTGCCAAGCTTCCGCGATTCGGCCACCGCTGCAGGCATGGCAGCCGCAGACAATCACAAAAGGCACCAGTTCAGGCGTGGCCGGCAACATCCATCAGATTGGCGAAATTCGCACCGATCAGGCCCATGGCGGCTTCCAAACGCCGTTCGATCGGCAACTCGAACATGATGCAGGGGTCGGCAGCCACGGTCAGCCAGGCGTTTTGCGCGACTTCGCTTTCCAGTTGGCCAGCGGACCAGCCGGCGTAGCCGAGCGTCATCAGAATGTCGTCCGGGCCCGCCCCGACCCCGACCGCCTGCAGAATGTCCTTGGACGTTGTCAGCCCGATTTCTTCGGTGACCTTGAGCGTTGACGACCACCCGCCGAGCGGACGATGGAGGACGAAGCCGCGATCAGTCTGCACCGGGCCACCGAAAAACACCGGCGCCGCTTTCATCACTTCGATCTCGAGCTTGATATCGACCTGCGAAAAAAGGGTTTCCAGCTTGATGTCGAGCGGCCGGTTGACCACGATACCCAAAGCGCCCTGGTCGTTGTGCTCGCACACATAAGTCACTGTCTTGCCAAAAACCGACTCGCCAAGTGACGGCATCGCAATCAGGAAATGATTGGTGAAGTTGGGCAACTCTGCCTTGAATGGCACCTTGCCTGTCCTGCCCGCCGCGTGAGTAGCCATGTTTCGATTGTAACGCCCAGCTTGGCGCAAAGTACAATTTCGTGGATTCTCCGATTCCAAGCCGGTTTTGTTGCGAAACACCATGCGCCGGGCCTTGATCGAAAGATGCAAAATAATTGACGAAAAACATGCCTCCGGCGCGGCTGTCATGCTTTTGGTGACGGTCGATAATCCGACATGCGATACGACTGCGCTCTAGTCTGGTTTCGACGCGACCTGCGGGTGGATGATCACGCCGCGCTCTATCGCGCACTCAGGGCAAGCCGGCGGGTGTATTGCGTGTTCGTGTTCGATCGGGAAATCCTCGACGCCTTGCCGTCGAAGCAGGATCGGCGCGTCGAGTTCATCCGCGAGTCGATCGTCGAACTGAAGGCGGAACTGGAGAACGCCGGTGGCGGCCTGGTTGTGCGCCACGCACGTGCGCGTGAAATGATTCCCGGACTCGCCCGCGAGCTCGGTGCGGATGCGGTTTTCGTCAATCATGACTATGAGCCGCTGGCGGTCGCGCGCGATGCCGCCGTCGAAGCCAGCCTCAAGCAGCTAGGCGTCGCCTGGCACAGTTTCAAGGACCAGGTCGTTTTTGAGAAAAATGAAGTACTGACCGGGAGCGGCAAGTTCTTTTCGGTATTCACCCCCTACAAGAATGCCTGGCAGAAGAAGGTGGACGCCTTTTACCTGCAAGCCTACCCGGTGCGCAGCCACGCCCACGCCTTGAAACCGCCACCGGACATTCAATTGGTTCCGGAGCTTGCGCAACTCGGCTTCAAACCGACCAACCTGCAAGCCTTGCAAATCACGCCGGGGGCGCGCGGTGCCGGGCAGTTGTTCGAGGATTTCAAGGGCCGCATGGCAGGCTATGCCGATACCCGTGACTTCCCGGCAGTCAAGGGGCCTTCGTACCTTTCGGTGCACCTGCGCTTTGGCACCATTTCGATTCGCACGCTGGCACGCGAAGCGTTCAAGGCCTGGCAAGGCAGCGCCGGCTACCCTGGAGGCCATGGCGCCGAAATCTGGCTTGCCGAACTGATCTGGCGCGACTTCTATTTTCATATCCTGCACCACAATCCACATGTCGCCGACCATGCGTTCAAGCCGGAATACGAAGCCATCGCCTGGGAGTCGGGCGTTAAGGCCGATGCGCTCTTCGCGGCCTGGTGCGAAGCACGCACCGGCTACCCGCTGGTCGACGCTGCGATGCACCAACTGAACCAGACCGGCTACATGCATAACCGCCTGCGGATGGTGGTCGCGTCATTCCTGACCAAGGACCTGGGGCTCGACTGGCGACGCGGTGAACGCTACTTTGCCGAACATCTCAACGATTTCGATTTGTCAGCCAACTGCGGCGGCTGGCAATGGGCGGCCTCGACCGGCTGCGACGCCCAACCCTACTTCCGGATTTTCAACCCGGTCACCCAGTCCGAGCGCTTTGACCCGTACGGCAAGTTCATCCGACGCTACCTGCCCGCCTTGAGCGCGCTGCCTGATCGCGCCATCCATGCGCCCTGGCTGGCGCGCCCGCTGGAACTCCAGGCGGCGGGCGTGCGCATCGGCGACAACTACCCGGCGCCCGTGGTGGACCATGCGCTCGCGCGGCAACACACACTTGAGCGGTTCAAGGCCGCCAGGCAAGCATGACGCACGCGCAATTTGTAGCCGGCCTGCAAGGCGGCCTCTTGCAGGCCCGCATAGACCCCAAGGCTGCCGCGCGCTTTGTTTCCTCGCGCATGCTGTTGCCATGGCTCCTGCTGCCCCTGTTCGGCGCCGCGGTGGCGCTGGCATTGAGCGGCCGCATCGCCTGGGGCGCCGGCGTGTTGGTCGCCACCATCGCGTTGCGGTGGCTGGCGGCCCGCACCAGCGCAGGCTACGTGCTGCAGCGTGCCGTGAGTGACGCGCGATTCTATGGTGAGGTGCGCGCAGCCGGGATTTTGGGAATCGACGAAAACTGATGCCGGTCCCGGCCGAAGGGCGTTACACTTGAATCGAGGGCATATCCAAAGCCCGACAGGAGAGACAGACATGTACAAGCGCATATTGCTCGCTTATGACGGCTCTGCCGAGGGCCGGAGAGCCTTGTTCGAATGCGGCGATCTGGCGGTGCTGCTGGGCGCGCAGGTCGATCTGCTGGCGGTGATCCCGTCCTACGCCGGCATCATGGTGGCCGAAGGCATGATCATCGAAGACAACTATGACCAGGAGCGCAAGCGCTACCAGGCGGTGCTCGATGAAGGCCTGGCCGCGCTGCGTGCCCGCGGCTACAAGGTAGAGGGCCAGGTGGCGCATGGTGAGCCGATTGACGAGATCTGCAGCCGCGCCAGGGAATTGAAAGCCGATCTGGTTTGCGTAGGGCATCGCCAGGCCAGCACCTGGGCGCAGCGCTGGTGGCGCGGCTCGTTGGGCAAAACCCTGATCGACAACGCGCCCTGCAGTGTGTTGATCGCCATGGCGGCCTGACACGGCCCGCTTCGCGGGCGGCGGCGGCGGATTGCGCCGCGACGAGCAAGGCAGCGCAGTCGCGGACGCTGGTAGCCTTTCCCTTGTGTAGCCCGGTTATCCGGCGATCCGCCGGGTGCCGCGCACATGTAGTTCTCCTGATGCGATCCGCTCGAACCGCCACGCAGCTGGTTGCCGGGGTTGCCGGCAACGCCCGGCTGCGCGGCCTCGGGCTCGCTTATCATTGCGCGCTCGATCTTTGCACCCGACATTCATGACCACCAAGTTGTTTGACCTGAGCGGCAAACTGGCGCTCATCACTGGATCCTCACAAGGTATCGGCCTGGCGCTGGCGCATGGCCTGGCCAGTGCGGGCGCGCGCATCATCCTCAATGGCCGCGATGACGCCAAACTGGCGCGCGCCCGCGCCGGCTTCGCCGCTGAAGCGCGTGTCGAATGCCGCGCCTTCGATGTCACCGATGAAACGGCGGTAACGCGAGCGATCGATGCGATCGAAGCCGAACTCGGCCCCATCGACATCCTGGTCAACAACACCGGCATCCAGATCCGCGGGCCGCTCGAAACCTTCGACACTGCCGACTGGCACCGCCTGATCAATACCAACCTGAATTCAGTGTTCTACGTGAGCCGCGCCGCGGTACGGCACATGATTCCACGCCGCCGCGGCAAGATCATCAACATCTGCTCGGTCAACAGCGAAGCCGCCCGCTATTCGATCGCTCCGTATACGGCGACGAAAGGCGCGATCAGGAACCTGACGCGCGGCATGTGCGTCGACTGGGCACGCCACAACATCCAGGTCAACGGCCTGGGGCCGGGCTACTTCGACACCGAGCTGACACGCCCGCTGGTGGAAAACCCGGAGTTCACCGCCTGGCTCAAGAATCGCACGCCCGCGCAGCGCTGGGGCAATGTCAAGGAGCTTGAAGGCGCCGCCATCTTTCTGGCCTCGGGTGCATCCGATTTTGTCAACGGCCACGTGCTGTATGTCGATGGCGGCATGCTGGCCAGCCTATAAGGAACAACGACGCAATGAGCACATTCCTGCCCTACACCGGCGAACACCACGCCTTGCGCGAGACGGCACGCCGCTTCATCGAGCGTGAAGTCAAGCCGCACTACGCGCAATGGGAAAAGGATGGCCAGGTCCCGAAAGCTTTGTATCGCAAGGCCGGAGAACTGGGTCTGCTTTTGACCACGATCCCTGCGGAATATGGCGGCGGTGGCGGCGATTTCCTGTTTGCGCACATTGTCAACGAGGAACTCGGTTTCGCCGGCGCCACCGGGCCGCAGTTCGGCCTGCATTCCGACATCGTCGCGCCCTACATCCTGCACAACGGCAGCGCGGAGCAGAAGCGCACCTGGCTGCCGCGCATGGCCTCGGGCGAGACCATCACCGGCATCGGCATGACCGAACCCGGCACCGGCAGCGATCTGGCCGGTGTGCAAACCAGTGCGCGCCGCGACGGCGACCACTATGTGATTCGCGGCCAGAAGATCTTTATCTCCAACGGCCAGATCGCCGACTTGTTCATCGTGGTTGCCAAGACCGATACCGGCAAGGGGGCACACGGCATCTCCTTGTTCCTGGTGGAAGCGGATCGTCCCGGGTTCGCGCGCGGACGCAATCTCGAAAAAGCCGGCATGAGCGCGCAGGACACCTCGGAGCTGTTTTTTGACGACGTGCGCGTGCCGGCCACCAACCTGCTGGGCGAAGAGGGCCAGGGTTTTCGCTACCTGATGACCGAGTTGCCCCAGGAGCGTCTGATCGTGGCGATCACCGCAGTGTCGGCCGCCGAGGAGGCGGTGCGGCTGGCAGTCGAGTATGTCGAGCAACGCCACGCCTTCGGCAAGCCCATCGCCGCACTGCAGAACACCCGCTTCAAGTTAGCCGAGTGCAAGACAGAAGCCGCTGTGGGCCGGGCTTTTCTCGAGCAATGCATCGCCAAACACCTGAAAGGCGAGCTGGACACGGCCGAGGCCTCGATGGCGAAGTTCTGGTGCACCGAAATGCAGTTTCGCGTCGCCGATACCTGCCTGCAATTGTTCGGCGGCTACGGCTACATGAAGGAGTATCCGATCTCGCGCCTGTGGGCGGATGCTCGCGTACAGCGCATCTATGGCGGTACCACCGAGATCATGAAAGAGATCATTGGCCGCGGCATGTTCAAGGGCCGCTGACCTGCTATTGGATGAACATGACTTCACGCAATCCTTGCCTTGCGGCCACACGCCTGATTGACAGCGATCATCCCGAGGTCGTCGCATTCACGCGGCAGCATGCGCAAGGGGCTGACGAACGTGAACGGGCGGTGGCGCTTTACTACGCCGTACGCGACCAGTTTCGCTACGACCCGTACCGGATCGACCTTTCACTGCATGGCATGTGCGCGAGCACCGTGCTCACAAGCGGTTTCGGCTGGTGCGTGACCAAGGCGGCCCTGCTGGCGGCCGCATGCCGCGCAGCCGGCATTCCCGCGCGGCTCGGCTATGCGGACGTGCGCAACCACCTGAGCACCGAGCGCCTGCGCGCCACTCTCAAGACCGACATGTTCGTCTGGCACGGCTACACCGACATCCTGCTCGATGGCGTGTGGCGGAAGGCAACACCGGCGTTCAACATTGGCCTGTGCGATCGCTTCGGCCTGCTGCCGCTGGAATTCGATGGTCGCGGGGATTCGATCTACCACCCGTTCGACCGGGCCGGCAACCGCCACATGGAATATGTGAACATGCGCGGCGCGTTCGATGACATGCCGCTGGACCTGATCGTGGCGGGCTTCGAAGAGACTTATCCGGTGATGATGGCAGACATGAACGCCAACCAGGCTGCCGACTTCGCTGCCGACGCCGAACGCGAAGCGCGCTGAACGCGCACTACCGCAAGAGGTTTTCGATCAGGGTGGCCATGCCCATGCCGCTGCCCAGGCACATGCTGATGATGGCATAGCGCCCCTTGGTGTCGGCCAGATGATGCATCGCGGTGATGGTCATGCGAATCCCGGTGGCGCCGGGCGGATGGCCGATCGAAATGCCACCGCCATAGAGATTGGTGATGCTTCGCGGAATGCCCAGCTGTTTCTCGGCATGCAGATTGACCACGGCAAAGGCCTCATTGATTTCAAAATAATCAATGTCGGCAATTTTGAGACCGGTGCGCTGCAGCAGCTTGGCGATCGCCGGCACCGGACCCGCGCCCATGGTTTCCGGCGGCACGCCCACCACCGCGTAGTCGATGATGCGAGCTTCGGGCGCGATGCCGAGTTTCTCGGCGGCCGCGCGCGCCGCTACCACCAATGCAGCAGCGCCATCGGTCACACCGCTCGAATTGCCGGCCGTCACGGAACCCTTGCCGTCCTTGCGAAACGCCGGCTTGAGCGTCGCCAGCTTTTCGCGCGTGATGGTGGTGCGCGGAAACTCATCGGTATCGAACAGCCGCTCGCCCTTTTTCTCCTGCAATTGCAGCGGTGCGATCTGGCGCGCCAGAAAGCCCGATTCGATGCCCGCCTTGGCGCGCATCTGGCTCATGAATCCCCAGTCGTCCATGTCGGCGCGCTGGTAATCGTGCAGCGCGGTCAGGTTCTCGGCGGTGTCACCCATCAACTCGCGCGAAAACGGGCAGCGATAGATGTAGTCGAGGCCGTCGACCATTTGCATCGGTCCGCGGCCGGCGCCCCAGCGCATGTCGTGCGACAGGTAGGGCACACGGCTGTAGTTTTCGCCACCGGCGGCAATCGCCACGCTGCTGTGACCGGTGAGGATTTGCTGCGCTGCAGACAGGATCGCCTGCGAGCCGGTACCGCAGGCACGCACCACGCCCAGGGCCGCGCTCTCGACCGGCAAGCCGGCATCCAGCGCGATCTTGCGACTGACGAACAGGCCGTCATGGTCGACCGGCGCGGTGACGCCGAACACCAGATGATCGACCTGCGCCGCCTTGATTCCGGCACGTGCCAGGCTGGCCTTGACCACATGGGTGCCAAGGGTTGACAGCGGAACGTCCTTCAGGGATTTTCCGAAATCTCCGAAGGCGGTGCGGGCACCGCCGGCGAGAATAACGTCTGAAAAAGGCATGGCAGATCCGTGGGCGTGACCGGGTACGCTGAACAAGAAACCAGGGCTGGCGCAATCCGGGGCCTTCAAGTATATTGCGCCGCGTACGCTTTAGCAAACGATCGTTTGGTTAATGAGTCCGCCTCGCGGCGCTTCAATCGCAGCCATGCACCCCCTACTCGAAGTCGCAGAGCTAAGCCTTTCCTTCGGCGGGATTCGCGCGCTCAATGGCGTTTCGTTCACGGCCGACAAGGGGGAGATCACCGCGGTCATCGGGCCGAACGGCGCCGGCAAGACCAGTCTCTTCAATTCGATTTCCGGTTTCTACAAGCCCTCGTCCGGCCGCGTCATCTTCGACGGCGATGATGTGTCGAAACTGCCGGCGCACAAGCGCGCCGGTCTCGGGCTTGCACGCACGTTCCAGAATGTCGCCTTGTTTCGCGGCATGTCGGTACTCGACAACATCAAGCTCGGCGGACACGGCCGCCTCAAGTCCAATGCGTTATCGGCCATGTGGTATGCCGGTGCCGCGCGCGCGGAAGAAATGGGGCTGCGGCGCGAAATCGAGCGCGAGGTGATCGATTTTCTCGAGATCGACCATATACGCAATTTGTCAGTTGCGGGCCTGCCTTACGGGCTGCAAAAGCGGGTCGAGTTGGCGCGTGCGCTGGCCATGCAGCCCAAGCTCCTGATGCTCGACGAACCGGTTGCCGGCATGAACCGCGAGGAAACCGAGGATATGGCGCGCTTCATTCTGGATATCCAGGAGGAGCGCGGCATCACCGTGTTGTTGATCGAGCACGACATGGGCATGGTGATGGATATTTCCAGCAAAGTGGTGGTGCTCAATTTTGGTGAAGTGATCGCCAGCGGCACTGCGGACGAAGTGCGTGCCCACCCCGAGGTGATCCGCGCCTACCTGGGCGGCGATGCCGCCAAGGCGGCCGCATGAGTCTTCCCGTACGGCCGCCCGTGGGCAGCGCCGCATTGAGCAAGGCAACTCCCCCGGGGAGGATGTCATGCCGTGAGAGGGGAGTAGCCCAGTGAGCCCGGGCTTCGACTGGATCGCCTTGGCCGAGTTCGCCCTGATCGGGCTTTTCTCCGGTGGCCTGATGGCGCTCATCGCTTTGGGCTTCGTGCTGATCTACAAGGGTACCGGCGTGATCAATTTCGCCATGGGCGAGTTCATGATGCTAGGCGCGTATTTCTTCTATACCGCCAACGTCATGTGGAAGCTCCCGCTGCTGCCAGCGCTGCTCCTGACCCTCGTCGCCGTCGCTCTGGTCGCGGCCCTGATCGAGCGCGCGATTCTGCGCCCCTTGTCCGGGCAACCGGTGATCGCGGTGCTGATGGCCACCATCGGCCTGGGCAGCGCGCTGCATGGGTTGGTCGACGCGGTATGGGGTGGCAAGAACTACGAAATGCCGCAGCTCCTGCCGCGCAAGCCGTTCATCCTGGGCGACATCCTGATTCCGGGCCAGGTGGTCTGGAGTTTCGCTCTCGCCGCACTGATCATCGCCGGGTTCACGCTGTACTTCCGCTACTCGCGCACCGGCATCGCCATGCGCGCGGCCGCCAGCGACCCGATCACCGCCTATGTGCTGGGCATCGATGTGCGTCGCACGCAACGCCTGACATGGATGTTCGCGGGCATCGTCGGTGCGGTAGCGGGCATCGTGGTCGGCGCCATGACCAGCCTGTCGCCGGCGCTCGGTGGCGCGGCTCTGGGTGTGCTGGCGGTCATCATTCTGGGCGGGCTCGACAGCATCGCCGGCGCGATTGTCGCCGGCCTCATCATCGGCGTGATCGAAAGCCTGACTGCCGGCTATCTGGGCGGCAAGGTGCGCGACATCGTGCCGTATGTCACTGTACTGGCGATCCTGATGATCAGGCCCTATGGCCTGTTCGGCACGCGCCAGATAGAGCGTTTGTAGAACCATGCGAATCGGCGACTATCGGCAAAGCTACGCGCACGACGAAGCGATCTGGGCCACCCCGACCGCGCGCGCCTGGCTCGCCGCCCTGGTGCTGGTGTTGTTGTTGTTCCCACTCACGGCCAACGGCTATATCGTCGGCCTGGCCTGCGTGCTGGGCATCAACATCATCGCCGCGGCCGGGCTCAACATCATGACCGGCTATACCGGGCTGATCTCCCTGGGTCATGCCGCCTACATGGGCGTGGGTTGCTATACGGCCGCCTGGCTGGCGCAGCGCGGCATTCCTTTCTACCTGACCTTGCCGGCGGCCGGGCTTATGTCGGCATTGCTCGGTTTGGTGGTCGGCATTCCCTCATTGCGTATCAAGGGCCTGTACCTGGCGGTGGCAACCCTTGCCATGCAGTTCATCCTGATATTCGTTTTTCGCGAATGGGAAAGCGTCACCGGCGGCGTGCGCGGTGTCACCGTGCCCGACGCTTCCCTGTTTGGCTTCGAGCTCGACAACGACTACCGCATGTATTACGTGATCTTGCCTTGCGCCGCGTTGCTGCTTCTGGCCGGGCGCAACCTGTTCCGCACACGCGTGGGGCGCGCCTTCATCGCCATTCGCGACCGCGACATTTCCGCCGAGGTGTTGGGCATCGACCTGTTTCGCTACAAGCTGCTGTCCTTCGCCATCGGCTCGTTCTATGCGGGCGTGGCAGGCGCCCTGCTCGGCTATTTCTATCGCGCCATGACACCGGAGTATTTCACCCTCGGGCTGTCGGTGTTCTATCTCGCCGCGATCATCGTCGGCGGACTGGGCAGCATGCTGGGCACGATCTTCGGCGCCGTTTTCATGACCCTGGTTCCGGAAGTGCTGCGTGCCGGCGTTTCGTTCGTGGCGCAATGGGCGCCGCGCGCCACCGAAATCCTGTCGCCGATCCGCGAAATCGTGTTCGGCGCGCTGATAGTAGGTTTCCTGATTTTCGAACCGCACGGGCTCAACGAGGCCTGGCGCCGCGTGCGGCGTTTTTTCCACCTGTGGCCATTTCGCGCATAGTTGCTTTCACCCACCCCAAAGGAGATACGTCATGACCCAGACCAGAATCGATTTTTCGCGTCGCCACGTCTTGGCCGCCGGTGCCGGCGCAGCCGTCCTGCCCTGGATGCCGGCAATCGCGCAATCCGGCGAAATCGTATTCGGCGCGGCGCCACCGATCACCGGCGTGTTCGCCTTCGCCGGCGTTGGCTTGCACCAGGGCCTGGGCGACTATTGCGAATGGCGCAATACCAAGGGCGGCATCGCCGGCCGCAAGATCAGGTACATCGGTGAAGACTCGGCCTACAAGATGGATCAGGCCATGAGTGTGTTCAAGAAGATCATGGGTGCCAACAAGCCGCCGGTGTTCTACGGCGATTCGACCGCCTGGGCCAAGGCTTCGGCCAAGGAAGTCAGTCAGATGGGCAGCGTGCTGACCTCGAGCCCGTCTTTCTCGTCCGACCTGGCCGACGCCAAGACCGCGCCCTACTATTTCATGGCCGGCCCCACCTACGCAGCCATGTGCGAAATCCTGCTTGAATATATTTCTCGCACCTCCAAGGGCGCCACCAAGCCGGCATTGGCGATCATCTACAGCGACACCGAATTCGGCCGCGATCCGATACCTGCCGCCAAAGCCCGTGCGCAGAAGCTCGGGATACCGGTGGTAGCCGAGATTGTTACCAAGCCCGGTAGCGTGGATGTGTCGGCGGAGGTGGCAAAACTGCGCCGCGCCAAGCCGGATTTCGTGATTTTTCACGGCTACGTGCTGGCGCCAATCCCGGAGTTCATCAAGCAGATGCGCGAATCCGGCATGGCAGCCACGCCGATGGGCACGATCTGGAGCATGGACAAGACCACTGTGGACGCGATGGGCGCCACCGGCGACGGCTGGATGGGGGTGATGCCCTACCGCTACAGCTACGACACCAAGGACGCACCGATGATGCAGACCATCAAGGACTTTGCCGCCAAGGCGCGCCCGCAGATGCAGTATGTGCCCTTGTTCTACACCCACGGCTGGCTGGTGGGAATGATCTTTGCGGAAGTGATCGAGCGTTGCCTCAAGGCGGGCAAGCCATTGTCCGGGCCGAACATGAAGTCCGCGCTGGAGTCTATCAACGACTGGGATACAGGTGGGGTGACCGGCCTCCTGGCTTCACTCAAAGGCCATCAGATCGCATCGGGCCGCATCTATGCGTACGACGCCAAGTCGAAGTTGCTTGAACCGGCGAGTGGCTGGATCAAGACCACATGAACTGGCGAACATGAGCGCTGTGGCGTCCATAGCGGCACTCAATCCCGCCGTCGCTCTTGCGGTGGAGAATCTCG
>JBEIFV010000036.1:0-41028 GCA_040382235.1 Burkholderiales bacterium
ATCGGCGATCGCCGCTACCGTGACCGCATCGTTGCGCAAGCCGCGCAGGGCATGCGCGCGACCGATGCCGCCGGCACCGATGATGGCGATCGGAATGCGTGCGCCTGATGCCTGGTTCGACATGCTGTTCTTTGCCTTCCCGCAGAGGTGGATAATCCGCAATCCGCCAACATTCTATCGATGGTCAACAAAAACATGACAGCCACTTCAATTCGCGCAGGCGCCAGCCTGCGGCGCCTGGTGCGCCTGCTAACACCGGCATGGCCAGGCGCGGCCACCTTGCCGGGCAACGCGCAAACCTGGCCGGCGCGCCTGGTGCGTGACGATGCGGCCAAACGGGGCCGGGTGATTCGTGAAGCGGGAGTGAAAGCCGAATGAATACCTTCAGGCAACTGGTCGCGACCGAGAAGCCGCTGGTGATGCCTGGGGCGCACGATGCCCTGTCGGCGCTGTTGATCCAGCAGGCCGGCTTCAAGGCGGTGTTCATGGGCGGCTTTGCGATCGCCGGCGTGCGCTACGGCGTGCCCGACATCGGCCTCCTGGGCGCGCGCGAATTCGCCGACGCCTACCGCGACATGCTGGCGGTGACCGACCTGCCGGCACTGGTGGATGCCGACAACGGCTATGGCGACCACAAGAACGTGGCGCATGCGGTGCACAACCTCGAACGCCTGGGCGTGCAGGCGCTGTTTTTCGAAGACCAGGTGTCGCCCAAGCGCTGCGGCCACATCGCCGGCAAGGCCCTGGTTTCCACAGCCGAGATGTGCGCCAAGATCCGCGCCGCCGCCGGTGAACGCATGCGGCCCGACACCTTCATCATCGCGCGCACCGACGCGCGCGAAGTCGTCGGCATGGATGAAGCGCTGCGCCGCGGCGAGGCCTACATGCGTGCCGGCGCCGACGGCCTGTTCATCGAGGCGCCGCTCGATATCGAGGAAATGCGCACCATCGGCCGCGCCTTCGACGTACCGCTCCTGGCCAACATGCTCGAGGGCGGGCGCACGCCGATCCTCAAACCCGCGCAGCTCGAAGAGCTCGGCTTTCGCCTGGTGATCTACGGCATTTCGCTCCTGATGCGCATCACCAAAACCATGCAGGCGGCGCTGGCCGACATCAAGTCGGGCGAGTTCAGTCAGGTCGGCAGCGGCGTCAGCTTCGAGGAATACAAGGCGATCGTCGGCATGCCTGCGTGGTCGGCGATCGAGGACAAGTACAAGTAGGCGGCGCGCCGCATACCTTGAAGCGCAATCGTTGCAGCCGGCTGGCGCAAGTGCATGCTGCCCCGGGAAAGAGAGTGGCATCGCTGCCCCGCTAACGCGCCAAAGCAGGCGACGATCGCCGCCGGCCGTGATTGAGCACGACTTGATCAGGCAGGCCATCGGACAGACTGCCGGTTCAAGCGGCGCGGCGCCGCGCCCGTACCGAAGTTGTCCGGGACGCACCGATCGCAGGCGCAGGTTGCGCCAATGCGTCGCGATAGGCCTTGAGTACCGCATTCATGCGCGTCTGCCAACCCGCGCCCTGGGCCCGAAACCAGCCAACCACGTCCGCATCAACCCGCAATGCGATCTGCTCTTTCTTGAGAGGCATCGGCAAGCCCCGGTGCGCCACCGCATCCGCCCAATCCTCCGGCGCGGTCCGTGGCGCATCCCTGGTGAACTTGATACCGGAATCAGGCGTCGCTTTCAGCTTTGCCCAATCGGTCTTGCCTTTAACGCTTTTGGTAGCGAGACTGCCACGCTTTGTACTCATGTTTCTCCGCCTTCCGCGCCGAAATCAAATGCGCGACTTCGCCATCAACACCAAGCGGCGTCCAGACGACGACCAGTGCAATGCTGTTGAACACGCCAACATTCTGCAGCCGCTTCTCGAAATACCCATCCCGCGTGTCTTCGCGGGTCAGCAAGTCGCCATCGAAGAAGCCTTCAAGATCGGCGAAATCGATGCCGTGATCCTTGAGATTGCTGCGCCGCTTAGGCGCATCCCAGGTAATCATGGCGTAGAGTATACCCACACTGCATATACGTTCATCGCATCAAGCAGATGCGGTTGCGGCCCGAGCAGACGCGCCATCACGCCTCGCGCGCTCCACCGGCGGGGTCGAGCGCCGCATCGGACGTGAGTCGCTTGCGAAACGTCGCCGCATCCACCACAGTTCACGACCTTGCATCACGAAAGTGGCAGCGTCCACACTCCTTCAACCCACCGCGATCGCCTCGATCTCCACCCGCGCGCCGCCCACCAGGCCGGCCGCCTGAAATGTGGTGCGCGCCGGCGGGTCTTGTGGAAAGTATTCGCTGAACACCTGGTTCATCGGCATCAGCTCTCCCAGGTCGGCCAGGTAAATGGTGACCTTGGCCACCTTTTCCAGCGACGAGCCAGCCGCTTCGAGCACGGCCTTCAAGTTCTCGCAGACCTGGCGTGTCTCGGGCACGATGCCGCCTTCAATGAGGCGACCGGTCCGCGGGTCCATGCCCAATTGCCCGGAGGCGAAGACCCAATCGCCCACCTTGATCGCCTGCGACAACGGCACCTTGGCCGCTGGTACCCGGTCGGTATGCACCACCTGTCGTTGCATGTGCTTGCCCTTTTGGTGACGTTCGTACCTCAACAATACAGGTATCGGCACATGTAGTGGGGTCCTCGCGCCCGGTCGTTCGTGCGGCACATGTGCATCCGCTCAACGAGCACCTGAACCGTTCGGCATGGCCACAGGCACACGCCGTTTGAGTGGCTGGAACATTGCGCCTTCGGCATACCGCTTGCCGGGCCATTGGGCAGGTCACCACCCGCAGGGAGCGGCCCGGCCCGGACATCGCGACAGCTTGTTCCCAACACCGGGCACAAGACTCCGGCCCGGATTGCGCCTGCGGTACCATCCGCAGGCGGTCGAATGGTCGACCACCGGCGGCAGATAGGTGCCCATGTCCTCGCAACCCCTCACGCACCACGAGATCATCGGCCTGATCGAGCCGTTCACGCGCCGCGGCCGGCATGCCGACCTGGCGGCCAGCAACCGGCTGGAGCGGTCCCTGGCATTCAAGCCGCTGCTGCATGCCGGCCTGGAGCCGGGGTTGCCCGCCGTCACCGAAACGCTGCGACTGGAGAACCCTGCTTCGAACAAGGTCCGCCTGACCCGTGTGTTGACCGCCGCTGGCGGGCCCGCAGCAACGCTTGTGACCGAGGGGCCTGATCTGGGTGCGCTTCTGGCTGGCATGGAATCGGTGCTGCCAGGCCAGCAACTGCGCTGGCTCAACGGAATTCTCCTGGCCACCAGCCATCGCCTCGAAACCGGCGCCGGCATCGAGGCAGGCAGTGCGTCCCGCTTGACCCTCACCCATGGCGTGGCGGTAGTCGCCGGCGTCACGCTGACCCTCCGCATGCCGGCCGTGCGCGGGTTTCCGGCCGACTTGGAGCTCGCCGTCGCCGCCGGTGACGATATCGCTTTTCCGGAGGACCTGTTTGAAGTGCTGGGCTGGCACTGGTCGCGCTTGAATGCCGGCCGTGAAGTCTGGCGCGGCAGCGTGCGGCTGCGCGGCAAAGGCGCCCTGCGAAGCCGCGACGCCGAGGGCAAACTGGAAACCGCGCTGGCGCACCTTGCGCGCACGCTCGGCGAAGCACCAGCGCTCTTCCACCGGCAACGCACATTGGCGCGCTGGGGCGTATTCGCGCGGCGCTCGATACCGCTCGTGGCCTGCATCTTCATGATTGTCGGAGCGGCCGCCTTGCCGGCGCTCAACCTGACCCCGGACTCGATCATCCGCATGTTGCTGTTCAACTCGCCTCCGCTATTGATGCTGCTCATTTTCAGCATGCGCGAAGTGCCGCGCATCGAGATTCCGCCCGTGCCGCGCGCTGCCACCCAGACGGCATGGCGGACCACGCCGCTCTCCGGGGCCGCACCGGCGGGTGAGGTCAACGTCCACTCGCAGGGGGCGATGCGCCAATGAGGTCATGCAGATCATGAGCGGCAATCCGATGAACATTCCGCCGGTCTCGATTGCCGCGGTGAAGTCCGCGCTGATCGAGCAGTATGCCGACCCGCTGCTGCGCCGCCGCGCGTCCATGCTGTGGGGCACACGCGGCATCGGCAAGTCATCGGTGGTGCGCCAGGTGGCGGATCACTTCGGCGTGCCGCTGGTGGATTTGCGCCTGACCACGATTGAACCGGTGGATATTCGCGGTGCCATCTATGCCGATGAAGCGCAGGGCAAAACCGTATGGTTTCCGCCGGAGTTTTTGCCCTCTCCCGCCGAACCCGCCGGCATTCTGTTTCTCGATGAGATCACCGCCGCCGACCAGCGCCTGCAGATCTCGGCGTATTCGCTGATTCTCGACCGTCGCGTCGGGCACTACCACCTGCCTGATGGCTGGCAGGTGATCGCCGCCGGCAATGCCAGCTTTCACGGCGCGGTCAGCCACGATATGGGGACGGCGCTGGCCGACCGCATGTTTCACTTCAACGTGCAAACGGTGATCGACGCTTTTCTCGCCCATGGCGTGGCCATGCAGTTCGCGCCGGCGGTGATGGCCTATCTCAAGGTGCGGCCCGACAGGCTCGACGATACCCAGGCGCAACTTGCCGGCGACCATCTGGTCGGCGCCAGCCCGCGCGGCTGGGAGGATATTTCCAACGTGCTCAAGTCAGGCCTGTCGGAATCGGCCCGGCGCATTTTCGTGCAGGGGCGGATCGGCGCGGCCAACGCCGCCGAGTTCTTCGGCGTGCTGCGCGAGATCCAGGCAGGCGTGGATGTGCTGCGGCTTCTGGCGGCACGCCCCGGCGCGGAAACAGCCGCCCTGCTGCCACACACCCTGGACGGGCTCTACGGGATGATTTACGGCCTGATCGCCGCCAGTGACGGCGAGTCGCCACTGGCGCGCGCGCTGGAGATCCTGGAACAGTTGCCGGACATGCGCGGCCGCACGCCGCTGCCAGTGCGCGAAGCGCAAACCCTGGCGATGGAACTGCTGATGCAGAAAGCGCTGGAGGACGGGCGGGAAGCGGTGATCCTGGACAGCCCCGCCTATCGCCGCTATGCGCAACGCCGCGCCCAGGAAAATCGCGATGGATGAGACCTGTGCGCTGTACCGCCACCGCGGCACGCGGGCGGTGCAACGCATGGTGGAATTTGCCCCGGCCACCGGAGGCCTCGCGCTGTGGGTGGCGCATCGCGACCTGCCCGACGATGCCGATGCGCCCGCCGCCGCCACCGATGGCCTCACCATTTTCTACGGCAAAGCCTTCGAGCGCCTCGAACCGGCCGTGCAGACCGGCATCATCGCCCACGAAGTGCTGCACATCGCCTTGCGCCATCCGCAACGCTACCTCGGATTGCGCGCGCGCCTGGGCGACGTCGACCTGCAGCTGTTCAATACCTGCGCCGACGCCATCGTCAACAGCACCTTGGGCCACCTCAACTGGTTGCAACTGCCGGCAAGTTCGGTAACCCTCGAAACCCTGCTGGCGCACACGCAGGAGCTGCACCAGAGCGCGGAAAAATCGCTGCTGGAATGGGATGTAGAGCGCCTGTATCGCGCCATTGACGACCGCCGGCCGAAAAGCGCATCGACCGGCGACCGGCAGAACCAGGACGGGCGCCGCGGCAACGCCGGCAATGGCGGCTTGCGGGATCAGCAAGCGCGAGAATCCGCTCGGCACAGCGACGGCCCGCGCGCTGCGCGCGTGCGCATGCTGGGCGCCGATACGCCGCCGGACCTTGTGCCCGACCCCGATGCGCAAGGCCTGCCGGAAGAGGAGGCGGCGCAGGCGCGCGACTGGGGCGAACGCATCCTGCGCGCCCATGCGGGCGACGGCGCGCATTCCATGCTGCGCGCCCTGATCGCCGACCTGCCGCGCAGCCGCACCCCGTGGGAACAGGTACTGCGCACCCGGCTCGCGCGCAGCCTGACGCCCAAGCCGGCACCTTCCTGGTCGCGCCCGTCGCGCTCCTATATCGCCAACCAGGGCCGCAGCGGGCCGCATCGGCGCATGCCATGGGAGCCCGGCTCGAACGGCAACCTGCCGGTCCCGCGCCTGGCCCTGATGGTCGATGTTTCGGGCTCGATCGAGGGCGAACTCATGCAACGTTTTGCACGCGAAATCGAGGCCATCTCGCGCCGGCAGGAAGCCGGCATGCTGCTGGTGATCGGTGATGACCGGGTGCGGCATGTGGAGCACTTCGCGCCCGGACGCGTCGACTTGCGCGAGATCGAATTCAAAGGCGGCGGCGACACCGACTTCACGCCGCTCTTGAAGGAAGCCGACAGCTACCGCCCCGATATCGGCGTGGTGCTCACCGACCTGGAAGGCCCCGCGCGTTTCAAGCCGCGCTGGCCGGTGATCTGGGCGGTACCCGAGAGCTGCGCCGTGGCGTCGCAGCCGTTCGGGCGCAAGCTGCTGCTCGCATGATCTCTCTTGACGGTGTAGCCCCCCTTGTCGGGATCAGCGTGCGGCGTCCGGCAGCGTCCTGGTTCGCTTCCCGGTTCTCAAGACGCTCGATCAGTTCGACTGAAACTGGCCGACCAAGATCAATCGTTTGCTGATCCAGAATCTGTTCCACCTGGACTTCGTCAAGGCACGTGCCAATGTGGTGTTCATCTCCGGCACCGGGCTGGGCAAGAGTCATTTGATGACCGCGCTCAGCCATGCGGCATGCCTGCGTGGCCATTCGGTGTTGTTCACCGGTGCCATCGAGATCATCAATTCGTTGACCGCGGCTCACGCGACCGGCAGTATCAAGCGCGCACTGCATCACTATGTCAAACCCGAGGTCCTGTGCCTCGATGAACTCGGCTACCTGCCAATCGACAAGTTCGGGGCGGACTGCTTGTTCCAGATCATCAGCCATCGCTATGAGCGCGGTGCGACCTTGATCACCACCAACCGGGTCTACAAGCAGTGGGCCAGCATCTTCAACAACGATGCGGTCCTCACTTCGGCTCTGCTCGACCGCATTCTGCACCACGCTGAAACCGTGCTTATCGACGGCAAGAGCTATCGCTCGAAGGATCAGATCGAGATCTGAACGCCCCCTCGCTTTGCGTTCCGATCGCCGCCGCATACAGCGTGCAATTCTCAAAAACCTTCAGCATTTCCAAACCGGCAGAATATCTACATGTTCGCGGTGTCACCTACACGCACGTCCCAGGTATAGGTGCGGGTACCGTCGTTGGTCAGGTTGCCGTGGTTGTCGTAGGTCAGTGCCGCGCTGTTCCAGCTGGTCAGCTTGTTGTTGGCGTCATGGCTGGCCTGCGCGGTGGTGGCCGCCGGCAGGAAGGCCTGCTGCAGGCTGCCGCCTTGGCTGACGATGCGGCCGTTGTTGTCGAAGCCATAGGTGAGCGTGCCCACGCTGGTCGCGCCATTCATGTAGGTGATGCCGGTCAATTGATCGGCGTTGCTGTAGGGGTAGGTGCCGGTCAGGCCGTTGGCGAGTGGTCACCTGGGTGCGCCGGCTACCGGCGTCGTAGGTGAAGCCGATGGTCTTGGCGGTGCCACCACTGCCCTGCTGGATCTGCGTGAGGCGGCCGGCGGTATCCCAGGTGTAGGCGATGCCGGCCTGGCCCGGCAGGGTCAGGCTGGTGCGCTGGTCGATGTTGTTCCAGCCGTAGCTCACGGTCCCGAGACCGCTTTGCTCCTGGGTCAGGCGGTCGAGGTTGTCGTAGCTGCGGGTGATGGTTTGTAGCGCGGTGGGGTTGCCGGCGGCGAATTCCTGTGCCTGGGTGATGCGCTGCGCCGCGTCGAAGGTGTAGCGGGTCTGGCTGCCGTCGTGCCAGGTCGCCTGGGTCATGCGGTTGAGCAGATCGTACTGGAACGAGGATATCTGGCTTTTACGGTCGGTGCGCTGGGTCAGGTTGCTGTTGCCGTCGTAGCTGAAGGTCTCCGCGCGCAGCAGGCCGTCGGTGCGGCTGGTGTTGCGGCTGCGGGCGTCGTAGGCAAACGAGGTCACGCGACTTTCGGGGTCGGTGAACTGGGTCAGGTTTCCCAATGCCGTCGTACTGCATCAGGATGGTTCCGCCTTGGGGATTGGTCACCTTGGTTGGGAAATCGTTGATGTTGGGTGGACAGAATCCAATTCGATCTCGCCCGTTTTTGGTTGCTGACGCTCTCTTCAACGGGGCTCTCAGGGATGGTTACGCCAAGCCGCTTTGCCTATGCGACCTGAGCCAGCGGAAACCGTATCTCAACAGATTCGAACGGTACCGACACCGCCCCGTCTTCGGATTTTTCGATCAGCCCGAGTTCTTCCAGCCTCGTTACGTCGGTATGCACGTTGGAATAGTTGCGTTCCGCGGCCTTCGCAAGCGCATAAACGCTGCACGGCCCGACGCGACGCAATGAATCCAGCAAGTCAAGGCGCGCAGGTGTCAAGTCTGCGAACAAGGAACGTGCCGATTCGAAACTAAGCCTGAAGTCAGGCGAACGCCCTTGGCGGGCAGCGGCCACCTGGCCTGCGACCGCGCCAAAGATTGAGCCTCGTCCTGCACCTTCGATGATCGCTTTCACGGATTAGCTCCAGTTCTCTACATCGCGCCGGAAATCGTCAAGCAGCGCTTCCAGTGTGGTAAACACGTAGGTCTCTTCGCGCCCTCCCACGTGTCGATGATCGCCCTTGCCGCGCTCGTTGCCATAGCGCACATGTGCACCCCCTTGGCTCCCGAAGTAAAGCCGGTATTTGTAATTGTGAAGGCTCGGTTCCAGAGGCAACGGAATCTCCCAAACGACAATCTCGACAATTGAACCGTCATCACGAATTTCTTTCGCTTTGGCGAGCAGGACGGCAGTCATATATTGCATGGTAGCAATATATGACTGCCTCGTCCAGCGGCAGCCGCTCTCCGCGAAGCAAGGTGGCCTGGGACGACGATCTTGATGAATGGCGCGCATCGCGCCCGCCCGCAAAGCCAGGCTAGTTCGGATGGCACTTACTTGATCGTTTGTCACCCTCGCGTATGCGGGGGACCAGGCCTTTGCTATCCACAACCACTGGGTTCCCGAATGCTCGGGAACGACGAGAGTTTTGCGTGGTTTGTTGTTTCCTGCTCAAGCAATTGCCATCCGGGCTAGTTCGTGTTGATTGTCGATAGCTCGGTTGGGATCGATTTCTTCGCCGGAAGCGAGCCACCGAACGTGCATCGAATGGACTCGGCACTTCTTTCGAGTGAGGAAATCGGCGTTTCCGACATCGTGCGCTTGGAGACTTTGAACGGTGTCCGCAAGGACGCGATCTTGCGCAAGATCGCCGTGAAGCTCAATGCCCGCTGCTCACATACTCCGGCGCCGGTTGCGTGAAAAACGCATGCAGGATGGCATACACCATCCTGTAATTCTTCTGCTGGAAACTCGCGTGTGAGATGCCGGAGAGCATGATGAACTGCTTGTCCGGATTGGGCAGGTGCTTGTAGAACGCGATCAGGTCGTCTTCGGCGGCGATGCCGTCGAACTGGCCGCGCAGAACCGCGGTCGGCACCGTGATCTTCGTCGGGTCGCACACCGGCAGCTTCGAGCACATGTCGATGTAGGTGCCATTGGGCATCGAGTCATCGAGCGCCAGGATGGCATCGGCGAAGGCGTCGACCACGCGCTTCTCGGCGCAATCCGCGTGGTCGCGATCGAAGATCGAATAGACGAAGGCACGGTCGATCGGGCGGCGCTTTTTGGCAATGAATTCCGGCAGTTTTTTGCGCCGCTGTTCCAAAGTTGGCGCGCCCTCACCGGTCCATACGAAGGCATCCAGCGCCAGGCGCGCCACGCGCTCCGGATGGCGCTGGGCGAACAGGGCGGCGCGCAGTGCGCCCGAGGAAATGCCGTAGGTCAGGAAGGATGTGACGCCGCGCGTTTTGGCAATGTAGTCGGTGGCCGCTTCGAGGTCGTCGGCGCCGTTCGAGATATCGCAGTAAATGTCGCGCGTCTTGGTCGAGCGGCCGTAGCCTTCCATGTCGACGCACCAACAGACGAAACCGCGCAGGGCGAACCAGTCCATCACCGACGAGTCGGCGCGCCCCGGCACTGTCAGGTCGAAGGTCGGGGTGGAAGCCATCGAAGAGCCGTGCACGAACAGCACCGCCGGCTTGCCATCGGGCGAGCCGACAAACTTCTCCCACAGGAAGAGCTTGACCTCGCTTCCCTTGGTAGTCCAGTGTTCGACGCCGGTGACGGCGCCGCTTGCGAGCTTGCCTGCGGTCATTGCCTTGGTCCTCGTGGTTGATTTCAATCGATCCTGGCCCCGGTTTCGCGGATGATCACGGCCCAGCGTTCCTTTTCCTCGCGAAAAAAGTTCGCGAACTCCGCCGGTGTGGAGCCCACTGGTTCGATCGCCGCGCTGTCGAAATAGGTCTTGACCTCGGGCGCACCGAGCACCGCGAGCAACTCGCGGTTAAGGCGGGCCAGCACCGCGGGCGGTGTGTTCTTCGGCGCCATCAGCCCCATCCAGACATAAGCGGAGTAGCCCTTGACACCGGCCTCATCGAGCGTTGGCACGTCGGGCAATGATGCCGAGCGTCGCGTGCCGGTCACGCCCAAGGGCCGCAGCTTGCCGTTACGGATATGCCCGAGCATCGAGGACAAGCCGGGGAATGACAGCGGCACCGTTCCCGAAATCACATCGGTGGTGGCCTGGCCGCTGCCGCGATAAGGTACATGGTTCATGCGGATGCCGGCCATGCTGTTGAAGAGCGCCGCGAACAGGTGCTGGCCGCTGCCGTTGCCGGAGGATGCATAGTCGACTCGGCCGGGGTTCTGTTTCACATGGGCGATCAATTCGGCCACGCTCCTGGCCCGAAAGGCCGGATGCACCACCAGTACGCCGGGCTCGCGACCCAGAAGGCTGATCGGCGCGAAATCCTCGACCGGGTTGAACGACAGCTTCGAGTAAAGCGTGGAGGAGATCGCATTGGTTTGCGAAGCCAGCAACAGGGTGTAGCCGTCGGCTGGTGCCTTGGCAACTGCCTCGCTGCCGATGGTGGCGCCTGCACCCGGCCGATTCTCGACCACCACTTGCTGCCCGAGGCGCTTGCCCAACTCGTGCGCGATGGTTCTGGTGGGTCCGTCGACAGCGCCGCCAGCGGAAAACGGCACGACCACGCGCACTGTGCGGTTCGGATAGTCCTGTGCATGGAGCGCTCCGCTCGAGGAGAGGGCGAAACCTAGCGCGAGCGCGGCTGCCGACCGCAATACTTGGAACATCCAGGCTTGACGGGTATTTCGCACGGCGCGAACCATAGCACGGCGCCGCGGCTGCGCGAAATCGCGGAGACTGCGAAAATAAGCGGCGCAAGCGATCCAACGAAAAAGCCGGACGCAACCGGCCACCAGGGAGAAACGTCATCATGAGCATCAAGGGCAAGGCTTACATCGCAGGCGCCTTCGAACACCCGACGCGCAAGGCGCCGGACAAATCAGTGGCCCAATTGCACGCCGAATGCGCCAGGGGCGCGCTGGCGGACGCCGGTCTCACCAAGAACGACGTCGACGGCTATTTCTGCGCCGGCGACGCACCCGGCCTGGGGCCGATGTCGATGGTCGACTACATGGGCCTGAAGCTCAAGCACGTCGACTCCACCGACAGCGGCGGCTCTTCCTACCTGATCCATGTGGCGCACGCCGCCGAAGCGATTGCACTGGGCAAATGCAGCGTCGCCTTGATCACCCTGGCCGGCCGGCCACGTTCGGAAGGCTCTTCAGGTACCCAGGCGCGCAACTACGGCGCCAACGCGCCCGACATGGCCTACGAGTTCCCCTACGGCATGGCCACCGCCAATGGCTACGGCATGGTGGCAATGCGCCACATGCATGAATACGGCACCACCTCGGAGCAACTGGCCTGGGTCAAGGTGGCGGCTTCGCATCATGCGCAGTACAACGAGCACGCCATGCTGCGCGATGTGGTGACGGTTGAAGACGTCATCAATTCGCCGCTCATCGCCGATCCGCTGCACCGCCTCGACTGCTGCGTGGTGAGCGACGGCGGCGGTGCCCTGATCGTCACCAGCCCGGAAATCGCCAAAAGCCTGAAGCGCCCGCTTGTGAAGATCATGGGCGTGGGCGAATCGCCCAAGGGGCAGATGGGCGGCCGCGTCAACCTCACCTATTCAGGCGCGGCTGTCACCGGCCCGATCGCATTCGCCGAGGCCGGCGTCAAGCCGTCCGACATCCAGTACGCGTCGATCTACGATAGTTTCACCATCACGGTGATCATGCAACTGGAAGACCTGGGCTTCTGCAAGAAGGGCGAAGGCGGCAAGTTCGTCTCAGACGGCAACCTGATCTCCGGCGTCGGCAAGCTGCCCTTCAACACCGACGGCGGCGGGTTGTGCAACAACCACCCGGCCAATCGCGGCGGCATGACCAAGGTGATCGAGGCGGTAAGGCAACTGCGCGGCGAAGCGCATCCCAAGGTGCAGGTGCCCAACTGCCGGCTGGCGCTGGCGCACGGCACCGGCGGCCAACTCGGCGCGCGCCATGTCGGCGCCACCGTCATCATGGAACGTGAATAGGAGGCATGGAAATGAGCACAGCACAACGCAGCATCCCGTCGCCTGTCACCAACCCGGAAAACCAGGAGTACTTCGACGCCTGCGCCAAAGGCATACTGCTGGTGGGCAAGTGCGACGCCTGTGGCGAATATCACTTCTACCCGCGGCGCATTTGCCCGCACTGTTTTTCGGACCAGGTTAAGTGGGTGCCGGCCAAGGGTACCGGTACCATCTACACCTACAGCACCATGCATCGCGGCGTGCCGGTGCCCTACACCATCGCCTACGTGACGCTCGACGAAGGGGTGTCGATGATGACCAACATCGTCGACTTCGCGCCCGGCACGCTCGCCATCGGCCAGGAAGTGAAGGTGAAGTTCACACCGACCGAGGGTGGCCAGCCGGTACCGACCTTCACGCCTGCCTGAAGCGGCAAACCGCCAAAAAAACACTGAACAAGTCGATGGAATGCGGATTCGCGAACCAAGAGTCTGTTCGATTCCATATCTTGCAGGAGCGGCTTCACAGCCTACGAACTTGTCCAGTGCTCCCCTGAACGAAACGGAGACATAAATGCAGAAGATCGGATTCATCGGGCTGGGTCGCATGGGCCGGCCGATGGCAACCAACATGGTCAAGAAGGGTTTCGACCTGGTGGTGCTGGACATCAACCCGGAAGCCGTAGCCACACTGGTCGCGGCGGGCGCCAAGGCGGGAACCAGCGTGGCCGACATCGCGCGCCAAAGCGACATCATTGTCACCATGCTGCCCTCTTCAGTCGAGGTCGAGCAAGTGGCGCTCGGCACCGACGGCGTATTCGCCCATGCGAAGAAGGGCGCCTTGCTGATGGACATGAGCACCATCGACCCGCTTGCCACCGACCGTCTCGCCTCTGCGGCGGTGAAGCACGGCCTGACCATGGTCGACGCCCCGGTCGGACGCCTGGCCGAGCATGCCGACCGTGCCGAGTCGCTGTTCATGGTGGGCGCCAGCGACGCCGATTTCGCTCGTGTCAAACCCCTGTGCGAGGCCATGGGCAATGCCATCTACCACTGCGGCGCAGTGGGCACGGGTGGACGCACCAAGCTGGTCAACAACTATGTCGCCATCACGCTCACGCAGGTGAATGCGGAAGCGCTGGCGCTGTCACAGCGCTTCGGCCTCAACTTGGCCAAGACCATGGAAGTCCTGCTGGGCACCTCGGCCAACAACGGCCAACTGCGCATGAACCTGCCCAACAAGGTGCTGGCCGGCGATGTGACGCCCGGCTTCACCGTCGATCTGGCGCACAAGGACTTGTCGCTGGTGGTGTCATCGGCGCATGCGGCGAAGGTACCGATGCCGGTGGCCGCCGCCGTGCATGAATCGTTCAGCCTGGCACGCGCGGCTGGCCATGGCGCGATCGATTTTTCCGGCATGACCGATGTGCTGTGCGGGCTGGCCAACATCGAGAAGCCGCGTTTGCCCAAGGGCTGGAAGCCGGGTTGAGGTCAGCGCGGCGCTTGCCCCAGGGAGTCTTGCGAGCGCAGCAACATTTGCACCAGTGGGTGATGCACACGGCGCTCGGCCGAGATTGCATAGAAGTTTTCGCATACGTCGGGACAACGGCCGATCAGCTTGACCCCGTAGGCTCGCCGCAGCTCCACCGCCAGCCATTCCGGTGCGGGAAACACGCCGAACCCGCCGGTACCGAAGGTGATCAGCGAGGCGCTGTCCTCGAATTCGCCGACAACCCTTGGCCGCACGCCGATACGTCGAAACCAGTCATCCAGCAACACGCGCACCACCGAGTGCGTGGTTGGGAGCAACACCGGCAAGCGCTCGAGACAGGCCGGAAAGGCCGCCTTGGCGCCTGCCCGCGTGGTGGCCGCCGCATACCAGGCCAGCGGCGCCTGTCCCAGCGAGTGGCTGTAGACCTTGAGTTTGGGGTTGGCAGGGGCGGCGCGATCGGACAACACCACGTCGAGTCGATGCAGCGCCAACTCGCCCAGCAATTCCTCGAACTCGCCTTCGTGACAAAGCAGGCGCAGCATCGGGGTCGACAACACCGATTGCAGGAATCGCCGCACCACCAGCTTGGGCAGCCCGTCGGAGATGCCTACACTGAAGCGCACTTGCGGCGCCGAGGCGGCGTCGCGCACGGCGCCGGGCAATTGCCCGCCCAGCTGAAAAATCTGCTCGGCATAGTGAAACGCCGCGCGCCCGGCTGCAGTCAGTTCGACCCGCCGCCCCACGTTTGCAAGCAGGGTATGACCAAGCGACTGCTCCAGCGCGCGCACCTGCGCGCTGACCGTTTGCACCGCCATGTCAAGGCGTTGCGCTGCGCGGGCGATACCGCCTTCCTTGCCCACCACCCAGAAATAGTGAAGGTGGCGATAGTTCAGTTCCTGCATGATGAAGGTTTCCCCTTTCGTTCGGTTT
The DNA here is from genome assembly GCA_040382235.1 of Burkholderiales bacterium. GTDB lineage: Bacteria > Pseudomonadota > Gammaproteobacteria > Burkholderiales > JAEUOS01 > JAEUOS01. The sequence continues at coordinate 14,893 of JBEIFV010000036.1, forward strand.
TTACGAAGTAATTGTATTGCTTACTCCTCTTTCCCAATACCTCCTTTAGACCTATAGTCCGGGGCATCGTAAACACAAGAGAGAAAAGAAAAGAATGTTCCACGTACTGACATGGCTGCTGGTGGCAAGCCTCCTCGTCCTCTGGTCACTCACCGCCTGGGCGCTGCACGCGGCCCTCACATGGTCGGGCGCGCAGGCGGGCGGACTGGCGGACCTGCCCGGCCGCGTGGCATCGCAATCGCTGCCCGAATGGCTGACCGCGTGGCTGCCGCCGGCGGCGCTGGAAACCCTGGGTTCGATGCTGACGGCGCTGCGGCCCGCCTTCGAATCGCTGCTCGCTTACGCGCCCGCGGCTCTCGCCTGGCTGTCGCCGGTCGTGTGGGTCGGATGGGCCTTCGGCTGCATCCTGTTGCTGGTGGCGGGCCTTGTTGTCAGTGGCCTGATCAAGCTCTTCATGCGCAAACAGGCAACAAGTGTTGCCGCCTGAGCCGGCCGACCCCCACTCAAAGTTCCATCCACTGAATATCCATCCGTTCAAACAAATACACATCATGCGCACCTATCCCAGCAACAGCCCCCACGCCGCCGCCCGCATCGTCGCCCTTACCTTGCTGGCAGACGGCAACATCAAGCAAATCGAATTGACTGCGCTTGAGAGAATGGATGCCGGCGCGAGGCTGGGCCTGCCTCCAGGCGAACTGAACATGGTCGTGCAGGATCTTTGCACGGACCTGCTGGCTGCCGCGGCGGCCGAAGATCGTGACGCTTGCCACATCCCGCCGGCCACCATCACCGGGCTTCTATCCGAGGTGAACGATCCTGTATTGCGCCGCACAGTGTTCGAACTATGTGCGGGCGTGGCCCGTGCCGACCGCATGATGCATGAAGGCGAGTTGATTCTGTTGATTGAAGCGATCAACAGTTGGCGCATGGATCAATTCCGCAACGGCGAAGTCGAGTCACCGGTGCCCGAAGTGCCCGCGCCGGCGGCTTCGAAGCGAGTCCGCGAATTCACCGTAAAGCCCCGAGCACCAGGGTGACAGCAACATGGCGAGTATGCCGCGCCAGACTTGGCTACCCGGAATCCGTCCGGCCCTTCTTCCCACCAACCAGAAAGCCCCTCATGTTCAAGCCACACCTGCGATTGCACCGTCACGCCGTTTCCTTGAGCGCCGCCGCACTCTCTGCCGGCATGATCGGCAATGCGCTTGCGCAAGCCACAGCCCCATCGGTACTGGAGTTCGAGGCCGGCGCGGCGTGGCAGCAGAAGAACGATGTCCAATTGCCGAATGACGCCAGCGGCACGCGCTTCGGACTCGATCGCGTCACCGGCAGCGGCCCGTTTTTCGCGCCGCGCGTGCAATTTTCCACCGGCCTGGCTCCACGTCACGAGTTACGACTTGTGCTCGCGCCGCTTGGACTGAAGGAATCGGGCAACTTCGATCAGGCAGTCAATTTCCAGGGTCAGCGCTTCGCTCCCGGTGGTGTCGAGGCCAAGTACCGCTTCAACTCCTATCGCGCCACCTGGCGCTACACCTTCCGCGAAGACAGCAACTGGACCTGGAAGGCCGGCGTGACCGGCAAGATTCGCGACGCCGAAATCACCTTGAGGCAAGGCGGTGTGACCTCGACCAAAAGCGACACCGGCTTCGTGCCCTTGCTCCATCTCTACGGCGAATATCGTCTGGACAAGCGCTCGCGCATCACCTTTGAAGGCGACGGCCTGGTCGGCGGGCGCGGTCGCGCGATCGATCTTTCATTGCGTTACGTGCACGATTTCGGCGACCGCGTGTCCGCGTTTGCGGGCGTGCGCGTGCTCGACGGCGGTGCCGACAGCAACACCTTGTACAACTTCGCGCGCTTCAACTACCTGACAGTCGGACTGCAGTACCGCATGTAGCCGGGCTGATGCGGCGCCGAATAACGGGCAAGTCGCGAACGGGCTGCTTGCCTCGCCGGCATTGTTCTTCTAGACTCGTGCATTCACAGGAGGAAGCCGACATGTCAGCAGCTCGCGCGTTTGCGGAAACCGATCTACCCGTCCGCGGCGATCTTGCCGAGGCGCACGAACGCGCCTGGCAGGCAATCGCCGCGCCAGGCACCTGGCTGGATGGCCAAAGGCGCGTCGCGGTCACAGCCGAGATTCGCCACGCGTTCGGCTGCGCCCATTGCGCGCGCATCAAGGCAGCGCTTTCGCCCAACGGCGTTGCCGGCGCGCATGACAGCCTGCGTGCCTTGAGCGTCGCGGAGGTGGAGTTGATCCATCGTACCGTGAACGACCCGGGCCGCCTGTCGGAAGCCTGGGCGCAGTCGGTACTTGCGCAGGGCATGACCGAAGGCGAGTATGTCGAGATCGCCGGCATCATTGCCATGGTGATGATGATGGATACCTGTACTCGCGCACTGGGCCTGCCAGACCGGCCACTGCCTGCGCCTAAGGCCGGTGCTGCAACACGTTACCGCCCGCCGGGCGCGCGCAAGGATGCGGCCTGGCTGCCGATCGTCGAGCCGCCGGACGTGGTCGAGGCCGACGGACCGATGTACCCCGGCCCGAAGGCCGGTTACATCTATCGCGCCCTGTCGTCGGTGCCGCAATCGATGCGCGATTACTGGGCGCTGGCCAATTGTCATTACCTGCCGGGCCAGGCGATCTATCGCTTCGACCTGCCGGCCATGCGCGCCATCAGCCGGCCGCAGACCGAGATCCTGGCCTCACGGGTGTCAGCATTGCACCAGTGCGTCTACTGAACGGCGGCACATGCCTACATGCTCCGTGAGAGCATGCAATCGGAAGGCAAGCAGGTGGCCTTGGGTGGTGTGACCAGCGGATTCGATGCCGGCGTCGATATCGCGCATGCGGCCGAACTGCTCGAATTCACCGAGGCGGTGGTGCTGCGCGATGCACCCCGTTTGGCGGCCGCGCGCGCGGCCTTGCTGCCCTTGATCGGCGGGACGGGTCTGGTCGATGCAGCTGCAACAGTGGCCGCGTTCCACGGCTTCGTGCGCGTGGCCGACGCCATCGGCATCCCGCATTTCACGCCACCGGCTGGCGGCGAACTCTCCGGTTTGCGTGAAGAAGCCGGAATCGACTCGTTCTATCGCATGCAGGGTGCGGCGGCCTGAACGGATTGCCCGCCTAATCGAGCTTGAGTCCGATGTGTCGAATCACCTGAATTCAAGAATGCGATAGTCGAGGTCGGACGGCAGTTGCCGCTTGCCTGCCATCGACCAGATGTGGGCACCGAGATCGCGCGCATACACGCCGACGGCGAAATTGCCGCATAGCGTCAGCTTCACCATCTTGGGCGCGATGATCCAGTTGGTGCTTGCCCGGCTGAAAACGCCGGTAAAGGCACATGCAGCCTGTCGGACTTAGGGCGTCGAGAGCGACAATTGACCCCAACGAGGACAGCTTTTTGCTGGATTCGACGGTCGATAGCCCAGCTATGGGCCAAGGAGCCGGCGAAAAGTGGAACGTTGCGGCCGATTTGCAGCCGACGTTTCCTAAATCCGACAGGCCGCTAAACCGCGGCCCGCAAGCCTCGGCACAAAAGAAAGCGATGGATCTGGCCTCAGGGCTGGGCGAAAAACCGCAGCCCTGGCTCTAGCCATGGCGCGCAGTTGCAACGACGCCGTGGGGTCGAAGGCGTGGTTTCATGCGTCGAACTTTTCGGATCACGGTGCTAGCCGCGGTCGTTCTTCGATCGCATGCGCACCACATGGCCACGCCCGACCAACCGACCGCAAACTCCTATACTGCCGCCACAACCAAAGGAGACTCGCATCATGGCACCAGCAATCCCCACCTCTGCATTGCAACTGCGCTCATTGGTCAAGACCAGCGGCCAGCTTGAACTGAGCCTTGCCAGTGTTGCCGTTCCGGTGCCCCGGGCCGACGAGGTGCTGGTACGCATCGAGGCCACGCCGATCAATCCCTCTGACCTGGGCCTCTTGTTCGGCGCCGCCGATATGGGTAGCGCATGCGCCAGCGGCACGTCGGCGCAGCCGGTGGTGACTGCGGACATTCCCGCCGCATTGATGAAGGCAATGGCCGGGCGCCTGGACGAATCAATGCCGGTCGGCAACGAAGGCGCCGGCACCGTGGTCGCCGCCGGCGCTTCCGCGGAAGCACAAGCGCTGCTCGGCAAGACCGTCGCGATCCTGGGCGGCGCCATGTATGCGCAATACCGCGCGATGAAGGCCAAGGCCTGCCTGGTGCTGCCGGCGGGCACCACGGCGACCGAAGGCGCCTCGTGTTTCGTCAACCCGCTCACTTCGCTGGGCATGACCGAAACCATGCGGCGCGAAGGGCACACCGCCCTGGTGCACACCGCCGCCGCATCCAACCTGGGCCAGATGCTCAACCGAATCTGCCTGGCAGACGGCATCAAGCTTGTGAACATCGTGCGCAGCCGCGATCAGTCCGAACTGCTGCGCACCGCCGGCGCGACCCATGTCTGCGACTCGAGCAGCCCCAGCTTCATCGACGAGCTGACCGACGCGCTGGCTGCCACCGGCGCCACCATCGCTTTCGACGCCATCGGCGGCGGCAAGCTGGCCGGACAGATTCTCGGCTGCATGGAAACCGCGATCAACCGCACTGCCAAGGAATACAGCCGCTACGGTTCATCGGTGCACAAGCAGGTCTACATCTACGGCGGCCTCGACACCGGTCCCACCACCTTCAACCGCGGCTTCGGCATGGCGTGGGGTGTGGGCGGCTGGTTGTTGACGCCCTTCCTGCAGAAGATCGGTTTCGCCGAGGCGCAGAAACTGCGCGAGCGCGTCGCCGCTGAATTGAAGACCACCTTCGCCAGCCATTACACCAAGACGATTTCGCTCAGCGGGGCGCTTGCGCTTGCAGAGATAGCAGCCTATGGCAAGCGCGCCACCGGCACGAAATACCTGATCAACCCGAATCAAGGCTTGTCCTGACGGCTGACTCTCACCATGCCGCGCGACGCGAGATGGCATGGCGGGCATTGCGCAAGTACCGGGTGTCATCGCCACCGCAAGCGGTTTGCGCGAGTGCGGCCCTCCATCCAGTCAAGAGGGCCTGCAAGGCCCGCTTTGGCGCCCGCGCGCCCTACCTTGCGGCACGGATTGCGCGACAGAAAACCTGAGGTCCCGGCGTGCGCGAAACCTTTACAAAAGGTGATGTTTTCACCGTTATTGACAATCGCAAGCGGCATGCGAGCCAATAATCCGGGCATGCGCTCCAACCGCGACTCCCAGTCACCGCCACTCGCCGTCGGTTGCCCGCGCTTTGTGTCCCTGTGCAAGCCGCGGCGGGTCGGCACCACCTGGTACTTGCGCAGTGGCGAGTATGTGCAGGCAGTCCAATCCGAAAAGATGGCGGCGCCCGATCAAGGGCTCCAGCTGCTTTTTCCCAAATCCGTGAACCGGTTGCCCGGAAAACGCTGAACAAGCCCGCAGGCAAGGCCTGCTGCATTCGCGAATAACGAGACATTTCGCACAACATTGCATGGCTCGCGGGACACCAGGTGCGTAAACGCACCACAGTCACCTTGCTCCACCTTCCGGCAGCCGCCGCAGCCGCCTATAAATGCGTCATGTGGTGATCGCTTGAAGGCCGGCCGGGGCGATCGAAACACCAGGCGCCAGGATCTGAGGGGATCATCATGAGCATCGAAAAAAGCATCATCGCAATCATCAGCGTCGTAGCCGGCGCTGCCGGCATCGTCGCCGCTTTCGGCATCGTCGTGGGCATTTGCATCGGCATCTCGGTCGGCACCGTGGCCGGCTTGGCCGGCATTGCCGCCGACCTCACCGACAGCAGAACTATTCCACCTTCGCACCCGACAGCCTGACGATGCGCGTCATGCGCTCGCTTTCGCTTCGCATCAGCGAGGCCACCTGCTCGGTGGAAAGATTCATCGGCAGCATGCCCTGCGGCGCCAGTTGCTTGTCGACGAATTCCTGGTTGGTTAGCATGCTGGCCACCGCAGCATGGAGCCGTGCCACCACTTCGCGCGGCGTGCCGGCTGGCGCGAAGAAACCGTACCAGGCGCCGATATCCATGTCCTTCGCACCAACCTCGATGAAGGTTGGCACCTCGGGCAACAGGGGCGAGCGCTTGTCGCCGGAGATCGCCAGGACCTTGACCCGGCCCGACTTGATGAAGCCCTGCACCGTCGGAATCGCCGGGAAGGTGAAAACCACCTGGCCGCCGATCACATCCGCCACCGCCGGTGCCGAGCCCTTGTAGGGCACATGCACCATGTCGGTCGCGTAAAGCTTTTTGTACATCTCGCCCATCAGGTGAGCCTGGCTGCCCACGCCGTAGGAACCGTAGCTGATGCTGCCCGATTTCGACTTGGTCCAGGCCACCAGCTCGGCGAAATTGTTGACCGGCAGGCTGGCCGCCACCACCAGTGCCAGGTTCAGGTAGGCCACGGTGGCAACCGGCACGAAGTCGCGCGCCATGTTGTAAGGCAGGCTGGCGAACAAGGCCGGGTTGAGCACGAAGGTGGCGTCGTTGGTGAACATCAGGGTATAGCCATCGGCCGGCGCCTTGGCCACCGCTTCCGCGCCGATGCCGGTGTTGGCTCCCGGACGATTGTCGACCAGCACCTGCTGACCGAGTATCTCGCCCATGCGCTGCGCCACCACCCGCCCCATGATGTCGGTGGCACCGCCAGGCGCATAGGGCACGACCACGCGGATCGGCTTGTTCGGAAAGGCTTGCGCCAGTGCCTGACCGGCCGGCAGTACAAGCGAGAGCGCGACAATCGTCCAAGTCTTCCATACTCGCATCATGATCACCTTTCCATTTGGTTTTACAGCGGAGCACTGCATTTGGGTCGGTAGCACATTTCAATCAAGCCTGTTTCGCGCTGCGCGTGCCACGCGCATCAATTGATCGGCACGCCTTCGAGCGTGATGCGATGCATCAGGCGCCGCTCGCCATGATAGTCGTTGATCGCCAGGTGCCAGGTCGCGCGGTTGTCCCAAAAAGCGATCGAGCCCTGCTGCCAGGAAAAGCGCGTCTGAAACTCAGGTCTGGACGCATGCTGATAGAGGTAGCTCAGCAGTGGCTCGCTCTCGGCCGCGGTCCAGCCTTCGAAATGGGTGGTGAAGCCGGGATTGACGTACAACAGCTTGCGGCCGGTCCCGGGATGGCGGATCACCACCGGGTGGACCGCATCCTGGGTGGCCGCCTCGGCGTTGCCGAGACGATCACCGGAGTTCTTGCGGTATGCGGCTTCGGCGCCGAACACATGGCGGCTGGAATGCACCGCGCGCATGCCTTCCAAGGTGTGCTTGAGTCCATCCGACAAGGCGTCGAATGCCAGGCCCATGCTGGCGAACATGGTGTCGCCGCCTTTGGGCGGCACCTCGCGCGCCAGCAGGATCGAGCCCAGCGCGGGAATCTCGTCGTAGCTGTGGTCGGTATGCCAGGCGCCGCCGATATTGGTCTTCTGTTCCGGTTCCTTGCGTACCTCGGCGATTTGCGGATAGCCGGGCACCGCCTTGAAAAAACGGTTGATGTTGATCACCCCGATGCGACTGGCGAAGGCGATGTGCTGCTCGGGCGTGATGCTCTGGTCGCGCAGGAAGATCACGCCATGCTCATCAAATGCCGCGCGCATCACGGCAAGCTCGCGGTCTGTCAGCGGCTTTGACAGATCAACGCCGGCAATGTAGGCGCCCACCGCGCCGGACGTGGGCTGCACTTCAATTCCGCTGCCGCTCATGATGACTCCCCGATTGTTGTGGATAGCAACGCATGCGGATCAAGCCGCAGCCGCAAGCATAGCGCCAATACCGCGATCGCCACCGGCGCGGCGCCGCCAAAACAAGCCGCTGCCACGCATCGCTCAGGGCGTCGACGCCGCCGCAGCGCGCACCGGCAGCGGCAGGCGCAGCGCCAGCAGCGCGCCCAGCACGTTGATCACCGCTGCGATCATCACCACCCCCACGTAGCCCTGGGTGCGGTCGAACAGCCAGCCTGCCAGCACCGGCAGGCTGATCGCCGCGATGCACCAGGCGATATACATGCGGCTGGCGATGTGGCCGAAGACGTTGCGGTGCCAGTAGCGCGGAATCACCCCGGCAGTCAGGCCGGAGATAACGCCATAGCCCATGCCGATCATCGCCAGACCCAGCACGGCTACCAGGGGTCCCGGCCAGATGGTGAGAATCAGCGCCCCGGTCAGCGACCACAGGTGTGCCGCACAAGCCACATGCGGCGCGGCGAAGCGGTCCACCAGGGCACCGCCGCCAACTCGCATCGCCGCAATCGCGCCGGTGATGAGCGTGGTGGCGCCCAAGGCCAGCGCGGTCTTGCCGCCATAGGCCTGCACGATCCCCGCGGCCTGGCTCAATACCGTGAGGCCGGCCGCGGCGGCCAGAAAGAACACCGTGAACAGGCACCAAAAAACCCCGCGCTTGCCGGAGTCCGCACTTGCCACAGGTGCGACCGGGTCATGCATGCGAATTCCGGCGCTGCGCAGCATCAATGCGGCGATCACCGCGGTGACCAGTACTGTGACAGCCAATCCGGCCAGGGTGGCGCGCAGGCCGTACGCCTGGATGCCCCAGCCGAACAGCGGCGCGCCGAGCATCGCGCCCAGCGGATACAGGCTCACCAAATAGCCGTTGACCAGGCCGCTGGTGGTCGCCGAGGCCTGGTTGACCGCCTGCTGCATGACGATGAAGCAGATACCGCCGCCGATACCGAACAGCACGCCGTAACCGAGCGCCAACTGGGCAAAGCCCGTGGCGCGCGCGGTCAACAAGAGGCCGGCCGCACTGCCGACACCGCATGCCAGCACCAGCAGCACCGGCGACAGCGATCGATAAAGGCGCGGCGCCAGGTTCATGCCGACGGTGAGGCTGATGGTCGCCAATGCGAACACCAGCGTCATCTCGGCACGGCTGATCGCAAGCAAGGTTTCCATCGGTTTCAAGAACACGCTGAATGCATAGACGGTGCCGAACGGCAGGTTCAATACCGTGGCTGCGATCAAAGCGGTACGCGCGGTTTGACGTGGATTCAGAGGCATCGTGCGTTTGGCGTCAGGAAAGTGTCAGTACGCACCAGGCGCACGCTTACGGATCACCTGCCGTAACCTCTCCTGCACGCGACTAGCCAAGCTCCTTGCGCACAATCGCCGCACCGTCCGCCAGGGCCTTGAGTTTTCCAAACGCCGTAGCCCGCGACAAATACTTCATGCCGCAATCCGGCGCCGGTATCAGGCGCTCGGCGCTCACATGCTTCAAGCCATTGCGGATGCGTGCCGCGACATCTTCCGCGCTTTCGATGGCCGGGCTGCCCAGATCGATCACGCCCAGCAGGATCTTCTTGTTCGACAAGTCCTGGAGCATGCCCAGGTCGAGCGCCGGCTGCGCGCATTCGATCGAAATCTGCTCGGCCACGCTGTCGGCCAGCTGGGTGAGAAACGAGTAGCCACTGGGTTTCTGCCCCGGTACCACCGCGGCATAACCGAAGCACAGATGCACCACGGTCGATACGTTCACGCCTTCGAGTGCGCGATTGATCGCCCTGACGGCGAATCGCTTGGCGTTGTCCGGATCGTTGCGCAACCATGGCTCATCGAGCTGGATCACGTCGGCTCCGGCAGCGGCCAGGTCGCGCACTTCGGCATTGACGGCTTCGGCGAAACCCATGGCCATCGCTTCGAGATCGCCATAGTGCTCGTCATGCGCCTGCTGCGCCATGGTGAACGGCCCCGGCAGGGTGATCTTGATCTTGCGGTCGGTGTTGGCGCGCAGGAACATGAGGTCACGCAACTCGACCGCCTGGCGCCGGCGGATCGGCCCGGTGACGCGCGGCACGCGGGTTTCACGCCCGGCCTTGTTGACAATCACCGCCGGATTGTCGGCATCCACGCCTTCGAGGGCGGCGACGAAATAGTTGGAATAGCTCTCGCGGCGCATCTCGCCATCGGTGATGATGTCGATGCCGGCACGTTCCATGTCGCGAATCGCCAGGATGGTGGCATCGTCCTGCGCTTCGCCCAGGCGTTCGGCCGGGATGCGCCACATTTCATGCATGTTCACGCGCGGCACCACCTTGGAAAGCATGGCGCGATCGATCAGCCAGTCGGGCTGCGGATAGCTGCCGACCACGGTCGTCGGTAACAGGGTGATGCTCATCAATTCAATTCCTTGTTGGTAAGTGTCATGGCAATCGCCGCACCCCGCTTGCAGGCGGGAAGCAGGACTTTAGTCGAACTTGATGCTCGCATCCTTGATGGTCCTGGCGGCCCTGGCGATCTCGGCGCGCACAAACGTGGCGAATTCCTCGCTGCCGCCACCGGTCGGCTCGCCGCCGGAGTTGATGATCTTCTCGCGAATGTCGGGCGCGGCAATCGCGCGATTGGTATCGGCATTGATCTTGGCGATCACCTCGCGCGGTGTGGCGACCGGTGCGAACAGGCCATACCAGTTGGTCGCCACAAACCCGGGTACGCCGGACTCTGAAATCGTCGGTACCTCCGGCAGTTGCACGGTGCGCCTGGGCGTGCCCACCGCGATGGCCTTGAGGCGCCCGCCCTTGATGTGCTGCAGCACCGTGGGCATGGTGTCCAGATTCATGTCGACCTGGCCGGCGATCAGGTCGATTACCGCCTGGCCGCTGCCCTTGTAGGGAATATGCAGCAGGTCGGCGCCAGTCAGGAACTTGAAGGTCTCGGTCGACATGTGCTGCACGCTGCCATTGCCGGAGGACGCGTAGCGCAATTGCTTGGTCTTGCTTTGCGCGATCAGCGTCTTCACGTCATTGATCGGCACGCCATTGTGCAAGGTCAGCACCAGCGCAACCTGCGACACCGGCACCACCGGCGCGAAATCCTTCTGCTGGTCGTAGGGCAGCTTGGGGAAGGCCTGCTGCGCCACCACGTTCGAATTGGGCAGCCCCATCAGCAGCGTGTACCCGTCCGGTGCCGACTTCGCCACCAGGTCCGCGGCAATGGTGCCGCTGGCGCCGGCGCGGTTCTCGACAATCACCTGCTGGCCCCAGTATTCCGACAACTTGACGACCAGAATGCGCGCTGTGATGTCGGTACCGCCACCGGGCGGGAAGCCGGCGAGGATGCGCACGGGTCGCGTCGGGTAGGTCTGGGCAACTACGGCTGGCGCCAGCAAGCCGCCGGCCGCGGCGGCCAGTGACAGGCACGCAATGACACGCAAGACTGCACGCATGATGTTTCCTTCTCTCCCAGCGGCCATTGCCGGCAGCCTGCTGTCTCGCCGCCCGGTTGCGGCGCAAGACTCCCCCAGTGTAACGGTAGGCGCTCCACTTCCTTGGGCAGGCTCCGGGCCGTCCGGCTCTGGCATGCCCTGCAGTCGGCAACGACCGCGAGACTGTGTGGCCTTTGCCCGCTCAGTAGCGGCGACTGGAGTCGTTCGCGGGCTGCGCCGGTGGCTGGGTCGAGTCAAAACCACCGCGTCGCCCTGGAATGATGATCGGCGGTGGTGGCGGCGGCGGCGGACGCGCTGCCGCCGCCCGTCTCTGCGCGGCCAGTTGCTCCTCGGCTTCGAACTGCTGTCGTTCGCGCCTGGCGATCTCGATCTGGTTTACCGCCTCTTTCGAACCCGCATTCGGGGTCAGGCGGCGCAGGCGCTCGGCGCTATTGTCTGGCGGCACGTCGCTGAAGGTGACGCGGCCGCGCTCGTCAACATGCCGGTACACCCCTTGTGCCCACACCTGGAAGGTGGCGCACGACAATGCGAGTGCAGCTGCAAGGAGCGGGCGCATGAACTCAGCTTCGCTCGCTTGCGCGCTCAACGACGATCGTTCTCGCGGCTCAACTCGCGCAGCTTGCGCTTGTCGTTCTCCAGCCGCAGCCTGGCCTCGCGCTCGACGCGTGCACGGTCCTGCTCGATGGCCTTCTCGCGATTCGCCTGCTCGCGCTCCTTTGCTTCGCGTTCCAGCTTGGCCTGGCGTGCGTTCTTTTCTTCGATGCGCTGGTCCAGCGACTTTTCCGGAACATGGAGCGGCGCCGACTTGCCGGAGGACTTGAACCCATACGGTTCGGTTGCCGAATAGCGCCCGGAGTAGTCGATCACCGGACCGGTCGGCTGGTATTGCGTGCCGCTCCCGGCTTGCACAGGTCGCGCCTGCACAGCATCGGCCGGCATCACCTGCGTGCCCGTCGGCTTGGCCGGCTTTACCTGCGGGACGTCGCTATAGGTTACCCGCCCCTTTTCATCGACATGGCGGTGAGCGCCCTGTGCGCCGGCAGCCAGACACACCACGACAAGCACGGCCGCTGCCGCGACCTGCCATGCGGATCGAAAAACAATCGACATGCACCTTCCCCTGATCAGAACTCGTACCACCTATCGCTTGCAACAAGGCCCTTGAATCCGAATTCTCGCATGCCGCACCGGCTGCAAAGCGCGGAACAGCGGCGCTTCAACGTACCATTTTGCACCTACCGAGAACCCGCCAGTGGCCATCCGCGACGCGCATACACAAAAGCCTTCACATCGTTCGCCTTCAGCGTTGTCCGACCTGCGCCCACACGCTGCAAGCAGGGCCCGACTGAACGTGCCGGAATTTTTCATCGACTATCGCATCAAGCTGCGCCGGGTTGGGCTGATCGTGCCCGCCTGGGTGGCGATCGCGGTCTGGCAGCCTGTCGGACTTAGGGCGTCGAGAGCGAAAATTGGCCCCAGCGAGGACAGTTTTTGCGGGATTCGAAGGCCCATAGCCCAGCTATGGGCCAAGAAGACGGTGAAAAATGGACCGCTGCGGCCGATTTGCAGCCGACGTTTCCCAAGCCCGACAGGCCGCTAGCGGCTGCGCATGCCGGGTACCACACGATTCGAGCAGGTAACGCAAGCCTCGATACAAAACCAAGCACCCATCATCGGAGACACGGCATGACCAACACCCCAACCAGCGCCATTGTGCAAATCAGCCGCGATGCGCATGTGGCGATCGTCGAAATCTGCAAGCCGCCGCACAATTTTTTCGATCCTGAAATGCTGCAGGCGCTGGCTAGCGCCTTCGAGGAGGTCGACAACGACCCCGAGTTTCGCAGCCTCGTGTTGTGTGCGCAGGGCACCTCTTTTTGCGCCGGCGCCGACTTCAGCAAACGCGAGGCACGCCCGGTGAACGACAGCCCGCGCCGCGTCAACCCGATTTACGACGAGGCACTGCGCATGTTCGCCTGCGCCAAACCGGTGGTGGCGGCGATTCACGGCCCCGCCATCGGCGGCGGCCTGGGCCTGGCGCTGGTTGGCGATTTTCGCGTGACCTGTGCCGAAGCGCGCTTCTCGGCCAACTTCAATCGCCTGGGTTTCCACCCGGGCTTCGGCCTCTCGGTGACCCTGCCGCGCCTGATCGGCATGCAGAAAGCCGCCCTGATGTTCTACACCGGTCGCCGCGTCGGCGGCGAAGAAGCGCTGGCGATGGGCATGGCCGACATGCTGGTCGAGCGCGACGCCGTGCGCGCCGAGGCGATCAAGCTGGCGCGCGAGATCGCAACATCGGCGCCGCTGGCGGTGCAGTCGACCCGCGCCACCCTGCGCCGCGGCCTGGTCGAAGCGATTCGCGCCGCGGTGGCGCATGAAAGCATCGAGCAGAACCGGCAGTTCAAGACTGAAGACCACAAGGAAGGCGTTGCCGCGATGGCGGCGCGGCGCGAGCCTGCGTTCAAGGGCAAGTAAGAACGCCCTTGCGCCTGCGATCTTGTCAGGCGCGTGATCGCCATCGCGTCGTTTGACATTGGGAGGGGTTTGGGCCGGTTTGGCGACGAGGTCTTTTGCACCGGCTTCACGCCAGCCAGATCAGCGCCGCCATCCGCCCACTCCGCCCTTGATCGCGCCTATGCGAAAACATGCGTTGGTCGGCAACGGTGCAAAAACCGCCGCCGTCCACACTTGTCACGCCGAGCGCCGCCAGTCGCTGCCGCGCCAGCGCGTAAAGATCGCACAGCCACTTGCCGGGCCGGCCCGGATACGGGCGAAACGCTGCCTGCGCGGCGGCATCATGCGCAACAAATGCCTGCAACACGTCGTCGCCGACCTCGAAATTGTCGGGCCCGATCGCCGGCCCCAGCCAGGCCAGCAAGCGTTCCCCCGGCACGCCCATGGCGCGGACGGTGGCTTCAATCACCCCGGCAGACAGGCCACGCCAGCCGGCATGCGCGACCGCGACCGTAGCGCCATCGCGATCGCACAGGAACACCGGCATGCAGTCGGCCACCATCACCGCGCACGTCACGTTCGGCTGATCGGTCCACGATGCATCGGCTTCGATTTCAGCCCCTGCCGCCATTGAAGCCGCGACCGCGTTGCTGCCATGTACCTGGCGCAACCACGCTGGCTCCGACGACAGGCAAGCGCGCAAGAGTGCCCGGTTACGCCCGACATTGCCCAACGCGTCGCCACTGCGCAGCCCCAGGTTCATACTGTCGAACGGCGCCGGGCTGACGCCGCCGGCGCGGGTGGTGAAAAAGGCCCGTACCTGTGGCGGTGCCGGCCAATCCGGAACGATCCATTCGGGATGCATCTGGTTCATGCTTCTTCCAGGCTATCCAGAAATTCACTTACATCGGCAGGCAGCGGTGCCTCCCATTGCATCGACGCCGCGCTGACCGGATGGCTGATCTCCAGCCGCAATGCGTGCAGTACCTGACGCGGGAACCAGCTACGCCACGGTTGCCTGCCATACGTTTGGTCGCCGACGATCGGGAAGCCCAGGTGTTGCATGTGGACACGAATCTGGTGGGTGCGGCCGGTTTCCAGGCGGCATTCGACCAGGGTTGCCGGCAGTCCGTCGCGCTGCAACTGGCGCAGCACACGGTAATGGGTGATCGCCGATTTGGCGCCGGCGGCCGAATCGGCCAGCACCGCCATACGCGTACGCTGCGACGGATGGCGCCCGAGAGCGGCGTCGACCACGCCGGGCGTGGCCACAAAGCCCGACAGCAGTGCCAGATACTCGCGCTTGACGCTCTTTGCCTGCATCTGGCGCACCAGGTTGGTCTGCGCTTCGAGTGTGCGGGCCACCACCAGCAAGCCGCTGGTGTCCTTGTCGAGCCGGTGCACGATGCCGGCACGCGGCACTTCGGACAATTCCGGCGCGTGATGCAGCAGCGCGTTGAGCAAGGTGCCGTCCCAGTTGCCGGCGGCCGGATGTGCCACCAAGCCCGCCGGCTTGTCGACCACGATGATCGCGGCATCTTCGTAGACGATGGACAGCGCAATCGCCTGCGCTTCGAAAGCGGTGGCGTCTGCGGCGGCCAAGGGCCGCACCGCGATCGCCTCGCCGCCCTTCAGGCGCTGCTTCCCCGTCGCCACCCGCGCATCCACGGCAACCCGCCCCGCCTCGATCCATGCTTGCAGGCGACTGCGTGAAAACTGCGGCAGCAAGCGTGCCACCACCTGATCGAGCCGCAGCCCGAGAGCGTCTGTCGGTACCGCCAGCAGGATCGATTCGTCTGCCGCGGGGCCTCCGTTATAATCCGAGGCTTGTGTTTCAGCGCGTACTCGCATGATTTGTAATCCTAGCCTACATTCGCGTGTGATCGCATTCTTGGCGGCGCTCGGCGCGTCGCTCGTGCTCGCGGCTTGCGGCAGCACGCCCAACGTCAATGACACGACCGCCGGCTGGTCGGCGCAAAAAATCTATACCGAAGCGCGCGAGGAAATGCGCGGTGGCAGTTGGGACAAGGCGATCAAGCTGCTTGAATCGCTGGAATCCAAGTATCCGTTCGGGCGCTATGCCCAGCAGGCGCAGATCGACATCGCCTACTCCTACTGGAAGAGCAACGACCTGGCATCCTCGGTGGCGGCCACCGACCGTTTCATCAAGCTCTACCCGAACCATGAGTTCCTCGACTACGTGTACTACCTGCGCGGCCTGGTCCTGTTCAACGAAGACCTGGGCCTGCTGGGCAAGGTCTCGCGCCAGGACCCGACCGAACGCGACAACCGTTCGGCGCGCGAGTCCTTCGACACCTTCAAGATCCTGCTCGACCGCTTTCCGCAAAGCAAGTATGCGGAAGATGCGCGACTGCGCCTCAAATACCTGATCAACGCCCTGGCGCAATATGAAGTGCATGTAGCACGCTACTACCTGCGACGCGGCGCGTTTCTGGCGGCAGCCAACCGCGCGCAATTCATGATCCAGACCTACCCCAACGCACCCGCGCAGGAGGAGGCCTTGTTCCTGATGATGGCCGCCTACGACGCGATGGGCCTCACCGACCTGCGGGACGATACCAAGCGGGTGATCGACCGCAATTATCCGAACAGTGAAATCGTGCGCAACCGCGGCCCCAGGGACAATCGTCCCTGGTGGATGCTCTGGTAGGCCGTTGCGGCGGGTCCGCTCTGGCGTTCCCGCACCGACCGCATTGACAGCATCGCTTCCGCGACGCCTGGCACGGCGGCAGTCGCTTCGGGCAGCGCCACTTAAACCTTGATGTTCTCGTCGCGGATGTACTGTGCGACGATCTCGTCCATGGTGTTGTCCGCGGTGAAGCCCATGCCGAGCGCGCGCGGCGTATCAAGCCTGGCGGCCCAGGTCTTGACGATCGCCTGAATCCGCTCATCCTTGATATAGCGCACGCGATTGGCAGCGGCCTCGCCCCCCAGGCGCCGCAGCGAATCGACCATTTCCGCGACGCTCACGGTGAGGCCCGGCAGGCTGACCGCACGCAACTCCCCGAAAGCCTCCGAAGGCAGTTCATAGGCACGCAGCAAGTTGGCCACCACCTTGGCCGGCGAGCACATCCACATCAGCGTCTCGGCCGGCACCGGGCAGCCGTAGTCGATGCCGTTAAGCGGTTCGCGAATCACCGCGCTGGCAAACGAGGAAGCCGCCGCATTGGCCTTGCCCGGCCGCACCGAGACGGTCGGAATGCGCACCGCGCGACCGTCGATGTAGCCCTTGCGGTTGTAGTCGGCGGTGAGCCACTCGCCGATCAGCTTTTGCACGCCATATGAGGCTTGCGGCGTCGGCGTGGTCGCATCGGTGATCAGGTCCGGCAGCGGCGTGCCGAACACCGCGATCGAGCTGGCGAACAGGAGGCGCGGCCGGTTGCCCACCTTGCGGCAGGATTCCAGCACAACCCGGAAGCCATCGAGGTTGACACGCATGCCAAGCTCGAAATCCGCTTCGGCCTGGCCGCTGACCACCGCCGCCAGGTGAAAAATGCCGTCGGTATCCATCCCAAGTGCCTCGACGACCGCGCCGTGGCTGCTAACCTCGCCGCGCACGAAATTGACGCGCGGATCGCGAATCGCGTTGGGTGGCTCGGCGATATCCAGCAAGGTGATGCGCTTGATCGCGCTGCGTTCGCCGCGCGCGTTGACGGTATCGCCTTGCGCCAGCAGGGCGCGCGCGACGCGCTGGCCCAGAAAGCCGCCACCGCCGGTAATCAGGATGTTCATTCGGATGCCTCTTCGGTTGAAGTTTCGATTCTATTGGATGCGCCGCCCGCCCCGCCCAGAAAGGCCTCGGCCTCGTGGCGCAAGCGGGTGCGGCGCATCGGCGGCAGGGCCTGCCACAGCTTGCGGCCGTAGGGCTTGTCGGTGAGCCGGGTATCGCAGATCATCAACACGCCATGATCGGTTTCATCGCGAATCAGGCGCCCGGCGCCCTGCTTGAGCGTGATGGCGGCATGCGGCAACTGGTATTCCATGAAGGCATTGCGACCCTGGCGCTTCATCGCATCGATGCGCGCGGAAAGCACCGGGTCATCCGGCGGGGCGAACGGCAGCTTGTCGATCACCACCAGCTTCAAGGCGTCGCCCTTCACATCCACCCCTTCCCAGAACGACTGGCTGGCCACCAGAACGGCGTTGCCCAGCTTGCGGAAGCGTTCCAGCAATTCGGTGCGCGAGCCTTCACCCTGCAACAGCAGCGGCAGTTCCATGCCGCGCCTGGGTAGCAGTTCGACCAGCAGTTCGTGCGCCCGGTTCATGCCGCGCAAGGTAGTGAAGAGCATGAATACACCGGCCGGTCCGTTGCGGTTGGCCGCCTCGATCAGGGGCAGCGCTTCGTCGACCACGCGTGCGGTGAATTCCGGCGCCTGTGCCTCCGGCATGTCGGTCGGCACGTAGAGCAGCGCCTGGCTGGCATAGTCGAAGGGGCTGGGCCAGGTTTGCGCGTGGGTGCCGTCGACTTCATCGAGCCCCAGTTCACCCAGATACAGCGAAAAGTCGTTCTTCACCGCCAGGGTCGCCGAGGTGAACACCCAGGCGCGCCGCGCGGCCTGGATCTGCTCGCGGAACATCGGGGCGATCGACATTGGCGTCAAGTGCAGCTGGAAATTGTGGCCGAACACCTCGACCCAGCGCACCGGCGGATTGGCCTTGGCGGCCTCCGCTGCCGAACCCGGCAGGGCGGGTTTCTTGTCGCTCCAGTCGTCGAGCCATCCTTCGATTCCAGCCGTCAATTCCTGTGCGCGCCGCCAGGTCGACTCGATACCCTCGGCGCGTTCGGCGCTGGCTTCCAGCGGCCGCGCCAGATCGAGCAGGCGCGCCAGCAGCGCGCGCAGCGCATCCTCCAGGGCTTCGCGCTTGAGAAGCTGGGTCCATGAAACGCGAATCGCGTTCTCCGGCAGGGTCAGGCGCGCATCGCGCACCGCGTTTTCCAGCGCGCGGGTGAGCCCGGCCCAATCGGCGGCATCGCGCGCCCCGCTGAAGCCTTCACCCAGCGCATCGCGCGCCAGTTCCATCACCTGGCTACTGCCCACGCTCTGGCCGAAAAACAGGCGCGCGGTCTCCGGCAGCTGATGCGCTTCATCCAGGATCACCGTGTTGCAGGCCGGCAGCAGCTCGGCCATGCCTTCGTCCTTGAGCATCACATCGGCGAAGAACAGATGGTGATTGACCACCACCACATCGGCCTGCAGGGCATCGCGGCGGGCCGCCAGCACATAGCAGTCCTTGTGGTGCGGGCACTCCTGGCCAAGGCAGTTCTCGCGGCTCGATGTCACGTAACTCCACACCGCGGCGTTCTCGGGCACCTGCGAAAACTCGGCGCGATCACCAGACGCTGTGGCCTTGTGGCCGCTGGCGATCAGGCGCAGGAAGCGTGCATCGTCCTTCGACGGCAGGCGCCCGGCCTCGATGGTCTTCTCGAGGTGGTAGTGGCACACATAGTTGGCGCGGCCTTTGAGCAGCGCCACCGTCACTGGTGCCTTGAGCGCACGACGCACCGCCGGGATGTCGCGGTGAAACAGCTGGTCCTGCAGATTCTTGGTGCCGGTGGAGACAATCACCTTGCCGCCGGCCAATAGCGCCGGCACCAGGTAAGCCACCGTCTTGCCGGTGCCGGTGCCGGCCTCCAGCACGGCCACGCCTTCGGACTCGATCGCGTTCTGGATCGCCTGCGCCATCTCGACCTGTTGCGGGCGATGCCGGAAGCCGGGAATCGCCGCAGCCAGGGGGCCGGTGGCGGACAAAAGCGCGTTCAGATCGATATCGGGCAAGGCCGTGCTTGCACAGTGACGCACCGCTGCAAGTCTAATCAGGAGAGACCCTGATTTTAGCGCAGTCCCTTATGCCGAACACCTCACCTGCGTGGCTCGGCCGAGCCAAGCCCGTCTACTCGACCTTGATGTTCATGGCGCGCACCAACGGCACCCAACGTGCGCGCTGTGCGGCAGCGAAGGACTCCGCCGACTCGGGGGTGGAACCAAGCAGATTCTGCGCGCCCAGGCCCTCGATGCGCTTGCGAATGTCCGCGCTGTCCAGCGCACGATTGAGTTCGCGGTTAATGCGCTCGATGATGGCGCGCGGCGCGCCCTTCGGCGCGATCAGGCAGTTCCAGGTGTACGCCTCGTAACCCGGCACGCCGGCTTCGGCGAAGGTCGGCACATCCGGGTAGTCGGGATGACGTTTGCCGTTGGTCGCCAGGATGCGCATCGCCCCGCTCTTGTGGTGCTGACCCGAGGTGGCGAAACCATCGAACACCAGGTCGACCACGCCGGCGGCCAGGTCCACCATCGCCGGGCCGTTGCCCTTGTAAGGCACATGCAACAAATCGACGCCGGCCTCCTTCTTGAAGCTCTCGCCAACGATATGGCTGATCGAACCATTGCCGGCCGAACCATAGGTGATGCGGCCGGGATTGGCGCGAGCGGCGGTCAGCATCGCGCCCATGTCGGCCCAACCAGCCTTTTTCGACGCCACCAGCACCAGCGGCGTGCTGGAAATCAGGCCAACGGTAGTCAGGTCGCGGTCGATGTCGAACGGCATCGAGCGAAACAGGGCCGGGTTCATCACCAGTTGCGAACTGGTGCCAAGCCCGGTGGTATAGCCGTCCGGCGCCGCCTTGGCCACCGCATCGGTGCCGATCATGCCGCCGGCACCAGTACGGTTTTCCACCGTGACAGGCTGCCCCAGCGATTCACTGAGCTTGGGCGCCAGGAGGCGCGCGATGACGTCATTGCCGCTGCCGGTGGCAAAGGCGACCACGATGCGCAAAGGGCGTGTCGGCCAGTTTTCCTGTGCCGGCAAAATGCGCGGGACCAGCGCGCCGGCCAGGCCGGCAGCGGTTGCAACAGCGAATTCGCGACGCTTCATTTCTTCTCTTCCGAGACTTGAGCGCGTTACCGACCGGTCCAGTTCGGTGCACGCTTTTCTACGAAGCCCGCGCGCCCTTCCCTGGCATCCTCGGTAAGCGCAAGCGTCATGATCTGCGATTCGAGGAAGGAGATCGCCTGCTCGAAAGTCATGTCGGCGGCGGCGCGCATCATCGCCTTGCCGCGGCGGATCGCGGTCGGCGACTTGCTGACGATGCGCTCGACCAGCCATTCGGTCTTGGCGTCGAGTTCGGCCGCCGGCACCACATAATTCACCAGCCCGATGCGCTCGGCACGGATGGCATCGATCGGCTCGCCGGTGATGCACATTTCGGCGATATGACGCGGCCCCACCAGATGCTGCAGCACCGACAGCACCTGCGCGGGGAATACCCCGATCTTCACCTCCGGCAGGCCGAAGCTGGCATGCTCGGCCGCCACCGCCATGTCGCACATGCCGAACAGCCCCATGCCACCGGCCAGGCAATGGCCGTTGACGCGCGCCACCATCGGCACGGTGGAAATCCAGGCATGGCGCAGCAAGTCCGCATATTCCAGATGCGGAATCGAAGGGTCATACTGGAACGAGCCCGATCCCTTCGCCAGATCGGCACCGGCGCAGAACGCCTTGGCACCGGCGCCGGTGATCACGATCACCCGCACATCGGGGTCGGCCTGGGCTAAGTCGATGCCGCGGCGCATGCCGGTGAGTACGGCCGGGCTCATGGCGTTGCGCCGCTCCTCGCGATTAATGGTCAGCCACAGGGCGCGGCCGCGCTTTTCGATCAGCAGGTCTTCTTTATTCGCGTTGTCAGGCATGTTTGTCTCCTTGTATTTGAAAATCGAACCATCGCGCCTGGCGCGGTTCAGGTGAATGGTGCGAGCAGTGGAATCACCTGCCGGCCGTGCCGACGGTAAATCAGAAAATCACGATCCAGTGTCATCACTCGCGAGGAAGGAATCACTTCGGCCATGCGCACAAGGCAGGCGTCGGCGAGCGATGTCGGAAGGTCGGCATAACGCTTCAACAACTGGCCCACACGCTCGTGCTCCGCATCCAGATCGAAGCGGATCTGCAACAAACCGCGCCTAAGAAGTTCAAACAGTTCCTCCGCCCCGCCAAACTGCTGCTTGAGCAGATAGCAAGCCTCGGTCAAGACCGCCTCACACGTCGTCAACGGCCCACTGATCGAGGCAAGTGTCGCAATGGTCCAGTCGTGATGCGCGTCGCGCTGGTTGCACAAGGCGACCAAAGGTCCGGTATCAACCAGGGATACCACGCTCACTTGCCGAAATTCTTCAAGTACTTCACATTGGTCGACAGGTCGGCTGGCCCCTTGCGCTTGCCGATCAAGTCGCCCGCCAGATCGACAAAACTCTGTGGCTTGCGCGCAGGCGACTGGGCACCTAGGTGTCGTTCGATCGCCTCGCGCACCAGTGCACTCTTGCCGATCTTGCGACGGGTCACCTCAAACGCGAGGCGCTGGTCGAGTGTTTCCGGAATTTTGAGCGACAGGGTTTTCATCGCAGACCTCGGAAGTTGGTATTACGAGTATGTCAATCATATACTACTCGCGCGATCCTCTACCCTGCGACGCGATATGCATAAGCTTCGCCCTGACCGTGTCGCCACTTCCTCTGCAGCTTGGCGTGACTGACTGTTCGGACGGACCCAACGCCCATCGACGAGCAGTTTTCCGCTACGCTATCGATGATTGCGACTCTGGAAGTGTGAACGATGGCTACCAATTTGATTGCCCGTAAAGTCAAGGAAACCACTGCGATCGGGCTCAAGAAGCGCGGCGCGACACGCAGCCGCGGTGTCGAGGCGGAGCCCCGCGAGATTCCGCGTACCGCAGTGAAAAGGCCGAAACGAAATGCGCTGGCAACATTGCTGGCCGAGATGCCGAATGTCGGCTTGGACTCCGACTTCGCCCGTGCGCAGTAGCGAGCGGATTCATTTTCTTGCTGGGTGCTGAACGCGTCGACCAAGCATACGAGGCTGCCAACGCGCAGCGCAGGGCCCACGCGCCGCGTCAATTCGCTCGCAATGAGGACACCCACACCGCCGACTTCGTACGAACAGGTCCAAACCTTCTCGATCTTTTTTCCCGTCAACCGTGCGGTGACGAAAGCAAGTCGCATAGGGTTTGGGTTCAATCAGACTGACACCTACCGCAACTGCGCATAAATCCGCTCCGCCAGTTCGCGACTGATGCCTTCAATCGTCGCCAGATCCTCAACCCCGGCGCGCTTCACGCCCTGCAGCCCGCCAAAGCGCGCCAGCAAACGCTGCCGCCGCTTCGGCCCCACCCCATCGATATCCTCCAGGCTGGAAGTCACGCGCGCCTTGTCGCGCTTGGCGCGCGGGCCGGTGATGGCGAAGCGATGCGCCTCGTCGCGCACGGTCTGCACCAGGTGCAAGGCCGGGCTGTCGCTGGCAAGATGGATCTCGGCCCGGCCATCAACGAATACCAGGGTCTCCAGGCCCGGCTTGCGCTCCTCGCCCTTGGCCACACCCACCAGCAATGGTTCGGTGAGTCCCACCTCGACCAACACCTGGCGCGCGATTTCGACCTGGCCTTTGCCGCCGTCGATCAGGATCAGGTCGGGCTTGATGCCGTCACCGGCCGCCACTTTTTCATAGCGCCGTGTGAGCACCTGGCGCATCGCCGCATAGTCGTCGCCCGGCGTGATGCCGGTGATGTTGAAACGGCGATAGTCGCCCGACTGCATCTTGTGATGGTGATAGACCACGCATGAGGCCTGGGTTGCCTCGCCCATCGTGTGGCTGATGTCGAAGCACTCGATGCGCAGCAGCTCGAACCCGGCCGCCGGCTCGTCGAGCCCGAGAATGCCGGCCAGCAGCCGCGTGCGCGCCTGTGCAGTGCCGCGCTCGGCCAGCAGGCGCTCCAGAGCAATGGCGGCGTTCTTTTCGGCCATGGTCAGCCACAGGCGTCGCTGCTCCTGCGGAAAGCGCACCACATTGATCTTGCGCCTGGCGTCGCTCGACAATGCCTCGGCCAGTTCCTCGACATCCTCCAGGTCGAGGTTGATGACAATCGCGGTCGGAATGAAGCGCCCCGGATAGTGCTGCACCATGAAGGCCGCCAGCACATCACCGGCGGTAGCGTCTTCCACATGCTGCGGAAAGAATTGCTTGTCGCCCAGGTGGCGGCCGCCGCGCACCATCGCCAGGCTCACGCAGGCCAGTCCGCCGCGCACCACCGCGGCAATGATGTCGACATCGGTCTCGTTGGCGGCCTCCGCGCCCTGCGCCTGCAGCACCCTGGAGAGCGCGCCAATGCGGTCGCGGATCGCCGCCGCTTCCTCGAAGGCAAGCGCTTCGGCCTTGGCCTGCATGGTCGTTTGCAGTTCGCCCAGCACCTCCTGCGAACGTCCGGACAGAAAGCGTGCCGCGTCGCGCACGTCGCGCGCATAGTCGGCTTCGGCAATGAGTTTCACGCAGGGCGCGCTGCAGCGTGCGATCTGGTGCAACAGACAGGGCCGCGAACGGTTCGAGTACACACTATCGTCGCAGGTGCGCAGGCGGAACACCTTTTGCAAGATCTGGATCGACTCGCGCACCGCCCAGGCGTTGGGAAAGGGGCCGAAAAACTGGTGCTTCTTGTCCAAGGTGCCGCGATAAAAGCGGATTTGCGGAAACTTGTGGCCGCTGATCATCAGGTAGGGATAGCTCTTGTCGTCGCGAAACAGGATGTTGTAGCGCGGCGCCAACTCCTTGATCAGGTTGTTTTCCAGCAGCAACGCCTCGCCCTCGGAGCGCGTTACCGTCACATCGACCCGCACCACCTGGCTCACCATGTGGGCAATGCGCGGGCTCGAATGGGTTTTCTGGAAGTAGGAAGACACGCGCTTTTTCAGGTCGCGCGCCTTGCCCACATACAGCACCCGTCCTTCGGCATCGATGTGGCGATACACGCCCGGCAGGCCGGGGCAGTTCTTCAGGAACTCGGCGACATCGAAGGGAACCGCCGGCAGTGGCGCGTCGTCTGCCGCTTCGCTGGCCGCGGGTACCGGCGCTATTTCGGGCTCGGGCTGTGGCTCGCCGATCATTGGTCGACGAGCGCGCGCGCACGCGCGAACACCGCCTCGAACATTTCAGGCGTCAGGCGTCGCGTGTTGGTGTTGTAGCGGCTGCAGTGGTAGCTGTCGATCAGCGTCAACCCGCCCGGCAGCGCGTGCTCGGCCGCATGCACGAACTTGCAGTGCGATTTTTTGAGTCCCAGCGCGGTCAGCGCGGCGCCATGCGCGATCAGGCCCAACGCCAGCACCACGCGCATGCCGGGCTGCGCCAGATCGGCCGCCAGGTAGGGATTGCAGCGCGCGATCTCGGCTGTGTCGGGCTTGTTGTCCGGCGGCAGGCATTTCACCGCGTTGCTGATGCGGCAGCCGTCAAGACGCAGGTCATCGTCGCCATCCGGGGAGAAGTTGCCGCGCGCGAAACCGAACTTCTGGAGCGTGGCATACAAGAGATGGCCGGCGTGGTCGCCGGTGAACGGGCGGCCGGTGCGATTGGCGCCGTGCATGCCCGGCGCCAGGCCCACGATCACCAGCGGCGCGTCGGCCGCACCGAATGGCGGTACCGGCTTGCAAAAGTAGGTGGGCTGATCCGCCTTGACCCGATCGAGAAACCTGGCCAGACGCGGGCAGGCGCGGCAATCGGCACGGTAGGCAGACTCTTGCATGGCCGAATTTTACCCGTGCGCTGCATGCCGCCTTCCCAATTGCGCGCCGCCCGTGTACTTGCCGGTAAAGCGCGGCTTGCGCTTTTCCTTGAACGCGGCCAGCGCTTCCTTCGCATCCTCGCTGTCGCGCACCAGCCCGAGATCGCGCCCGGCCCGCGCCATGCGCTCCGACGGCCCCTGGGCCAGCACACCCTCGGTGACAAAGCGTTTGAGTGTGGTCAGTACCTTAGGCGACATGCTGGTCATCTCGCGCGCCATCGCCAGCGCCGCGTTGACCTGCTGCCCGACCGGCACCACCTGATTCACCAACCCCACCTCATAGGCGCGCTTCACATCCCAGGTGCGGCACAGGAGGATCATTTCCATCGCCATCTTGTGCGGAATGCGCGCCGCCAGGCCGGCGATCATGCCGCCGGTGAACCCCAGCTTGGCTTCGGGATAGGAGAACCTGGCGTTCTCGGCCGCCACCAGCAGGTCGCACATCATCGCCGCCACCATGGCGCCGCCCACGCACCAGCCGCCGACGGCGGCAATCACCGGTTTCTCGGTGGTGATGCCCACCGTCGGAATGCAGCGCCACAGCTCCGGCATGTCGGTCACGTCCGCGCCGCCGGAAAATGCCTCATCGCCCACACCCGTCATCACCGCCACCTTCTGGTCGGAGGCGTCGAAGGCGGCGAACGCCTGCTGCAACTCGATCGCGGTCTGTGCGCAGATCGCATTGCGCCGCTCGGGGCGATTGATGGCGATCACGGTGGTGCCGTCATCGTTGTTGGTCACCAGTACTTTTTGCATGTCCCCGTCTCCTTGATTGTTGCGTTGTCCGGCTTTTTCATTCACGGAAGAGGCGCGCATCGACCGCGCAGCAGCCGCTTGCATTGACCAGCAAG
>JBEIFV010000037.1:0-40976 GCA_040382235.1 Burkholderiales bacterium
AGGTGTCCTGTTCGCGGGTCGAGGAAGCAGGCGCCGCCGCCTATAATTCTGTCTCAAGTAGAGGCAAGATGAACAATCCCGTTTCCCCCTGGCGCTTTTGCGTGGCGCCGATGATGGATTGGACCGACCGCCACTGCCGGTTTTTCCATCGCCTGCTGTCGCGCCACGCGCGGCTCTATACCGAGATGGTCACCACGCCTGCGCTGATGCATGGCGACGTGCCGCGCCATCTGGATTTCAATCCCGAGGAGCATCCGCTGGCGCTGCAATTGGGCGGCAGCGAAGCGGCCGACCTGGCGCATTGCGCGCGCCTGGCTGCGCGCTGGGGCTATGACGAAGTCAACCTGAATTGCGGTTGCCCGTCCGAGCGGGTGCAGCGTGGCGCCTTCGGCGCCTGCCTGATGGCTGAACCTGAACTGGTGCGCGACTGCGTCAAGGCCATGGTTGACGCGGTATCCATCCCGATCACCGTCAAGCACCGCATCGGCATTGACCGCGAAGACAGCTACGGCTTCGTGCGCGACTTTGTGGGCACCGTCGCCGAGGGCGGCGCCACGGTTTTCATGGTGCACGCGCGCAGTGCCTGGCTGACTGGTTTGAGCCCGAAGGAAAACCGCGAGGTGCCGCCATTGCGCCATGAATTCGCGGCGCGCCTGAAGCAGGACTTTCCGCACTTCACCTTCGTGCTCAATGGCGGCATCGCCGATCATGCCGGTGTCGCCGCCGCACTGGCCATGGTCGATGGGGTGATGCTGGGGCGCCATGCGTATCACGAGCCGTGGTTCCTGTCGCAGGTGGATCGACTGTGGTTCGACGACCCCGCGCCGGACGTCTCGCGCAGCGAGGTGGTGCAGGCGATGCGTGAATACGGCCTGCGGGCGGTCGCCGCTGGCGCGCCCTTGCGGGCAGTGACGCGCCATATGCTGGGGCTGTACCAGGGCATGCCCGGCGCGCGGGCCTGGCGGCGCATGCTGTCCGACAGCCGGGCGCTGGCCGCGGGCGATGCCGACCTGATCCTGGCGGCGGCCACGCAGGTCACGCCGCAGCGCCTGGCGGCGTGACGCTGCCACGCATCAGTTGACGGAAGCCTCCACCATGATCATCGAATCCCTGCTCGACACCGACCTCTACAAGTTCACCATGATGCAGGTGGTGCTGCACCAGTTTCCGGGCGCGCAGGTCGAATACCGCTTCAAGTGCCGCAATCCCGGCGTGCAACTGGCACCCTATGTCGATGAGATCAATGCGGAAATCGCCACCCTGTGCACCCTGCGATTCACCGAACCGGAACTCGACTGGCTGCGCACCTTGCGCTTCATCAAGAGCGACTTCGTCGACTTTCTCGGCCTGATGCAGTTGAACGCCAGGTATGTGCAGGTCAACGCGCTTGAAGACGGCGGCATCGAAGTGACCATCAAGGGGCCGTGGCTGCACACCATCCTGTTCGAGATCCCGCTCCTGGCGATCATCAACGAGGTGTATTTCCGCAACACGCAGCCGAACCCCGACTTCGAGGAAGGGCGCCGGCGGCTGCGCGCCAAGGCCACGCTGGTCGCCGGCGACCCGGCCTTGGCCGACATGCGCATCGCCGACTACGGCACGCGACGGCGCTTTTCGCGCGTCTGGCACGAGGAGGTGGTGCTCACCATGCGCGAGCGCCTCGGCGCCAATTTCGCCGGCACCTCGAACGTGCTCTACGCGATGCGCCACGGCATCACCCCGCTGGGCACCATGGCGCATGAATACCTGCAGGCAGCCCAGGCGCTCGGGCCGCGCCTGCGCGATTCGCAAACCTTCGCCTTCGAGCGCTGGGCCGCCGAGTACCGCGGCGACCTCGGGCTGGCGCTTTCGGATGTCTACGGCATCGCGCCCTTCCTGCGCGATTTCGATCTCTACTTCTGCAAGCTGTTCGACGGCGCCCGCCACGATTCAGGCGACCCGTTCGACTGGGGCGAGCGCCTGATCGAGCATTACCGCAAGAATCGTATCGACCCGCGCACCAAGGCCTTCGTTTTCTCCGACGGTCTCACCGTGCCGATCGCCATCAGCCTCTACCAGCGCTTCGCAGGCAGGGTGCAGACCGCCTTCGGCATCGGCACCAACTTCACCAACGATCTTGGCTACACGCCGCTCAACATCGTCATCAAGATGGTGCGCTGCAACGGCCAGCCGGTGGCCAAGCTGTCGGATTCGCCGGACAAGAATATGTGCGACGACGAACGCTACCTGGCGTACCTGCGGCAGGTATTCGAGATTCCGCAGCCGGCATGAGGGGCTTGGTTACAATCGAAGCCTGAGGAGAATTCATCAATGAAAAACGAGCAATTTCCGCGACTTTCCAACCGCGCCTCCGCTCTAGGCACCGAAAACGCCTTCGTCGTGCTGGCCGAAGTCACCGCCCTGCAGCGTGCCGGTGCCGACATCATTTCCTTTTGCATCGGCCAACCGGATTTCCCGACCCCGGTCAATATCCAGGACGCGGCGGTCAAGGCGATTCGCGAAGGCCGGCACGGCTACACGCCTTCGAACGGCATTCCCGAGTTGCGCGAAGCGATCGCGCGCGAGGTCAACCGCATGCGCGGCCTGAACGTGAGCGCTGACGACGTGGTGGTCGGCTCCGGCGCCAAGCCTTTCATCGCCTACGCGATTCTTTCGACCACCGATTTCGGCGCCGGCGACGAGGTGATTTATCCGAATCCGGGCTTCCCGATTTACGAATCGCAGATCGTCGCCAATGGCGCGGTGCCGGTGCCGCTCGGTTTGAAGGAGGCACGCAAGTTCGCCTTCGACCCGAACGAGCTCGAAGCCGCGATCACCCCGCGCACGCGCATGCTGATCCTCAACACCCCGCACAACCCGACCGGCGGGTCGCTCAGTGCGCAGGACCTGGCGGACATCGCGGCCATCATGCGGCGCCATCCGCAGGTGTGGATCTATGCCGACGAAATCTATTCGCGCCTGATCTATGACGGCGCCTTCCAGTCGATCGCCGCCTTGCCCGGCATGCTGGAGCGCACCATCATTTCCGACGGTGCCTCGAAGACCTGGGCCATGACCGGCTGGCGCATCGGCTATGCGGTCAACCGCGCGCTGGCGCCGACCTTCACGCGCTGGGTCACCAACACCGAATCCTGCGCTTCCCATATCAGCCAATGGGCGGCGGTCGAGGCGCTCAACGGCCCGCAGGATGCGGCCGAGATGATGAAAGCCTCGTTCCTGAAGCGCCGCGACCTGATCGTGGGCTTGCTGAACCAGGTGCCGGGCGTGAATTGCCTGGTGCCAGGCGGTGCCTTTTACGCCTGGCCGAATGTGACCGAGGCCTGCCGCATGACCGGCTGCGCCGACTCGGAAGAGTTTCGCAAGAAGCTGCTCAATGAAGCGGGAGTCGCGGTATTGGCCGACATTCATTTCGGCAGCCGGGTGGCGGGCGAGGGGCAGCACATCCGTTTTTCTTATGCGGCATCGGAGAAGGCGATCAGGGATGGCGTTGCACGCATCGCCGAGTGGGTTCGGAAGAACAGTAAGGGGAGCGCACGCTGACGATGGCGTGCGCCGATTCGCCCTGGATGCACGTGCTGCGGAAGGGCTTGGCGATTCCGGGCTGTTGCTTGGCCTGGATGAGCGTTGATTGAAATACTCGAGCGGTTGATCGTTGCGGGAAAGATGCCGGCCTCGCCGGAGGCATGTTTTGTCATTATTTCTGCAATTCTCGATACTGCGATGTCGTACCTGGGGAGGAGGAGTCGTGTTGAGGTCAATCAGCCTTCTGATTGCGTTGTACGTATTTTGGGTCCTGCTGTCCGGTTACTTCACGCCTTTCCTGCTTGCCGCCGGAGCGGGTTCCGCTTTAGTCGTCGTCTGGTTCGCCTATCGCATGGAGGTGATTGATCGCGAGGCGCATCCGGTCGATCTTGGTTTGAAAGTGCTGGTTTCGTACTGGCCCTGGCTGCTCAAGGAAATCGTGAAATCGGGATGGGACGTGAGTCGCCGGATCATCGATCCGCGCTTGCCGATATCGCCGACGCTGGTTCGATTCACACCATCGCAGAAGACCGATCTCGGGCTTGTCATTCACGCAAATTCGATCACGCTTACGCCCGGAACCATTGCCATCGAGGTAGGCCACGGCGAGTTTCTGGTCCATGCGTTGACCCGCGAGGCCACGGACGGTCTCGCCGGCAGCGAGATGGACCGTCGCGTCGCCGCCATGGAAGGCCGCGCCTGATGTTCGGCGCGGCCGCCGTTGCGTTGCTGGTGACCATTGCAATGGCCCTGGTTCGCGCCTCCTTGGGGCCGACCATCTTCGATCGGCTTCAGGCCGCCAATACGGTCGGGACCTGCGCGATGCTCCTGCTGGCGGTAATCGGTTTTCTGACGGGGCGACCCGAGTTCCTCGACTTAGCCCTGGTCTACGGCCTGCTCAACATTGTAGGAACCATCGCCGTCCTCAAGTATGTGAGGCAAGGCGACCTGGGATCGGCGGGCGACGCGCCGGGCGAGGGCGGAAAATGAGCGGAATTGCAGACATCCTGAGCTGGATATCGCTGGTCGTGGGCGGCCTTTTTTGCATCGTCGGCGCGGCTGGTCTGCTGCGCATGCCCGACTTCTATACCCGGATGCATGCGGCCAGCGTGACCGAGACCCTGGGGGTCGGCTTCATTCTGCTGGGACTGCTGCTGCAGGCAGGGTTCACCCTGGTCGGTGCCAAGCTCCTGATGATCGGGCTGCTGATATTTTTCACCAGTCCGGCCGCCACGCACGCACTGGCGCGGGCCGCCATGGTGCGCGGACTGGCACCCAAACTTCATGCCGAAGGAGAAGAGTCATCGAAACCCTGATCATCAATGTGCTGCTGTTCATGATGGCTGCGATCGTGCTGGTCATCACCTCGACCCGCAGCTTGTTCGCGGTCATCGTGCTGGGTGGCGTCTACAGTTTCCTGATGGCCACCGTCTTGGTCGCGCTCGACGCCGTCGACGTGGCGATGACCGAAGCATCGGTGGGGGCCGGTATTTCGACGGTACTCCTGCTGGGTGCGCTGCATTTGTGCAAGCGCGAGGAAGCCAAGTATGCCCAGCGCCCCTGGCTGCCGTTGCTGGTGTCGATCGGCACCGGTGTCGCGCTGGTTTACGGCACGCTCGAATTGCCGGTGTTTTCCGACTCCTCCGCGCCGATCCATACGCATGTCGCGCCCAGATATCTGCAGGAAGTGATGAAAGACACCGGGGTGCCGAACGTGGTGACCGCGGTCCTGGCGAGTTATCGGGGATACGACACCCTGGGCGAGACCACCGTGGTGTTCACCGCCGGCGTGGGCGTAATCGCACTGCTGCGCCGCAAGAAGAAGCAGGGCAAGACATGAAGGGCGACCTGGTCCTGCGGGTGATCGCCAAGCTGCTGCTGCCGTTCATCATCCTGTTTGCGCTGTATGTGCAGTTTCACGGCGATTTCGGCCCTGGCGGCGGGTTTCAGGCGGGCGTCATCGCCGCCGCCGCGGTGGTTTTCTATGCGCTCATTTTCGGACTCGACAAGGCGCGTCGCGTGGTACCCGAGCCGCTGGTGGAGCGGATGGTCGCTCTGGGCGTGCTGATTTATGCCGGAGTGGGCGTTGCCGGCATGTTTCTGGGCGGCAATTTCCTTGACTATTTCGTGCTCGATGCCGACCCGGTGGTCGGCCAGCACCGCGGCATTTTCTGGGTCGAAGTCGGCGTCGCGGTGACCGTATCGGGCGTGATGTTGAAGATCTTCTACATGTTTGCCGCCCGCGGGCGCTTTGACGACGAATCCCCGGAACAATCAGGGCGATGAATCCGGCCGGCCATTTCAGCTACTGGATCACGGTGTTCCTGATGGTCACGGGTCTGTTCATCGTGATGGCGCGCGGCAACCTGATCAAGAAGATGGTGGGCCTGGGCATTTTCCAGACCTCGGTTTACCTGCTTTACATCGTGCCTGGCAAGATCATCGGCGGCACCGCTCCCATCCTCGCCGAGGGGTTCACGCTCTACTCGAACCCGTTGCCGCATGTGCTGATACTGACTGCCATCGTGGTGGGCGTCGCCACCCTGGCGCTGGGGCTGGCGCTGGTGGTTCGCATCCACGAAGCTTACGGCAGCATCGAGGAAGACGAGATTCTCGCCGCTGAACAGGCCGAGAGCGCGGCTCCATGAGTCTGGCGCAGCATCTTCCGGCCTTGCAGGTGGTCTTGCCCCTGATGGCGGCGCCGCTGGTGGTGCTGCTCAGGCGCAGCGACCTTGGGTTCGCGCTGGTTTCGCTGGTGAGTTGGGCGGCGCTTGGCATCGCCATCGCATTGTGGCGGCAGGTCGATGCGGGCGGAACCGTTTCCTATGCGATCGGCAACTGGCCGCCGCCCTTGGGTATCGAATATCGTGTGGATCGCCTGTCGAGCTTCATTCTCGTGCTGGTGGCCGGCGTCGCCGCGCTGGTTGTGCCCTACAGCAGGCGCAGTGTCGAGACGGAGATTCCGCGCGAGCAGCACTATCTTTTCTACTCGTTGTTCGCGCTGGCACTTGCCGGACTGCTTGGCATCACCATTACCGGCGACGCATTCAACATTTTCGTCTTTCTCGAGATATCCTCGCTCTCGACCTACGCCCTGATAGCGCTCGGTCGTGATCGCCGGGCGCTGCTTGCCGCGTATCGCTACCTGATCATGGGGTCGATTGGCGCCACCTTCATTGTCATCGGCATCGGCCTGCTCTACCTCATGACGGGCACGCTCAACCTGGCCGATCTTGGTGCACGCCTGCCCGCGGTGCGCGATTCGCGGCCCTTGCTGGCGGCGATGGCGTTCCTCACTGTGGGCATCGGCTTGAAGCTCGCGCTGTTTCCGCTGCACCAGTGGCTGCCCAATGCGTATACCTTCGCGCCCTCGGCGGTATCGGCGTTTCTTGCAGGGACCGCCACCAAAGTGGCGATTTACGTGTTGCTGCGTTTTTATTTCTCCGTGTTTGACCAGAGCGTTTTTTTCCAGCGCATGCCTTGGTCCGAGATCCTTCTGGTGCTTTCGCTCGCCGCAATATTCGTGGCGTCGGCCACGGCCATCTTTCAGGATGACCTGCGGCGGCTGCTGGCCTACTCCAGCATCGGGCAGATCGGATACATCACACTGGGCATCGCCCTGGCGTCCGAGTCCGGCCTGACCGCCGCGATCGCGCACATGTTCAATCACGGCATCACCAAAGCCGCGCTGTTCATGCTGTGCGGATGTGCGGTCGTGGCCGTCGGCGGGACCAGCATGTCGCAGTTGGCCGGGCTCGGGCGGCGCATGCCGCTGACCGCCTTCTGCATGGTTCTGGGCGGCTTGAGCCTGATAGGCGGGCCTGGCACCGCGGGCTTTGTCAGCAAATGGTATCTGCTGCTGGCGGCGTTCGAAAAGCACAGCTGGTGGCTGGCGCTGGCCATCCTGGCAAGTTCGCTGCTGACAGTGGCCTACGTGTGGCGCCTGGTCGAAGTAGCCTATTTCAACGAGCCGCAGGGCGGCCGGAAGCAGCCGCGTGAGGCACCGCTCGCGATGCTGGTGCCGGCCTGCCTGGCGATCGGGGCGGTGATCTGGTTCGGGCTCGACACGTCGTTCATCACCAGTTCGGCAAGAGCGGCGGCGGTCCAACTTCTCGGTGCCGCGCAATGAACGGGGCATACCTGATACTGATCGCGCTGGCGCTGGCGCTGCCGCTGGTCGGCGCCGCCGGCATCGTTGTCGCCCGCCTGCGACCCAACTTGCGCGAGGCGACCACCCTCTCGTGTGCCTGTGCCTTGTTCGGATGTGTCGCACTCCTGGTGCCGCCGGTGCTGGCGGGCGGGCGGCCGGAGCTGTCGGGATTTGAGGCAATGCCGGGCCTGGCCATCGTCTTCCGGGTTGAACCCCTGGGCATGCTGTTCGCCGTCATCGCGTCCTCGTTGTGGATCGTCAATTCGGTCTATTCGATAGGCTACATGCGCGGGAACCAGGAACAGCAACAAACGCGCTTCTATGTTTGCTTCGCACTGGCACTGTTTTCCGTGATGGGCATTGCGTTTTCGGCCAATGTATTCACCCTCTTCATTTTCTACGAACTGCTCACGCTGGTCACCTATCCCCTCGTCACCCATCATGGCTCGACCGCGGCGCGCGATGGCGGCCGGGTATATATCGGTCTGCTGCTGGGCACGTCCATCCTGTTCCTGGTGCCCGCGCTGGTGTACACCTGGCATCTCGCCGGCAGCACCGATTTTCGTCCGGGCGGCATCCTGCCCGCGGGCCTCGGCGCCGGTACGCTGCTGGCGCTGTTGGTGCTGTACATGTTCGGCATCGGCAAGGCCGCCTTGATGCCGTTCCACCGCTGGCTTCCGGCGGCGATGGTTGCGCCCACGCCGGTCTCGGCACTGCTGCATGCCGTCGCGGTGGTCAAGGCGGGCGTGTTTTGCGTGGTCAAGGTCGCGGTCTATGTGTTCGGTCTCGAGCTGCTCGTCGGCATCACCGACTGGCTGGCACTGGTGGCCGGCTTCACCATCATCGCGGCGTCCGTGGTGGCGCTCAACGCGGACAACCTGAAGCGACGACTCGCTTATTCGACGGTGAGCCAGTTGTCATACGTGGTGCTCGCCGTGGCGGTATTGGCGCCGCTGTCTATCGTCGGCGCGGTGCTGCATATCGCCGCCCATGCGTTGGGGAAGATCACTCTGTTTTTCGCGGCGGGAGCGATCTATACCGCCAGCCACAAGACCGAAGTCAGCCAGCTCGACGGCATCGGCAGGCGCATGCCATGGACCATGGCGGCTTTCGCCATCGGTGCCTTGTCGATGATCGGCTTGCCGCCGGCGGCCGGCTTCGTATCAAAATGGTTCATGCTGTCAGGGGCGATGGCGGCGTCGCATTGGCTGGCGGTGGCCGTCATCGTCGCCAGCACGCTTCTCAATGCCGCCTACTTCCTGCCGATCGTCCATCGTGCTTTCTTTCGCGCACCCGCGCCAGGTGAAGCGGAAGCTGTCCACGGCGAGGCGCCGCTGCCGATGGTGTTGGCCCTGAGCATCACCGCTGCCGGCACGCTGGCGCTGTTTTTCTGGCCCGATGTGCCAATCGCGCTGGCCCGCCAGATGCTCGGAGGTAGCTGATGCAAAAGCACTGGCTGGACCAGCCGCGCAACGTCAAACTGTTGTGGCGGGCATTTCTTGGCGTGCTTCTGGCCACGGTGCTGGCCGAGTTTCTGGTGCACCTGCATCCGCATTTCGAGGTCGAGTCGCTGTTCGGTTTTCACGCCTGGTACGGATTCCTGGCGTGCGCGTTGATGATCATCATAGCTAGGCTGCTGGCATTTTTTCTGAAGCGACGCGATACCTACTACGACCGGAGCGACCATGATTGACGCTCTGGCGCATCCGGGCCTGGTTCTGTTGCTGGGAGCGATGCTCCTGCCATTCTTGCGCGCGCGCGCGCGCGCGGCGGCGGTGTTGGCGTTGCCGCTGCTGGCGCTGATCCTGGTGTGGCGGCTGCCGGACGGCGCCGGCGTAAGCGCGCAATGGCTGGGCTACCAGCTCACGCCGATCAGCCTCGACAAGCTTTCGCGCCTGTTCGCCACGATCTTCGCCATCATGGCGTTCGGCGGCGGACTGTTCGCGCTGGCCCAGCCGAGTCGTCTGGAGTTGCCTGCGGCCTATCTTTATGCCGGCGCCGCGATCGGGGTGGTGCTGGCGGGCGACCTGATTACCGTATTCCTCTTCTGGGAGCTGATGGCCATCGGCTCGACGCTGGTCTTGTGGAGCGCAGGCACCGCGGCCGCCTGGGCCGCGAGCCGGCGCTACATCATGATTCACCTTCTCGGTGGCGTGATTCTGTTCGCCGGCGTGACGGGGCACATGCTGGGCACAGGTGATGCGGCTTTTGTGCGCATGGCGCCCGATTCGATCGCGCATTGGCTGATCCTGATCGGCTTTCTGGTCAACGCCGGGGCGCCGCCATTGTCAGCCTGGCTGCCGGATGCGTATCCGGAAGGGTCGTGGAGCGGCACCGTTTTTCTTTCCGCGTTCACCACCAAGACGGCGGTCTATGTTTTGTTGCGCGGATTCCCGGGCACGGAATTCCTGATCTGGGTTGGCCTTTTCATGGTGTTCTACGGCATTGTCTACGCGCTGCTCGAAAACGACATGCGCCGCATCCTGGCCTACAGCATCATCAACCAGGTCGGTTTCATGATCGCGGGCATCGGTATCGGTACCGAGATGGCGCAGAACGGTGCGGCCGCACATGCCTTCACGCACATCATCTACAAGGGGCTGTTGCTGATGTCCGCCGGATCGGTGTTGTTCGCCACCGGGAAGCGCAAGTGCTCCGAGCTGGGCGGGTTGTTCCACAGCATGCCGGCAGCTACCA
The DNA here is from genome assembly GCA_040382235.1 of Burkholderiales bacterium. Classification (GTDB taxonomy): domain Bacteria; phylum Pseudomonadota; class Gammaproteobacteria; order Burkholderiales; family JAEUOS01; genus JAEUOS01. Next base: position 10,370 of record JBEIFV010000037.1, read on the forward strand.
TTTGCGGCATCATCGGGGCGCTGGCGATCTCCTCGTTTCCCCTGACTTCGGGATTCGTGTCCAAGAGCATGGTGTCCCAGGCGGCGGCCGACGGCCACCTCACCTGGGTCTGGCTGGCGCTGGCCGCGGCATCCGCCGGCGTCTTTCTGCACGCCGGCATCAAGTTTCCGTGGTTTGTTTTTTTCCAGAAGGATTCCGGGCTGCGGCCGACCGATCCGCCGACCAACATGCGCTGGGCCATGTACGGATTTTCTTTTTTGTGCCTGGCCATAGGCGTTTGGCCGGACGCCCTGTATCGCCTGCTGCCGCATGCTGTTGCCTATGAACCGTATACCGCGGCTCACGTGCTGACGCAATTGCAGCTGTTGTTGTTTTCCGGACTGGCGTTCTTCGTGATGCTGCCCTGGCTCAAGCGCACGCTTACCATCACGCTGGATTCGGATTGGGTTTATCGGGTGTTGCTGCCGGCGCTGGCAATGGCGGCCGGGCGCGGCATTGGCGCTGTGCGGCAAGGCATGATGCGGGTGGCGGCGGCGATCGGCGCACGCTTGTCAATCGCAATCCGGCGCCATCAGCGCGCGGATGGGTTCTTGATGCGCAGCCGGTCCACCAGCGCAATGGCGTTCTGGGCGATGTTGCTGCTGTTGGCGTATCTGATCGTCAACTACATTCAATAACCCCAGGGGCTGCAAGCGCCGGCGATTCCAGCCGCGCGCCGATGTGAACCGTACCGCCGGCGCTGCGCAGGCAGCCGGCAATGGAAGCGTCACGACGTCCTGCAACTGCTTCGCATGCGGATGCAGGGCCGTGTGACCTTTCCATACAAAATCCGCGAAAACTTCCTGTCTTTCTTGAGTGGCTGATGTCCGCGCATTCAAGTTCCGTGCGACTCTCAGCCGCGATTCGTGAGAGCATCGCGGCCGCATGTCGATGCATGACCTGACCAGCCCACCAATGAGCACCATCCCGACCGCGCCCGTCAATCGCCGCCTGATCGTAGCCCTGCTGGCGGGCGGCCTGGTGTTTCTGGGATTCACCGTGCTGCAGTTGTTCCTGGTGCCGCTGGCCTGGGCCGGCATCCTGGCCTACACCACCTGGCCGCTGTACCGGCAGCTGCGTCGCGTGACCGGTGGATGGCCCAACGTCAGCGCCTTTGTCATGACACTCTTGCTGAGCGCCGCGTTCGTGATCCCGGTGCTGGCGCTGACAGCCCTTTTGCGCGGCGAACTGACCGCGGCGTATGCGGCCGTCCTGGCCTTTCTGGCACAGGGCCCGCATCCGCTGCCGGAGGTCATCACCCGGATACCCTGGCTGGGCGACTGGCTGCAGCAGGTCTTCGACCAGATCGCCGGCGACCCAACGACGGTGCGCGCGCAGATCGCCGTCTGGGGGGAAGAGCGCATCGATGACCTGCTCAACCTGTTGGGCGGGGTTGGGCGCAACGCCGCCAAGCTCGGCTTTGCCTTGCTTGCCCTGTTCTTCCTCTATCGTGATGGCGAGATCCTGCTCGACCAGGTGCGGCGCGTGCTGCGCCGCCTGATCGGCGCGCGGGTCGATTCCTATCTGGCGGCGGTGGGCGCGACCACCAGTGCGGTGGTGGTCGGGCTGGTGTTGACCGCGCTGGCGCAGGGTGCGCTCGCCGGCCTGGGCTACTGGGCGGCCGGCGTCAAGGCGCCGGTGTTGATGGCCGCGCTTACCGTGCTGATCGCGATGATTCCCTTCGGCACCCCTTTCGTCTGGGGCTCGATCGGTGTCTGGCTGCTGCTCAACGGCCAGACCACTGCCGGCATCGGACTCCTGCTGTGGGGCACGCTGGTGGTCAGTTGGGTGGACAACGTGATCCGGCCGCTGGTGATCAGCGGTGCCACCCGCATACCCTTCATCCTGGTGATGTTCGGTGTGCTCGGAGGGCTGGCGGCATTCGGTTTGGTGGGCCTGTTCATGGGCCCGGTGATTCTGGCGGTGCTGATGGCGGTGTGGCGCGAGTGGCTTCTGGAGCCGGATGCGCCGGCGGTGCAGGCAGCCGATGACGCATCGATCTGAGATACACTTTTCAGCCACGCCACGGATGTTTTTCGCAGGGCGCGTCAACCCGCAAGGATCGCAAATCATGAGCATGCTCTCGCTTGAAGAACTGGCGCAGCTGGTGCCGGCTGAATCGACCTTGTTCCCTTCGCCGATTCCGGTGCAATCGGTTTCTTCCGACGAATTCATGCCCGCGCCGCAGACGCCCAGGCAGCGCGAGTTCGAGGCGCGCGTCAAGTCGATCGGAACCGAGATGGCGCGTCACCACGGCATCAGCCGGCGCGCCTTTTTCAAGAGCGCTGCCGGCATGGCGGCGGCCTTCGTGGCGATGAACGATAGCTTCGGCCCGCTTTACATGGTGAGCCGTGCCGAGGCGCAGACACCCGAGATGGCCAACGCGCGCGCCGCGGCGTTAAAGGGCCAGTTCATCATGGACATGCACACGCATTTCCTGCGTGACGATACGCGCCTGGAAGGCTTTGTGCGTTCGCGCGAGGCGGTCGGCCGCGCGGGCTGGAACCCGGCCCTGGTGAACAAGCCGCAGACCATCGAAGACCTCAAGTTCGCCAACTATTTCAAGGAAATCTATCTCGACAGCGACACCAAGGTCGCGCTGATTTCGGGTTCCGGCTCGGAGGATCCGCGCGACTGGTTCCTGACCAATGAAATGAAGGCGGACGCGCGCGCCGACGTCAACCAGAGGACAGGCACAAAACGCATGTTCTCGCATGCGATCTTCATGCCCGGCATGCCCGGCTGGCTGGAAAAAGTCGATCGTGACCTGGAGACCTTAAAGCCTGATTCGTTCAAGGGCTATACCGTGGGCGACAACACCAACAAGCAGCTGGCGCGCCACCCGTGGCATCTGGACGACGAGAAGCTGCTCTACCCGTTCTACGAAAAGCTGGTCAAGGCCAGCAAGAGCCAGCCCAGCCTTGCCAACGTGTGCGTGCACAAGGGCCTGTTCCCGCCTTCGACCACGCGGCAGTATCCCGACCTGGTCAAGTATGCCGACGTGCGCGACGTGGCCCGGGCGGCGAAGGATTGGCCGCAGCTCAACTTCATCATCTATCACTCCGGCTGGCGTTTCGCCGGGGGGGCACACATGACCGGCTGGGAACAGTTCGAGAAGACCGGCCGCATTGACTGGGTCACCGATTTGGCCGAGATTCCCGAGAAACACGGCGTCAGGAACGTCTATGGCGATCTGGGCCAGATCTTCGCGCAGAGTACGGTGGCCGAGCCGCGCCTGTGCGCCGCGATGATGGGCCAGTTGATCAAGGGCCTGGGCGCCGATCACGTGGTGTGGGGCTCGGATGCGGTCTGGACCGGCGCGCCGCAATGGCAGATCGAAGCCTTGCGCCGGCTGGAGATTCCCGAAGAGATGCGGAAGAAGCACGGCTTCCAGCCGCTCGGTGCGGCCGACGGGCCGGTGAAAAACGCGATCTTCGGCGACAACTCGGCGCGCCTGTACCAGTTCACCGCCGCGCAGCGCGCCGCGCTGGCTGACGATGCGGTATCGGTGGCCAAAGCCAACTACGACCTGCACGGAGATGGTCGAACCAACATGGCCTATGGCTATGTCAATCGTGGTGCCGGAGCTTCCGGATGATCGATATCGTTTTTACGCGGGGCGGTTTGTGAGCTGGCGATTGCGCTTCGTGCAGACGGGTTTTGCACCGCCGCGGCGCTCGCATGCGGGCTGAGGTACGGGTGGCCGCAAGGCGCAGACCCAGGATCGATGCGGCCGTGGGAACGGACGGCATCAAGACCTACGGCATGTCGGAGCGGGCGGAGCATCTCGACTTCGACATTCGCGACCAGACTGTGCGCCCGGCGCTGGATCGCCCACACCGCCACGAATACTTCCAGATCCAGGTCAACCTGGCCGGTGATTCGCGCCAGCAGATCGGCGGCGCCGTGCGTCGCTTCGCGCGCGGTGACCTGTGTTTCGTGCTGCCCTACCGGGTGCACATGGTGCCGCATCCGCCGGGGTCGCGCTTTATCGTCATCAACTTCTCGCCGCGCTTCCTGCGCCCGGACCTGGCGGTCGATCCGCTCGATCTGGAAGACGTGCCGCTGGCGCGTGCGCCGGAACTGGCGCCTTTCCTGTTGCAGGAGTACCTGGACTTTTCGTTCACGCCGGCTGGCTTCGTCGAGATCGAGCAGATTCTCGAACGCATGCTGGCGGCGAACCGCGAGCGGCGTTTCGGCTCGCTCGAGGTGCTGCGCGGCCTTCTGTTGCAGTTGATCGGCACGGTGGTGCAAAGCCGCGAAAGCGAATTGCTGCGGCTGGCGGCCGCGCAGGGCGCCGGCGCCAGCCGGCGCGATGCCTTGACACGCGTCACGCGCCACATTCGAGATCATCTGGCTGAAGAAATTTCATTGGCCGACGCGGCGGCGGCGGCGTTTCTCTCACCCAACTACCTGGCGCATCTGCTCAAGAAGGAAACCGGCAAGACCTTCACCGAACTGGTGACCGAGCGGCGCCTGGAGCGCGCGCAGGAGCTCCTGGCCAATAGCGCCTCGCGCATCGCCGAGGTGGCCTATGCCTCCGGCTTTGCCGACGAGGCGTACTTCACGCGCCGTTTCAGGCAATGGTTCGGCATGAGTCCGCGCGCTTACCGCGACAGTGTGCGGGCTTTTGCTGCGGCGCCGCAAAGAGCGCTCGGCAAAGCGCAAGCAGCGCCGATCCGGGCCACCGGCAGCGCGCGGAGTTCAAGGGACGCCGACGCTACCGATTCCGGGCGCGACCGGCACCGCGCTTGAGGCCGCGCTGGGTTGCCCACACTTCGCGGAATCCGATCCGTGTTCGTGCCGGGCTCGCCCAGGATCATCACAAGGCGGTAGGGTCCATGCGCTGCCGCGACTGCCCGGGCGCCGGGTCGCAAGGCACGGTGCCTGCGGGCAGCGGCTTGATTGATCCATCTCAAATTCGCGTCGGGCCCGACGCATAAACTCAAGAAAAATGCGCTTCTCTGCGGGCTTTTGCGCATCGCCGCTTTTCCAAGTTTTCATAATCAGGAGACCGGAATCATGAGCACCATCGCACCCGAAATGCTGGCCCTGCAACGCTTGTACGAATGGGAGAAAGCCGCGCCCGAGCGTATCGCGCTGACCCAGCCGATGGGTGAAGGCGTGACGCGCGATTTCACCTGGGCAGAGGTCGCCGATCAGGTGCGGCGCATGGCTGCGCACCTCGAGGCCCAAGGCTGGGAGCCGGGTTCGAAAGTGGCGATCCTCTCCAAGAACTGCGCCTGGTGGATGATGAGCGACCTGGCGATCTGGATGGCCGGCTACGTTTCGGTGCCGCTGTACCCCACGCTGGCGCACGAAACGGTCGAGCAGATACTGACCCATAGCGAAGCGCGGGCCTGTTTCGTCGGCAAGCTCGACGGCTGGGAAGGCATGAAGCCCGGTGTGCCTGCCGGCCTGCCGTGCATCAGCTACCCGCTGTCGCCGCCCGACGCGATCAACTGCTATGCAGGCTGGGACGACATCTGCGCGCGCAACGCGCCGCTGGCGGGCCAGCCGGTGCGTGGCGCCGACGAACTGGCGACGCTGATCTACACCTCGGGCACCACCGGCCGCCCCAAGGGCGTGATGCACAGCTTCGGCAATTTCGCCTGGGCGCTGGACAAGGGGATCAAGCGCATCACCATGACGGCCGACGACCGCATGTTGTCTTACCTGCCGCTGGCACATGTGGTCGAGCGGGTGTTGGTCGAGCACGGCTGGCTGCGCACCGGCATGCGGGTGTATTTCGCCGAGTCGCTCGATACTTTCGCGGCCGACATGCAGCGCGCCCGTCCGACCATCTTTTTCTCGGTGCCGCGGCTGTGGGTCAAGTTCCAGCATGGTGTGCACCACAAGCTGCCCCCGGCCAAACTCAATTTCCTGCTGTCGATTCCGATCATCGGCGGCCTGGTGCGCAAGAAGGTGCTTGGAGCGCTGGGCCTGGATCAGTGCCGCATCGCCGCCGGCGGTGCCGCGCCGATGCCGGTGGAACTGCTGGCCTGGTATCGCAAGCTGGGCCTGCCGATCAACGAAGGCTATGGCATGACCGAAAATCTGGCGCTGTCGCACCTGACGGTGCCGGGCCAGAACCAGCAGGGCAGCGTGGGCCCGGCCTATGAGGGCGTCGATGTGCGGATCGACGCCGAAAGCGGCGAGATCCAGATGCGCAGCCAGGCCCTGATGCAGGGCTACTACAAGGAGCCGCAGCAGACCCGCGATACCTACACCGCCGACGGTTGGCTGCGCACCGGCGACAAGGGGCGCATTGATGGCGCTGGCTGCCTGCATATCACCGGCCGCATCAAGGACCTGTTCAAGACCAGCAAGGGCAAGTACGTCGCCCCGGCCCCGATCGAGGACAAGCTGGTGATGCACGAAGCGGTGGAAGCCTGTGTGGTCACCGGCGCCAACCTGGGTCAGCCGCTGGGCATCGTGATGCTCAATGCCGAGGCGGTCGTGCGCGTCGGCGAAAGCGCGGCGCGCTCCGAACTGGAAGCCTCGCTGGGCCAACACCTGCAGGCCGTCAATGCCACGCTGGATCCGCACGAACAGCTCGACTGCCTGGTGGTAGTGACCACCGCCTGGACGGTGGACAACGACATCATCACGCCCACCTTCAAGGTCAAGCGCAACCGCATCGAGGAACTTTACTCGGCGCATTACGTGCGCTGGGAATCCTCGAGCAGCAAGGTGATCTGGCAGACCGAGTGAGGCCGGTGCACCGGCATGTGCTGTGTTTTCCGGGCGGGAGCGACAATTGAGGGCGCCCGGATCGTGGTGGCGTGCGCCCGGGGTTCCCGGGAATTTGCCGGATACGGCTGCAGAACGGCCGCGGGTTGCGCGGCACATACTTGCCGCTTCGGGGAACTGCAATATCGCCAACTAAAGGATGTGAAATGAAACCCCCAGCAAATATTGTCGTTGCGACCGATTTCTCGGATGCAGCGCGCCTCGCAGTGGAGCGCGCGGTGCGGATCGCGCGCCAGCACCAGGCGAGCTTGACCCTGGTATGTGCTTTCGACCAGGAGCACGGTCCGATTCCGCCGGCACGCGCCGCATCGAACGATCCGCTCGCCGGACAGCCGGTGCCGCGGATTCGGGAAGCCATTCGCGCAGCGGCCGATGAGTTGTCGCAGCAGCACGGCATAACAACGTCCGGCGTATTGGCAGAGGGGCGGGCCGTCGAGGCTATCGCTGCCGCTGCCGGCGAAGCGCATGCGGCGCTGATCGTGCTTGGTCCGCACAACCGCCGGCTTGGCGACCTGCTTTATCTGGGATCGACCGCGCTTGGGTTGGCGCGTGCCGCCACCTGCCCGGTGCTGGTGGTGCGCAATCCTGCGGCGGCTGCATACGCGCGCTGCCTGGCCGGTGTCGATTTCTCGCTGCCTTCACAGCGCGCGGTCATCACCGCCGCCAGCCTGTTCCCCTCGACTGCGATCACCCTGTTGCACGCCGTGCCATCGTTTGACGGGCCGATGTTGTTCACGCCTGAATTGGCAGAAGCGGTGCGTGCCGCCAAGCTCGGCTTGCGCGAAGAAGCGGTCAAGCGGCTGGCAGAAGCGTTTCCGGCCGGCCAGCCAGGTCAACTCGATTGTGCGGAACGCCGTGCCGTGGTGGAGTCGGCGGCAGGTGCGCTGCTGCACGCGCTTGAAAGCGGCGACTTCGATCTGGTGGCGCTCGGTCGCGACGCGAAGTCGGCGCTTGGCGAACGCGTTTTGGGCAGCGTGCCGGCGAACCTGCTGTTGCACGCGGTGCCCGATATGCTTATCGTTCCATGAGGCGCTTTTTGCTTGCAATGGCGGCGGCGCCCGACCCAAGGTAGGCCAGGCGCAACGTTTCCGATGGGCGGGTCGCCGGTTCGATCATGCCGTCGCGGAAAATGGCCGCAGCTCGCGGCTGCGACAAGGTCAACCTTCGGCGCGACTCAGGCCGGCAGTTCGGAAGCCATCAACTCGGGCCGCACCGAACCTACCTCGTCGTTCGAGAAATTGAGCTCGACCTTGATGCCGTTGGGGTCCATCAGGAACAGCTGAAACAGGCCCTGGTCGTTGACCATGCGCTTGGTGAACGCTACTTTGTGGCGTGTCAGGTGCTCCATCATGTCGGACAGGCCGGTTGCGCGAAAAGCGATGTGGTCGATCACGCCGCTACCCTCGGTGGCGTCGGATTGCTGTCCCACATACTTCTTGCGGTTCTCGCTGGTATTGGCGCCACCTGCGGTGACATGGATCACGTCGCGGTCACCGAGATACAACCAGAACACCGGAAAGTTGAAATCCGGCGCGGGGCCGACATGCAAGCCCAGTACGCGGGTATAGAAATTGCGCGTGCCTTCCATATCGGCGGTTTGTACCAGCACGTGTTCCAGGTGGCTAAGAGGCATGTTAGGTTTCCTTGAAAACGAATTAGGCTACGTTGGGTGGGTGTCGAGCGAGCCCGCTTCAATCCAATGGCGTGGCAACACGTCGCAGATGCTCGACAGGACGGAATTTTGCATGAATTTACCTCACTGGCGAGGCTTTCACCCCAGGCGAGAACCGTCTGGGTGGCTGATGCCAGCGAATGTGGAAGAAAATCCAACTTTATGCCAGATACAGCACTTTCGTCGATTGCCACACGCGCCTAAGCTGCTGGTTCTCCAACTTCGGCAAGTAGGTGGTGTCTTGCCACTGCTTGGCATGTTGCCCGAAAGTCGTGCCTTCTTGAACCAGCGGCGGCACGGCAGAGGTCGCGAAATCTGGTGTTCCGTTTATTGGCGATGCGCAAGGAAATGGCGATTTGAGAATGCGAAGTTCGCATGAAACGATGACCCTGACTGTGCCGCACCCGCGCTGGCGCGCCCGGCAGTTTCACAATCAACCGGTCGAAAGCCATCTGCATGGCTTCCTGGTGGATCTGTGGGCCGCTGTGAGCGAGGAAAGCGGCGGGCGTTTGGATGTCAGCGTGCATGAGCAAAATGCCGGCGTGGCGGGTTCCGATCCGCAGGCACTGCAGATGTTGATGTCCGGGGAACTGGAGTTTCAATCGCTGATGGGTGGCATTCTGGCGCAGCACGTACCCGCGGCGGACCTGCAGGCCGTGCCGTTCGCATACCGCGACCATCAACAGGTGCATGCGGCGATGGCCGGTGATCTGGGGGAATACATCCGTGGCGAAATGCACGCCTGCGGTATTCACGGGTTTCGCCATGGCGTGCTGGAAAACGGCTTTCGCCAGATGTTCGGCTGTGCCCGGCCAATTCATGGCGCGGCCGATCTCGAAGGTTTTCGCATGCGCATTCCGCAGGGTCGCATGTTCAGGGAAGTATTCGAGGCGCTGGGGGCCACGCCGGTTACGGTCAACATCAATGGTTTGTACGATGCACTGGCCGACGGCACGGTCGATGGTCACGAAAACCCGCTGGTGGTGCACGAAGTGAATCGCCTGTATGAAGTGTCGCGCTACATCTCGGTCACCAATCACATGTGGTCGGGCTTCAACCTGATCGCCAACCTGGCGTTCTGGAACGGCTTGCCTGCGGACGTGCGCGCTGTTGTAGAACGCAACGTCAAGCTGCATTGCGATCGCCAGCGCGCCTATACCGACCTTTTCAATCGCGAGGCATTGGCAAGGCTGGAGCGCGAACGCGGGATGCAGGTCAATCAGGCTGATGGCGCATCGTTCCGGCAGCGGCTGGCGGGTGACTTTTATCGCCGCTGGCGCGCTGAATTTGGTAGTACCGCCTGGAGGCTGCTTGAAGCACAGGCCGGTCCTCTGTCATGAAGCGGAGCGATTGAACATCATGGTCGGAGCAAACATGCGACTGCGGCTTGCGGGAACCAGCCTTCTGATGTGTGTGCTGCTGCTGGCGGCCGCACCCGTGCAAGCCCAATCGGTCTATCCGGCGCGGCCGCTGCGCCTGATCGTGCCCTTTCCGGCGGGCGGGTCGACCGACATTGTTGGCCGGGTGGTGGCGCAAAAGCTGTCCGAGCGACTGGGTCAGCAGATGGTGGTCGACAACCGCGGTGGCGCCGGCGGCACCATCGGCGCTGATATCGCCGCCAAGGCGGCGCCCGACGGCTACACGCTGTCGATCGGCACCACCAGCACCCATGCGGTGGCCGCCGGTGCCTATTCGAAGCTGGCATACCACCCGGTGCGCGATTTCGCGCCGGTATCGCTGGTGGCGGTCACGCCTTACCTGCTGGTGGTCAACCCGCAGGCCGGCGCGAAGACACTCAAGGACTTCATAGGTCTGGTCAAGGGCAGTCCGGGCAAGCTCAATTACGGTTCCGCCGGCAACGGCTCGACTACGCACCTGGCGATGGAGATGCTCAAGGATGCCGCGCAGATCAACATCGTGCATGTGCCTTACAAGGGCAACGCGCAGACTGACCTGGCCGTGCTGGGCAATGAAGTGCAGGCCGTGTTCGGCTCGATGCCGGCCCTGCTGCAGCATGTGAAGGGCGGCAAGCTGGTGCCGCTGGCGGTGGGCACCGCGGCGCGCTCGCCGGCCTTGCCGGAAGTGGCGACGGTGGCCGAGCAGGGCTATCCGGGCTTCGAGGCTGCGCTTTGGCTGGGAGTTTTCGCGCCAGCCGGCACGCCGGCGCCGGTGATTCTGCGTTTGCATCGGGAGCTCAGCGCCATTGCCGCCACGCCTGACTTCAAGGAGGCGATGGAGAAGAATGGGGCCGAGGCGCTGTCGTCGGCCACACCCGAGCAATTCGCCAAGCTGGTCGGCGAGGAAGCCGCGCGCTATTCGAAGGTCGTCAAGGCGCTGGGCATCAAGCTCGATTAGGCACACGCCATCAGGAATTTTCAATCAGCCGCGGCGCCAATGCCGACGGCAACAACCCTGGAAAGGAAGTACTGTGAAAGATGATCTGCGCAATGCCAAATTCGTGATCGACCTGGGGCCCCAGCCCTCGCTGCCGATTGCGGGCAGCGAACTGCGTTTCCCGGTCGGCCGCATCTATTGCGTCGGCCGCAACTATGCCGACCATGCGCGTGAAATGGGCCACGACCCGGATCGCGAGCCGCCGTTTTTCTTCATGAAGCCAGCCAATTCAGTGGTGCAGAACGATGCGACCATTGCCTACCCGGCAGGCACCAAGGACTGCCATCACGAGATCGAGCTGGTGGTGGCTATCGGCACCGGCGGCAAGAACATCCCGGTCGAAAAGGCGCTGGACCATGTGTGGGGCTATGGCCTGGGGCTGGACATGACGCGGCGCGACCTGCAGGGTGAAGCCAAGAAAATGGGCCGGCCATGGGAGATGGGCAAGAGCTTCGATGAATCCGCACCGATTACGGCGTTGAAGCCGGCGGCCGAGATCGGTCATCCCGCCAAGGGCGCGATCTGGCTCAAGATCAATGGCGAAATCCGCCAGCAGGGTGACCTGGCGATGCAGATCTGGAACGTGCAGGAACAGATTTCCTACCTGTCGAACCTGGTCACGCTCGAGCCCGGCGACCTCATCATGACCGGTACACCGGCCGGCGTGGGTCCGGTAAAGAAGGGTGACAAGCTCGAGGGCCACGCCGATGGTGTCGGCGATCTGCGCATCACCTACGCTGCCTGAAGTCTTGTTTGCGGAGCGGCCCTGCGCCGCTCCGCATTTGCCGCCCATCCGAGGGGTTTTGAGATGAAGCCAGGCAGTCATTTGATGCAAGCAATCTTCACGCTCCTGACGTGCTCGTTGTCGAGCGCCGCCGCGGTCGCGCAAGCTCCCTATCCGGCCAAGCCGGTGCAGGTGATCCTGCCGTTGCAAGCCGGCAGTGCCTCCGACGTCGCGGTACGCCTGGTGGTGGAGAAAATGGGCGAGCGTTTGAAGCAATCCTTCGCCGTCGAGAATGTCACCGGCGCGGCCGGCATGATCGGCGCCGATCGCCTCGTCAAGGCAAGTGCGGACGGCTACACCCTGGGTGCGCTCAACAACAGCATCCTCACCATCCTGCCCAATGTACGGCGTGGCAAGGTCGGCTTCGACCCGTTTACCGACTTCATCCCGATCGCCGGTCTGGCGGTGATCCCGACCTTTCTTGGCGTCAACAAGGATCTGCCGGTTTCAAGCGTGCAGGAATTGATCGCGCTGGCGAAAGCCAGGCCGGGTACGCTCAATTACGCCAGCGGCGGCGCCGGCAGCCCGCAACACCTGGCCACTGAAATGTTCCAGGCCTTCACGGGTGTGACCATGACCCACGTGCCCTACAAGGGCGCGACCCAGGCCACCACCGACCTGGCCGGCGGCCAGGTGCAGGTGATGTTCGTGGCGCAGGCGCTGGCCTTGCCGCACCTGCCCTCGGGGCGTATCAAGTTCATCGGTTTCGCCGGGCCGCAGCGCAGCACCGCGTATCCGAATGTGCCGACCCTGCAGGAGGCCGGCGTGGCCAACTACGACTACTCGTCGTGGATTGCCCTGTTCGCGCCCAAGGGCACGCCGCCGGCGGCAGTCAAGGTGTTGCGTGACAGCGTGACGGCGGTGCTGGCCGACCCGGCGCTGGCCGAGCGTTTCGCCAAGGGCGGGCTCGACATGTGGAACCTGTCGGCCGAGCGGCTTGCTGCCGTGATCCGCGACGACCATGCGCGCTGGGCCAAGGTGGTCACCACGGCCAACATCAGTACCGAATAGGCTTAGGCGCCAAGCGCCGGCAAGCGCTTTCGAAGCTTCAATGCTTTTCGTTGGCTTGCCGATGGCTGGGTGCGAGCCCGCTAAGTGATGGCCACCGTCGAGCCTGCGACGCCCGGTGTCAAGGTGATGTGCCGGTCATGGAATTCGCCGATCTCGGCATTGTGCGCAATGCTGATCAAGGCGGTCTGCGGCAGCCGTTCACGAATCAAGGCGTAGAGAGCGCGAGCGGTCGGAGCATCAAGCGCGGCCGTCGATTCATCCATGAATAGCCAGCGTGGCCGGTTGATCAGGACGCGTGCGAAGCCGACTCGCTGCTGCTCGCCTGGTGACAGGCGCTTGTCCCAGGCGGCTTCTTCCTGCAGGGAATCGGTCAGGTGCGGCAGACGGCAGTCGGTCAGCGCCGCACGCACCGATTCGTCGCTGCTGTCTTCGGCGGTGCCGGGATAGCACAGCGCCGCTTTCAGCGTGCCCAAGGGCAGGTAGGGGCGTTGCGGCAGGAACAGCACGTCGCCGGGCGGCGCGGTGATGCCGCCCGCGCCGAACGGCCAGATGCCGGCGAGCGCGCGAAACAGCGTGCTCTTGCCGCTGCCTGACGGCCCGCTCACCAGCCAGCGCTCGCCGGCGCCGATGGCAAGCGTCGCATTGCTTACGATCGGCAGGCCTTGTGGCGTGGTCAGCGTCACATCCGCCATGGCCGGTGCCGTGCCGGAGGTCACCGGCAGAGCCGCGCCATTCTCGGCTTCGCGCAGGGCATCCTCGAAGCTCAACAGGCGATCGACGCTGGCCTTCCAGGCTGCCAGGTTGGCATAGGCATCGATGAACCACGACAGTGCCGACTGCACCTGGCCGAAGGCGGAGGCGATCTGCATCAGCTCCCCCAGTTTGATGGCGCCACCGAAGTAGCGGGGCGCTGCGACCACGATCGGAAAGATGACTGCGATCTGCGCGTAGAACACGCGTGCGGTGATGACGGTCTTCTGCCGCTTGATCAGCTCCAGCGTGGTGGCAAGCAGGGTGCCGAAGCGCGAGCGCAACACCGCCCGCTCGCCCGGCTCACCACCGTAGAGCGCGATGCTCTCGGCGTTCTCGCGCACCCGGATCAGGCCGTAGCGGAAATCCGCCTCGACTTTTTGCACGCGGTTGTTGATATCGATCAGCGGCTTGCCGATCCAGTGGATCAGCAATGAACCGCCCAGTGCGTACAGCACCGCGACCCACACCATGTAGCCCGGAATCGAAATCTGCGTGCCGCCGACGGCGAACGCCAGCGGCCCCGATACTGTCCACAGGATCGACAGGAAGGCCGCCAGGGTCACCACCGAGCCCAGCAGACCCATGGTCAGCTCGACGGTTTTCTCGGTGACCGCGCGCACGTCCTCGGCGATGCGCTGGTCGGGGTTGTCGGTGGCGCGATGGAACAGTTCGACCTTGTAGTAGGCACGCTGTGCCAGCCAGCGGTCGAGGTAGCGGCCGGTCAGCCATTCACGCCAGCGCAGTTCGAGCAGCTGTGTGAGATAAAACTTGTAGACGGCGACCACGATGAAGAAGAAGGCCAGGTAGGAAAAGCGCAATAGCTGTTCCTTGAATGCGACGAAGTCCTTCTGCTCCAGCGCGTTGTAGAAGTCGCGATTGAATTCGTTGAGCAGCACGTCCACATAAACCGCTATCAGGTTGAGCGATACCACCGCGACCAGGAAGCCGAGCGCGATCGCACGCTGATCACTGGCGAAGTAGGGTTTGACCAGACGCCACAAGCGTTTTGCGAAAGGTGCGGAGGTCGGCACGGCAAGGGTGTTCATGGTGGTCGGCGGAGTTGCTGGCATGGGTTTGGTTGATGGCTGTGCTGCCGGTGCGACGGCGCTTAAGGAAACGCTGAGCAAGTCCGCAGGTCGAAAAAGTCACCTTTGCAGCACCTTGAATCGATACGGATCTTCGTTCGGGACTGCGCGTTCCAGGGACTTGTTCAGCGTTTACTTGAGGGCGCGTCTGCGGTTCAGGGCTGTCGCCCTTGGAGCGTGAACGCCGCGTGTTGATCGATCGCCAGCGCGGCTTTCAATACCGGCATCACCGTGCGCAGCCGGTCCGCCAGTTGCCATGGCGGGTTGAACACGAAGACTCCGCTGCCGAACAGACCGAAGCCATCAACCGGTGGCGCCATGACGGTGAGCGAAACATGCAGCCAGTTGGGTCCGGCCAGCCGCTGCAGTTGCTCAGGCAGACGGCTCGATTCGTGCCGTCGCACCTGCGGGTACCAGACGGCGTAAACGCCGGTGGCGAAGCGCTGCAGCGCCTCGCGCATCATGGTCACCACCCGCGCATAGTCAGTCTTGTCTTCGTAGGACGGATCGATCAGCACCAGTGCCCGCCGCGACGGTGGCGGCAGTACCGATTTCAGGGCCGTGAAGCCGTCTTCGTGACGCACCGAAACCCGTCGGCCGGCTTCACGAAAGTAGTCTTGCAGGGCACGCGCCTCGGTCGGATGCAGTTCAAACAGGCGCAGCCGGTCCTGTTCCCGCATCATCTGCAGCGCCAGCTGCGGAGAACCGGGGTAGCGGCGCAAGCCGGGGTCGGGGTTGGCGGCCTCTATCTGGGCAAGATATTCAGCAAGCGGGCCGGGCAGGTCGCGACGCTGCCACAGGCGACCGATACCGGTTGTGAATTCCGCGGTCTTGTCGGCATAGCTGCCGGCCTCCAGCGAATAGCAGCCGGCGCCCGCATGCGTATCGACCACGGTGAAGGGTGTGTCCTTGGCGCACATGTGCGCCAACAGCTGCACCAGTGCCAGATGCTTGAGCACGTCGGCATGATTGCCGGCGTGAAAGCCGTGACGATAGCTGAACATCGGATCGGGAAACGCGGGCCGGCAGCCTATTCCGGCTGGGTGCCGGAGTCCTTCATCACGCGGGCGTATTTGGCGATGTCGCGCGAGAGTACCGCGGCCAATTGCTCGGAGGTCGAGCCGATCGGGTCGGCGCCCTGCGCGACGAAGCGCTCGCGTACCTCGGGCGTATTCATGACCCGCGCCGCGTCGGCAGAAATCTTGGTGACAATTTCGCGTGGCGTGCCGGCCGGCGCGAACAGGGCCAGCCAGGAGGTCGACTCGTAGCCCGGCAATCCGGATTCGGCTATCGTCGGGAACTCCGGCGCGGCCAGGGAACGGCGGCTGCTGGTCACCGCCAGCGCCCGTGCTTTGCCGCTTTTGACGTGCCCCAGGGTTTCCAGCACGGTGGCGAACGATATCTTCACCTGGCCGGCGAGCAGGTCTGCGACCGCCGGGCCGCCGCCCTTGTAGGGGATATGCACGATACGCACGCCGGCCATGCTTTTGAACAGTTCGGCGGCCACGTGCATGGAGCCGCCACTGCCGGAGCTCGAATAATCGAACTGGCCAGGCCTGGACTTGAGCAAGGCGACCAGATCCGTGGTCGAATTGGCCGGTACTGAAGGATGTATCAGGAGGAACAGCGGCAAGCCGGCGACATGGCTGACGGGGACGAAATCGCGCACCGGGTCGTAGGGCAGTTTCTTGTAAAGACTGACATTGATGGCATGGGTACCGATGTTGCCCATCATCAGGGTGTAGCCGTCGGGCGCGGCCTTGGCGGTGAATTCGGTCCCGACAATTCCCGCCGCGCCACTCTTGTTCTCGACCACCACCGATTGGCCCCAGGCCTCGGACAGCTTCTGCGCCAGGATGCGGGTGCCGATGTCGGTACCGCCGCCGGGCGGAAATGGCACGACGATGCGCACAGGCTTGCTTGGATGCGCCTGGGCGAACGCGGCGCCGTGCAGGCAGGCAATGGCGGCCACGGCCGTCAGAGAAAGTCGGCGCATCATCAAATTACCTCCAACGTGGTGACAGCAGTTCAGGCCGCGACGGCGGAGGGCGCGCTGGCGCGATCGAGCAGGGCGATGTCTTCACGGTCCAGCATCAGGCGGGTGGCCTCGATGAGATCATGCAGTTGATCCAGGCTGGTGGCGCTGGCGATCGGCGCGGTCACGCCGGGCCGGGCCATCAGCCAGGCCAGTGCCACGCGTGTCGGGTTGGCGCGATGGCGTGCTGCCACCGCATCGAGTGCAGCCAGAATCGCCAGCCCGCGGAGGTCGAGATAGCTTGTGGCGCGCTCGCCGCGCGGGCTTTTTCCCGCGTCGGCGCGGCTTCGGTACTTGCCGCTCAAAAATCCGCTGGCTAGCGAGTAGTAGCCGATCACCCCGATGTTGTGCTGGCGGCAAAGGGGTTCAAGCGCGGTCTCGTAGGCGACGCGGTTCTGGAGGCTGTATTCGGGCTGCAGGCTGACATAGGCCGGCAGCCGGTTGGCGCGGCTCACCGCGAGCGCTTCGCCCAGGCGCTTCGCGCTGTAGTTTGACGCGCCAATATGGCGCACCTTGCCCCGCTTGATCAACTCGGCGTAGGTTGCCAGCGTCTCCAGAAGCGGGGTGCTGCTGTCGTCAGTGTGCGACTGATACAGGTCGATGTAGTCAGTCTTCAGGCGCCTGAGTGAATCGTCAACCGATTTCATGATGTAGGCACGCGACAGACCCTTGCGGGCGGGACCCATTTCCATCCCCACTTTGGTGGCGATCACGAGCGTGTGCCGGCCGCGCGTTTTGGCGTTGTGTTTCAACCATTTGCCGATCAAGGTCTCGGATTCGCCTCCCTGGTTGCCGGGCGCCCATTTCGAATAGACGTCGGCGGTATCGATTAAGTTGCAGCCTGCCTCAGCGAGTGCGTCGAGCAGCTTGAATGAGGTGGGCTGGTCGGCGGTCCAGCCCAGTACATTGCCGCCGAAGCACAGAGAAGGAACGTGCAAGTCCGATTTGCCGAGTTTGCGTTTTTGCATGGTGCGAGAGTTCGCCGTTGCAGGCGCTTGCGTGATTGGAAGATTGCGCAGCATACCCGGTTGGCGCCGGGTGCAGGCTGGCGTGGCCGTGCACCTGCCCTTGCCCGGGCGCCGACAGGCGATCCGCAACAGGGAGGACTGGCGCGGCATGTAGGGCGCTTTGCCCGCGCCCTTGTAGGAAGGCGCCGCACGCATGTAGGGAAGCGCCTTGCAGGCCTGGTACCTGAAATTTCCCTGCGCCGAAGCCGCGATTTGTGGCGGCGCGGCCTGCTCTCCGTCGGGAGGCGCCCTGATTCCTACAAGGCGTGTAGGAAGTTGCCCTACAAGCAAATGAGACCCTGCCTGACAGCAAACGGAACGCTATGCCAATAACATACTTTCAACGCGTCTTAACGGACGAATACGGTTCCAGTCAAGGCTTAATTCCGGGTTTAAAGAGTTTTAACTATCGAGAGGGATTTCCAGCATGCAATCGCGCGATGCCACACAAGCAGTGATGAACCGGATTCTTGGATCATTTTCGAACCCCGTCGAAGCGGCAGGTGGCACGCGCCTGCGCGAGGAACATATGCCGTTTCGCATCAAGCTGGTGCAGAACGAAAACGAACTCGAGCGCGCCGTGAGCATCCGCCATGCCGCTTACGCCCGCCATGTCCCGACCTTCGCCGCCACCTTGACCCGCCCCGAGGCATATGACTTCGAAGATGGTACCGTGGTTTTGCTGGCCGAATCCAAGTTGGACGGCTCGCCGATCGGCACGATGCGCATCAAGACCAACCGCCATACCCCCCTTGGGCTGGAGCAATCGGTCGAGCTGCCTGAATGGCTGGAGTACACCTCGATCGCCGAGGCCACCCGCCTGGGCATTGCCACCGGCCGCATGGGCATGGTGGTGAAGACCATGCTGTTCAAGGCCTATTACCAGTATTGCCTGCAAGCCAGCATCGAGTGGATGGTGATCACCGCGCGTGCGCCGCTTGACCGCCAATACGAGGATCTGTTGCTAGAAGACGTGTATCCGGACGGCGGTTTCATCCCGATGCGCCACATTGGTGGCATGCCGCATCGCGTGATGGCCCTGGATGTTCTCAATGCACGCGCCAAATGGACCGAAGCGCGCCACCCTCTTCTTGGTTTCATGTGCGACACGCTGCACCCCGATATCGATCTGAGCGGTGCAAAGGAGTGCGTCCTGCGCGCTCCGGCGATGCCTGTTACGCAGCCGGCCGTCATGGTCATGTAAGATTGGGGGCCGGCAACGCGGCAGGCTTTTGACGCCGCGTGACGGCCACCGCGCTGCCGGATTGCTGTGCGCGCTTGCAGGCCGCCTAAGTCGTCAATGTTTGCAAACTGGCGGCAATGCCGGCAACCATTCCGGACGGTGAGTTGTTATCCTGACGCTGTTCCGAATGCGCCCAACCCGGCGACAGGTTACATTGACGTATTGACTGCTGTTCCCGGTCTTGGACCCGAGTCGGGTGCGCGAAAATCACGGCAATATGACAAACGAAAATGCCCTGACCTCGGGCTGGATGCAAGCCGCGAATCGTGGAATCGAGTGGCTCTTGTATCGGTTCGGCCTGATCGCGGTGCCGATCATGATCGGCGTTGTCACGCTCATTTCACTGGGACTATGGGATAGCCAGTACCTCTCGGGCAACGGCACGGCGCTTGACATGCGCTTTGTCCATGAGTCCGGTGAAGCGCTCACTCCGCCCGAGGCACAGCGGCGCCTGACGCAGGCGCTGGCGGTGCGCCACTACGACACCCGTTTGTCCGAGGCGCCGGTTTGGGTCAGCGTCAAGATGCCTCCCGCAGTCGCCGGTGTGCCTGTGGCGGTCGAGTTGCCGTCCCGGCATGCGCTTGAGGTCGCATGCTGGAATGGCGCAACGCTCGCGCCGCTCGGTTCGGCCAATCGACATCAGGCAAGCGGTGGCGTGAGCGAGATCAAGGCCGGTTTTTCAGTGGCAGTGACGCAAGCCGGTGCCGTCAACGATGTGCTGTGCAGGATTCGTTCTTCAGGCCCGGCACGGATTTCGGCGCTCGGCTGGTCCGGGCCCGAACTGGCGAACTCGGCGCAGAAATTTCATCGCAACTCCGGGCTGGTCGATGGTGGCTTGCTGTTGCTGGCCATGTTCATGCTGATGACCGCGCTCATCAGCCGCGAGTGGATTTACGTGCTGTTCGCCGCCTGGCTGGTCGCCAATCTCAGGATGGCGGCAATTTCGGCCGGCTGGGACGGCCAGTGGCTGGAACGGGTGGTTCCGGATGCCTGGGTGTTCGAGGTCAAGAAGCTGTCGATGGCGGCTTTCTACGCCCTGACCTACACCCTGTTCTCGCGCCTGTTCGTCGACGACATCAAGCGGGTCGGATATCGTCCCCTGCTGCTGATGGCGCAGTGGTCCTGTGTGCTGGTCCTGGTGTTGGCGCCCTTCCTTTCGTACGCGAATTTCCTGCCCTATCTTTGGGCCACCACGGCCATAGGGATTTCGACCTTGCTGTTCTTCTTGGCGCGCATCGTGCTGGTCACCCGCTCCAAGGTGGCGGTCTGGTACAGCGCGGCACTGGGCATCACGCTTTTCGCGAGCTTTTTCGAAGTGATCGCCGCCTCGTTCGGCTTCAAGAGCCTGACCGGGGTTTTCAACGCGGTTACCGCCGCGCTATCCTCCAGCCTGATCGCCGCCATGGCGATTGCCGAGCAATTGCGCCAGGAGCGTGACCAGCGGGTGAAAGCGCAGGCAGCGCTGCGCAGTACCTATGAGGCCATGCCGATCGGTCTTTTCACACTGGATGCGAACGGCAACCTGGTGCGTGGCAACCCGGCCTTGCTCGACATGCTTGGCATCGGGTCGGGCGACGGCAACCGGCACTGGAAGACCTATTTTGAGGAGGGCGCCTGGCCGCGCCTGCAACAAATGGTGAAGGGCGCGGGCCAGCAGGAGATCGAGATCAGCGGCTGTGGCGGCGCAGGTGCCGGCGCGACAGGCGACAAGCGCTTTCTGGTCAAAGCCACGCTTGCCAACGAGAAGATCGAAGGGTCGCTGCAGGACGTCACCGAGAAATCGAAGGCCTCGGCGCAGCTGCATTTTCTCGCCGAGAACGATCCGTTGACCGGTGTGCTCAATCGGCGCGGCGTCGAACTGGCGCTGGGTGATGCGCTCGCCAGGCTGGCGGTCGGCCAACCACTGGCACTGGCCTATCTCGACCTCGATCGTTTCAAGCTGATCAACGACTTGTACGGGCATGGGGCAGGCGACGAGGTATTGATCCAGGTATGCGAGCGGGTGCAGGAAATGTTGAGCCACGGGCAGCGCGTCGGTCGCGTCGGCGGTGATGAATTCGTGATCGTGCTGCCCGGCACCCCGATCCAGTCCGCGGCGTGGTCATGCCGCGGTGTCATCGAGCGCATCGGCACCCATCCCTATCGGATTGGCGACAAGGCGTTTCAGGTGCGTGGTTCGATCGGCCTGGTCGAAGTCGCCGCCGGCGCTTCGGCCAAGGATGCGATATCGGCTGCCGACCGCGCCTGCCGGGAAGCCAAATCCGGCGTCGGCGACGGTATGGTGGTTTACGAGAAAAATGCAACCGTATTCCGCCAGCGCGAGGCCGAATTGCGTCTGATCGAGCGGCTTGGCTCCACGACTGCGCACGAGGGGCTGTTCCTCGAGATGCAACCCATCATGTCGCTGCAGTCGCCACATGACTCGCTCAATTTCGAAGTCCTGCTGCGCATGCGCGAGGCCGACGATACCGTGGTCTCGGCGGCGTCGATCATTTCCGTAGCCGAGAACAATGGCCGCATCGGCGTCATCGACCGCTGGGTGCTGGCAACGGTGCTGGCCTGGATCGATGCCAATTACGACCGCTTGAAGCGCACCCAGTTCATCTGCATGAACCTCTCCGGCGCGTCGCTCAATGATGAACGCTTTATCCATGATGCTTTTGCACTGCTCGCCCAGTACGTGCACGCGGCCGGCCGACTGTGCATCGAGATCACCGAGAGCGTGGCCCTGCACGACTTGGAGAATACCCGTCGCTTCATCGATCGCGTGCGTGGTTACGGCGCCAAGATAGCCCTGGACGATTTCGGCGCCGGCTACACTTCCTTTTCGTATCTGAAGGAATTGCCGGCCGATGTGCTCAAGATCGACGGCAGCTTCATTGTTGGCGTCAACACCCATCCATCGAATCTGGCGATCGTCGAGGCCATCGTCAGTCTGGCGCGCAACCTGGGCATGAAAACCATCGCCGAATGGGTCGAGGACCGTCCCACGCTGGAAGCGCTGGCGGAGGTTGGCGTTGATTACGTACAAGGGTACGCAGTGGCGCGGCCGCAGGCGCCTGCCAGGCTGTTGGCCGCTGCCTCGTCTGCCAGCTTCATCACCGACGAGCGCTTGCTGCAATTCGTGCGCACCCTGCATGGCGCCGATCGCACTCTTGAATTGTGGGACCAGTTGGAAGCCGTGCGGCCCGGCGACTTGCACTGATTTGCGCGGTGGGCGCCTGGAGGCTCCGGCTGGCACCTTACCGTACCGGGACCAGGCCGCAGGCATCGAACGGGCGTCCCGATCCTTTTCGACACCGCTTGCGGCCGAACGCCGGACGTACAATCCGCGCTTTGTATTTTATGGCCGAAAGCAATTGCGATGAAACCGGTACCGGTGGTTGCCATCGACGGCCCGTCAGCGTCGGGCAAGGGCACGGTGGCGCAGCGCGTTGCGGCGCGACTCGGGTATCACTATCTCGACAGCGGTGCGATTTATCGCGCTGCGGCGGTTGCTGCCGTGCGCGCCGGCATTGCGCTTGAAGACCCGCAGGCCAGCGAGGCTGTGCTCGCGGCCTGCGCGGCGCAGATGGCCTTGCGTTTCGACGGCGACCGCGTTTGGCTGGATGGGACGGACATAAGTGCCGCGGTGCGCTCGGAGGCGGGAGGGCGCGATGCCTCGCGGATTGCCGCCCTGCCGGCCCTGCGCGCGGCCTTGCTCAGGCGGCAGCGCGATTTCCGAACCCTGCCTGGCTTGGTGGCGGACGGCCGCGACATGGCCTCGGTGGTGTTTCCGGACGCCACCCTCAAGGTATTTCTGACCGCCGGTGTGGCTGAAAGGGCGCGCCGCCGTACGGCGCAACTGGGCTTTGCCACGACCTTGGCGAAATCACCTAAAGGATTGATGGGAAAAGAAAATAGTGCTACTATTCGCGCCCCTTTTGACGCTGTTCTGGCGGACCTGGTAGAACGCGACAGGCGTGATGCGTCGCGTGCCGCCGCTCCGCTTGTGCAGGTGCCGGGTGCGCGACTGCTGGATACGACCGCGATGTCGATTGATACCGCGGTCGATACCGTGCTGGCGTGGTACCACGCGCGGCCGTCGGTGGCTTGAGGGAGTAGCGAAGCAAGGTGGTGCTGGCTCGTCCGGAGCCGGCTCTGACATCAACCAACTCCCTGTCGCCGGCCTCGAATTGGCAAGCGCGGCATGGACCAACCAGCAGGCCTTCCTCAATGTCCCTTACCCAACAAGCCGCTACCGTGGCCAATGAATCGTTTGCCGCCCTGTTTGAAGAATCCCTGAGTCGTCAGGAGATGCGGGCTGGCGAAGTCATCACCGCCGAGGTGGTGCGCGTCGACTACAACTTCGTCGTCGTCAACGCGGGTCTCAAGTCCGAGAGCTACATTCCTCTCGAAGAATTCAAGAATGATTCCGGCGAATTGTCGGTCAAGGCCGGCGATTTCGTCTCGGTCGCAATCGACTCGCTGGAAAACGGCTTTGGCGAGACACTGCTTTCGCGCGACAAGGCCAAGCGTCTGTCGGCGTGGATGGATCTCGAGAAAGCGCTCGAATCGGGCGAACTGGTCACCGGTGTGATCACCGGCAAGGTCAAGGGTGGTCTGACGGTGATGACCAACGGCATTCGCGCCTTCCTGCCGGGCTCGCTGGTTGACACGCGGCCGGTCAAGGACACCACGCCCTTCGAGGGCAAGACCATGGAGTTCAAGGTCATCAAGCTCGACAAGAAGCGCAACAACGTGGTGGTGTCGCGTCGCGCGGTGCTGGAAGCCACGCAGGGCGAGGAACGCGCCAAGCTGATGCAGACCTTGGCCGAGGGCGCGATTGTCAAGGGTATCGTCAAGAACATCACCGATTACGGCGCTTTCGTCGACCTGGGCGGCATCGACGGCCTGCTGCACATCACCGATCTGGCCTGGCGGCGTGTGCGCCACCCGTCCGAGGTGCTCTCGGTGGGTGATGAAATCACCGCCAAGATCCTCAAGTTCGACCAGGAAAAGAATCGCGTGTCGCTGGGCGTGAAGCAACTGGGCGAGGACCCGTGGGTGGGCATCGGCCGACGCTATCCCCAGGGCACACGGCTGTTCGGCAAGGTCACCAACCTGACCGACTATGGCTCGTTCGTGGAAGTCGAAGCAGGCATCGAAGGCCTGGTGCATGTTTCGGAAATGGACTGGACCAACAAGAACGTGCATCCGTCGAAAGTTGTCGCCCTGGGCGATGTGGTCGAGGTGATGATCCTCGAGATCGCCGAAGATCGGCGCCGGATTTCCCTGGGAATGAAGCAATGCAGGCCAAATCAATGGGAAGACTTCTCGATGAACCACAAGAAGAACGACAAGGTGCGCGGCGCGATCAAGTCGATCACCGATTTCGGCGTGTTCATCGGCTTGCCGGGCGGTATCGACGGGCTGGTGCACCTGTCGGACCTGTCATGGTCGTTGACTGGTGAAGAGGCGGTCAAGAATTTCAAGAAGGGTGACGAAGTAGAAGCCACCGTGCTGGCGATCGATGTCGAGCGCGAGCGCATCTCGCTGGGCATCAAGCAGCTCGACGGCGACCCCTGGACCAGCTTTGTGGCAGCCAACGACAAGGGCGCGGTGGTCAACGGCCGCGTCAAGAGTGTCGACGCCAAGGGCGCGGTGGTGCTGCTGGCCGACGACGTCGAGGCATATCTGCGTGCGTCCGAGATCTCGCGTGACCGCGTGCAGGATGCCAGCACCCTTCTCAAGGAAGGCGATATGGTCGAGGCGGTGATCATCAATGTCGACCGCAAGAATCGCAACATCAACCTGTCGGTCAAGGCGAAGGATTCGGTCGAGGAGCGCGAAGTGATGGCCCGTGTGCAGGCCGATGCGGGCAATGCGTCGACCGGGACCACCAACCTGGGTGCGTTGCTCAAGGCCAAGATGGACCAGAAGTAAGCCATAACCCGCCCGCCGGCATGACAAAATCGGACCTGATCGCGCGCCTGGCGGCGCGTTACCCGCAGCTCGTTGCGAAAGATGCTGACTTCGCGGTCAAGACCATCCTCGACGCCATGGCCGAAAGCCTGGCGCGCGGGCAACGGATCGAGATCCGCGGATTCGGCAGTTTCGGGCTGAACTACCGGCCGCCGCGCGTCGGGCGCAATCCAAAATCGGGCGAGAAGGTGCAGGTGCCGGAAAAGCACGTGCCGCATTTCAAGGCCGGCAAGGAACTGCGTGATCGCGTCGACGCACGCCTGAACGAGGAAGCGCAGGCGCGGGCTGCCCTGGCCGTGCGGGCGCCGGCGGCGTCGATGATGGCGGCGGGCAATTGAAGGCCGGGCCGATAAAAATTGAAGCGGCACGCGAGTGCCGTTTTTTTTTGGTGCGCCCGGCATCCGGGCGGCAACGGAGCGCGCACGCGGATGCTGCCGAAGGGGGCTTGGCATGGGCTATCTGACCTGGGCGTTGCGCGTGTTCCTGCTGCTGGTTTTCTTCCTGTTCGCGCAAAAAAACTTTGAAATGGCCGTCCTGCGTTTCTATTTCGATCTTGAATGGCGCGCCCCCTTGATCCTCATGCTGCTGGTGTTCTTCTTTCTGGGGGTGGTGCTGACGCTGCTGGCCTTGCTGCCGCGGCTGTTGCGCCAGCTGCGAGAGCCGGTGGGACCGCCGGCGCGGCCGGCGGCCTCCATCGAGCCTGCGGCGCCGCGTGATGCCCTGCACTGACCGGTAGGCGAGGCCCGAAAGCATGGAAATCGACATCTGGTGGCTGCTGGGACTGCCACTGTTCTTCGGGCTCGGCTGGGCTGCGGCGCGGGTCGACATTCGCCATCTGGTGTCGCAATCGAAGGCGCTGCCGAGTTCCTACTTCCGCGGGCTCAATTTTCTGCTCAATGAACAGCCCGACAAGGCGATCGACGCTTTCGTCGAGGTCGTCAGGGTCGATCCGGAAACCATCGAACTGCATTTCGCGTTGGGCAACCTGTTCCGTCGCAGGGGCGAGATCGAGCGCGCGATCCGCATGCACTCGAATCTTGTCAACCGTCCGGACCTGGACGAATCGGACCGCCTGCACGCGGTGTTCGAACTGGGCCAGGATTACCTGAAGACCGGTTTGCTGGACCGCGCCGAAGAAGCCCTGGGCAAGCTCGCGGGGACGGCGTACGCCGCGCGTGCCCGTGTGCATCTCCTGGAGATCCATCAGCTCGAAAAGGATTGGGACAAAGCCATCGCCGCCGCCCGGCAGATCGAAGCCGAATCCGGCGAGTCGCGGCAAATGGAGATCGCCCAGTTTCATTGCGAACTGGCAGCACGGCAGTTGTCACAATCGCAGCCGGGTGAAGCGCGCGACAACGCGCTGGCGGCCATTGTGGTCAATCGCAAGGCGGTGCGCGCCACCATGATCCTGGGCGACATCGAGGCCGGCGGCGCACGTCACGCCGAGGCGATCGTGCATTGGCGCCGCATCGAATCGCAGGATCCGCAATTTCTCGCGCTGGTGGGTGCGCGCATGATTGAAAGCTACCGTGCCCTTAACGCGACGCGCGAGGGGCTGACGCTTCTCGCAGGCTATCTCGAGCGCTACCCCTCGCTAGACCTGCTCGATCTGGTGTTCGACCTGAAGGTCGAGTTGGAAGGGGTGGAGCCGGCCTACCGGCTGGTGCGCGACGAACTGCGCCGCAGCCAGACCATGCTGGGCTTGGACAAACTGCTGGAGGCACAGTTGATGCTGGCGCCACCCGAGCGCCAGCCCGATCTGCAACTGGTGAAGAATCTGGTGCACGCGCATACCCGCATGTTGACACGTTACACATGCGAAAATTGCGGTTTCAAGGCGCGCCAGTTTTTCTGGCGTTGCCCGGGTTGCGGCGGCTGGGAGACCTATCCGCCCAGGCGCGCCGAGGAATTCAAGCTGGCGGGCTGAAGCGGCCGCTTTCGCGGGCGGTGCGGCTTTGACATTGACGTTTTTGGGGGCTATTGATGAAGATCACGATGATCGGAACCGGCTATGTGGGCCTGGTGACTGGCGCGTGTTTTGCGGAAGTGGGCAATGATGTTTTGTGCCTGGACGTTGACGCGGAGAAAATCCGTGTTCTCAACGAGGGCGGCATCCCGATTTTCGAGCCCGGCTTGAAGGAAATGGTGGCGCGCAATCGTGCCGCCCGCAGGATTCGCTTCACCACCGATCCGGCCGAAGCGGTGGCGCACGGCGACCTCCAGTTCATCGCGGTGGGCACCCCTCCTGACGAGGATGGCTCAGCCGACCTCAAGTACGTGACGGCCGCGGCGCGCAACATCGGCCGCCACATGAAGAGCCCGAAGGTGGTGGTCGACAAGTCGACCGTGCCGGTGGGCACCGCCGACCGAGTGCGCGCTGCGATCGCCGAGGAGCTTGCCGCACGCGGCGCGACCATCGAGTACTCGGTGGTTTCGAACCCGGAGTTCCTCAAGGAAGGCGCCGCGGTCGACGATTTCATGAAACCCGACCGGGTGGTGATCGGTGCCGACGACGAGCGTGC
The DNA here is from genome assembly GCA_040382235.1 of Burkholderiales bacterium. Taxonomy (GTDB): domain Bacteria; phylum Pseudomonadota; class Gammaproteobacteria; order Burkholderiales; family JAEUOS01; genus JAEUOS01. The sequence goes on from JBEIFV010000037.1 coordinate 37,632, forward strand.
GCGTGCGGCCATGCGCGCCCTGTATGCGCCATTCCAGCGCAACCACGAGCGCATGATCTTCATGGACATTCGCTCGGCCGAGCTGACCAAGTATGCCGCCAACGCCATGCTGGCCACGCGCATCTCGTTCATGAACGAGATGGCCAATCTGGCGGAGCGCCTTGGCGCCGATATCGAACTGGTGCGCCAGGGCATCGGCTCGGACCCGCGTATCGGCTATCACTTCCTGTACGCCGGCTGTGGCTATGGCGGTTCGTGTTTCCCCAAGGATGTCCAGGCCCTGCAGCGCACCGCCCACGAAGCCGGACTGGGATCGCGCATTCTCGATGCGGTGGAAGCGGTCAATGACGACCAGAAGCGGGTGCTGGGCGCGAAGATCGTCAAGCGTTTTGGGCAGGACTTGAGCGGCAAGCGTTTCGCGGTCTGGGGCCTGGCCTTCAAGCCGAACACCGATGACATGCGTGAAGCGCCGGCGCTGGAGTTGCTGCGCGAATTGCTTGAGCGCGGCGCCAGAGTCACGACCTACGATCCGGTGGCGATGCACGAGGCACAGCGCATTCTCGGGGACCACCCGAGCATCACTTATGCCGACAATCCCATGCACGCGATCGAAGGCGCGGAGGCGCTGGTGATCGTGACCGAGTGGAAAGAGTTTCGAAGTCCGGACTTTGCCCGTTTGAAGCAGCAATTGACAACCCCGGCGATTTTCGACGGCCGCAATTTGTATGATCCGGTGATGGTGCGGCAGATGGGCTTCGAGTACTACCCGATGGGACGTCCCGAGCTTGCGCGCACAGATGCGACGGTTGCGGGCAAGCCGCCGGTTTGATGGCGGGCGGCATGGCATCGCGGCTTTCCCGCGCAGGGTGCGGCGGGGGCGCTTGCGTGCGTGCCCGCAGCGACCGGGGTTGCGCATGACGCCGCGGCAGGCCGCCGCCGCTGCGCGCATCCTGATCGTGGGCGACGTGATGCTGGACCGTTACTGGTTCGGCGAGGTGCATCGCATCAGTCCGGAAGCGCCGGTGCCGGTGGTCAAGGTCGAGCGCAGCGACGAACGTTTGGGAGGCGCGGCCAATGTGGCGCGCAATGCCGCCGCACTGGGCGCGCAAGTGACCCTGCTGTCGGTGGTGGGCGACGACGAGCCCGGCCATGTGATCCGCACGCTGCTGGAAGCGGCCGGCATTTGCGCGGCGCTGCATGTGGATTCACGTTACAAGACCACCATCAAATTACGCGTGATCGGGCGCCAGCAGCAGTTGTTGCGCATCGATTTTGAAGAGACGCCCAGTCATGAGGTATTGACCGGAAAGCTCGATGAATTCAAGCGCCTGCTGGGCGACGTCGACATCGTGATCCTGTCGGACTACGGCAAGGGCGGGCTTACGCATATCGCCGAGATGATTGCGGCGGCCGTTGCCGCCGGCAAGAAGATCCTGGTCGATCCGAAGGGTACCGACTATGCACGCTACAAGGGCGCCAGCATGATCACGCCCAACCGTGCCGAACTGGCGCAGGTGGTAGGCAGCTGGAGTTCGGAAGGCGACCTGGCGGCGCGGGCCGGCGCCTTGCGCGAAAGCCTGGCGTTGGAAGCCTTGCTGCTGACCCGCTCGGAAGAGGGCATGACCCTGTTTCTGCCGGAGCGGACGGTTCACATGCCGGCCCAGGCGCGCGAGGTTTTCGATGTTTCCGGCGCCGGCGATACGGTGATCGCGACGCTGGGTGTACTGCTCGGGGGGGCGCTGCCGCTCACCGAAGCCGCGGCCATCGCCAATCGGGCGGGCGGCATCGTGGTCGGCAAGCTGGGTACGGCGGTAGTCACGCCCGAGGAACTGTTCGGCTGACGCACGGCCACCACAAACCCCCGAAGTTCGGCTGCGTCGCCGAAGGCTCCACTATCGAAAATTGCACGAGCAACGACAAAGACATGCCGCGCGCGGCTGGGCCATGTTTTCCGGCAGCGGTCAACCATCAATCCATCAGGTGCAAACGAGAACAAGCTCATGGCGTACTACATAGTCACCGGCGCAGCCGGCTTCATCGGATCGAATCTGGTCAAGGGGCTCAACGAGCGCGGTGTGCATGACATCATCGCTGTTGACAACCTGACGCAGTCGGCCAAGTTTCCCAATCTGGTCGATTGCGAGATCGCCGATTACTTCGACAAGCAGTCGTTTCTTGAACGACTTGCCGCCGGTGCCTGGGATGGCGAGATCGAGGCGATCCTGCACCAGGGCGCCTGCTCGGACACCATGGAAGCGGATGGCCGCTACATGATGGAGAACAACTACCGCTACTCGGTGGCGCTGCTCGACTATTGCGCCGAAGGCGCCGTGCCGCTCTTGTATGCCTCGTCGGCGGCGGTGTATGGCGGCGGACGTGTGTTTCGCGAGGACCGTGCGTGTGAGCGCCCGCTTAACGTCTACGGCTACTCCAAGTTCCTGTTCGACCAGGTCGTGCGGAAGAGGCTGGACTACGCGACCGCGCAGATCGCCGGCTTTCGCTATTTCAATGTATATGGTCAGGGCGAGGCGCATAAAGGGCGCATGGCCTCGGTGGCCTTGCACAACTACAACCAATACCGTGAGCACGGTTGCGTGCGCTTGTTCGGCGCCCATGATGGCTACGCCGCCGGCCTGCAGGCGCGTGACTTCGTTTCGGTCGAGGACGTGGTCAAGGTCAACATGTTTTTTCTCGAACAACCCGATGTCTCGGGAATCTTCAACTTGGGCACCGGCCGCTCGCAGCCCTTCAATGACGTCGCCTGCGCCGCCATCAACGCCTGCCGCGCCGCGCAGGGCGAACCTGCGCTGACCTTGGCCGAAATTGTCGAGCGCAAGCAGATCGAGTACATCGATTTTCCCGAAGCGCTCAAAGGCAAGTATCAGAGCTTCACCCAGGCCGACATCTCGGCCCTGCGAGCGGTCGGCTACACCGAGCCCTTCCTTACGGTTGAACAAGGCGTCGCGCGTTATCTCGGTGCGCTTTCCAAAGCAGCTTCCTGACGTCAACCGGCTGCATGTGACCGGCGTTAATCCAAACAGAACGCGGGCAATGGGCTCGCTTCGACAAACTTTGGAGGCATTTCGATGAACAAGATTCTGTTGGCGCTGGTAGCCTTTTTCATGACCATCGGCATGGCGTTCGCCGCCGTTGACATCAATTCCGCGGACGAAAAGGGTCTGGACGCGATCAAGGGTGTGGGGCCTTCCAAGGCCAAACTGATTGTGGAAGAGCGCAAGAAGAACGGTCCTTTCAAGAGCCTGGACGACGTGTCGGCACGGGTCAAAGGCATTGGCGAGAAGACCGTTGCCGGCTGGAAGAAAGATGGTTCGGTGACCATCAGCG
>JBEIFV010000038.1:0-39466 GCA_040382235.1 Burkholderiales bacterium
ACATCAAGCCCGCTTTTCCCGGCAGAACACCGATGCTTGAAACCAAAGGGAGGCTCCTCACCGGGGCCGCCGGCGGCATCGGTCGTGCCAGCGCGCTGGCCGCAGCGCGCGCCGGCGCCCGCGTGTTCGTAGCCGACCTCGATGCCGCAGGCGCCGAAGAGAGCGCGCGCCTGGTGCGTGCAGCCGGCGGCCAAGCGCAAGCGGCGGGCTGCGATGTGGCCCAAGCCGCCAGCGTCAAGACACTGGTTGCGGCAGTCGTGGCCGCGTTCGGCCGCATCGATTGCGCCTTCAACAATGCCGGCATCGAAGGCTCGCCGGCGCCGGTGGCCTCGCTGGAAGAGGATGACTTCGACCGCGTGATCGCGGTCAACCTGAAGGGCGTGTGGCTGGCGATGAAATACGAGATCGCGGCCATGCTGCCCCACGGCGGCGGTGCGATCGTCAACACCGCCTCGATCGCGGGCCTGGTCGGCACGCCCGGATACAGCGCCTACATCGCCTCCAAGCACGGCGTCACTGGCCTCACCAAGAGCGCGGCCCTGGCCTATGCGTCGCACGGTATTCGCGTCAACGCGGTGTGTCCCGGATTCATCGAAACAGCGATGACCGGGCGCATCTTCGAAGGGCAGGCGGCGCGCAAGGAAGGACTGATCGCGCGCATCGCCCAGGGACGCTTCGGCACACCGGAGGAGATTGCCGAAGCCGTGGTGTGGATGTGCTCGGATGGGGCGCGCTACCTCAATGGGCATATGCTGACGGTCGACGGCGGCTATGTCGCCATGTAACACCCGCGCAGCGTCGGCGCGCCGGGTCGCGCGCGCCGGCACCAGAAGGCGGATCGGCAAGCCTGGCAACGGCTAGTTCAAACAACTACGGAGCAGCAATCATGGAAAGTTACGACGTCACCGAATGGGGCAAGCCGCTGCAGCGCCTGCTGAAGGAAACGCCCGCACCGCAAGGCAGCGAAGTATTGGTACGGCTGCGCTACTGCGGGGTCTGCCACAGCGACGTGCACATCCGCGACGGCATCATGGACTTGGGCGGTGGCAAGAAAATCGTCCTTGGCGAGCGCGGTTTCAAGCTGCCCCTGACGCTCGGTCACGAACCTTACGGCACCGTTGTCGCCGGCGGCCCCGATGCCGGGCAGGTCGCAGTCGGCAGCAATGTCGTGATCTATCCTTGGATCGGCTGCGGCACCTGCGCGCGCTGTACCGAGGGCAACGAAAACCTGTGCATGGCGCCGCGCAACCTGGGGCTGCATCGCCCCGGCGGTTTTGCCGACCATTTGCTGGTGGCGCATCCGCGCTATCTGGTCGATGCCGCCGGGCTCGACCCGGCCTATGCGGCAACGCTTGCCTGCTCCGGCCTCACCGCCTATTCGGCGGCGCGCAAGCTGGCGCCGATTCCGGCACCTGAATGGGTGCTGGTGATCGGTGCCGGCGGCCTCGGGCTCTCGGTGATCGCGGCACTGCGCGCCATGGGACATGAGCGCATCGCCTGCGCCGATGTGGATGCGGCCAAACTGGCCGCCGCCGGTGCTGCCGGCGCGACCGCGCTGATCGACAGTAGCGGTGACACCGCCGTGCAGAAAGCGCAACAGGCGCTGGCCGGGCCGATCTACGGTGCAGTCGACCTGGTGGGTACCGCGGGCACCGCCGGGTTGGCGCTGGGCTTGTTTCGCCGCGGTGGCCGCTATGTGGGTGTCGGTCTCTACGGCGGTGAGTTGCCGTTCTCGATCTCGGCCATGATCCAACGCGGCCTCACCCTGCAAGGTTCGCTTACCGGTACGTTGGCCGAATTGCGTGAAGTTATCACCCTGGCGCAAAGCGGCAAGCTCAAGCCGATTCCCGTGGCAACCCGCCCCCTGGCCGACGCCGGACAAACCCTTGACGACTTGGCCGGCGGGCGCATCACCGGGCGCGTGGTGCTGGAGATGGCAGGCGCATAGTCCCGCTGCCGGGTGCGCCCAAACGGGCGCAGAGCGAGTTCCCGACTGGCGCGCGCTGCGAGGCACGCGCCGCACATGGCTGACGCAAGCGACCGCTAACGCGGCCGCTCGCCCTTCAACGTCACCCGATGCATCAGGCGCTTGTGGCCGTGATAGTCGTTGACCGGGTTGTGCAGCACACAGCGGTTGTCCCAGAACGCGATGTCGCCGACGCGCCAGGTAAAACGGCAGGTGAATTCCGGCTTGGCCTGATGCGCGAACAAAAAATCCAGCAGCGGCCGGCTTTCCTCCTCGCTCATGCCGACGAAGCGCGCGGTATGGCCGAAGTTCACATACAGCGACTTGCGCCCGGTCTCGGGATGGGTGCGCACCACCGGATGTTCGGCCGAGAGCTCCTTTTTCGACTGTGCGGTCGGCGCATCCTTGACGCGGTCTTCGCGGGTTTTGGTGACGTCCGCCTTGGCCGAGGTGTTGACCGCCTTGAGGCCTTCCAGCATGCGCTGCAGGGCCGGCGACAAGGCCTCGAAGGCCGCGGTGCCACTGGCAAACAGGGTATCGCCACCGAAGGGCGGCAGTTCGCGCGCGATCAGCATGGGGGCCATGGGCGGTGCTTCGAGATAGGCGGTATCGGTATGCCAGATGCCGCCGAAGTTGTTGCGCTCGTGCGGCAGCTTCATTACCGGGATGATCAGCGGATGACCTTCGATGCCACCCACGAACGGATATTCGACGACTTCGCCAAAGCGTTCGGCAAAGGCCTGGAACTGCGCCGGTGGCAAGGGCTGGTTGCGCAGGAAAAGCACACCATGCGAGAGCCAGGCGCTGCGCATGGCGGCGATCAGGGCATCGCTTGCGGGCTGTGCCAGGTCGAAGCCTGAAATTTCCGCGCCCACGGCGCCGGACGCGGGCCGGACTTCGATTTCGCTTGAGTTTGTCATGCCTTCAGTCCCTCCGATAAATGCAAAAGTATTGTTTCTGGGTACACGAGCCCCACTGGCCCGCCAAAAGCATGAGCAGCGGGCGTGACATGGAAACCTCCGAAGCGGTCCAAAAGGCGGCGACTGTCGCGCGATACGCGCGCGCCAGGCGCATGACGATCGCGGGGCCGTCGAAGGTCCTTCAGGATTCCTGCGCGCATGTCGTTGGTGTTCGCGTCGTCGGGTTGCCGAATGTACCGCAAGCCGCCGGCTGCCAGATCAGCCCCAGTGCCCGACCTTGAAATCGTTGCGCCCGGTGCGATCCTGCCCGCGCAAAAGCCATAGCGGACGAGTGGCGAACGCGGTGGAAACGCCGGTGCCCGACAAGCTGATGTCGCGCTCGAACACCGAGGTGCCCGGCATGTAGCGCAGCGCAATGCCGGTGCGCCGCTTGCCCGACCGGTTGGGTTCCGCGCCGTGGATCAGATACACATCGTGCAGCGACATCTGGCCCGGCTGCAGTTCAAGTGATACCGCGGTGGCCGGGTCGAAATGCCGGTCCTCGGTGCGCATGGTGAGCGTGAGGTCGTCGCGATCCTCGCGCAGATGCGCGTGCGTCACGTGCCCGGCATGCGAGCGCGGAATCACCCGCAGGCAGCCGTTTTCGACCACCGACTCCTCCAGCGCCACCCACACCGTGCAGTTGGCCAGCGGGCGCATCGGCCAGTAGTGGCCGTCCTGGTGCCAGGGTGTTTCATAGCCGTCGCCGGCGGGCTTGCAGAACACGTGTGCGCCCCACAGGATGATGTCCGGTCCCAGCACGCCTTCGACCAGGTCGAGGATCGCGGGGTCCATCGCCAGGTCGAGGAACTCCTGGCAGCCCTGCACGCCTTCATCATTCTTGCCGTCACCGTGTGCGCCCTGGCCGGGCTTGCGCTCGATGTGCGCGCTCACCAGTTTTTCCGGGCGCACGCCGGGGTTTTGCGCAATCAGGCGATCCAGTGTGGCGCGCAGCCGCAAGGCTCGTTCCGGCGGCAATCGATAGCCCGGAATGACATAGCCTTCGCGCTGGTAATGGGAGATTTCTTCGGGGGTGAGTGACGGCATGAGATTCGCTCCAGGTTCCGACAAGTCGTACGCAGCCCGCAATGGTGCGTGGCTGCGACCGCGACTACTCCGGCTTCAAGTTCAGTTCACGGAAAATGCGGCCTTTCAACTCATGGTCGGCGCGCGCGAACTGTGCGAAGTCCGCACCCTTGACGAACACGATCGGCACACCCTGGCGTGTGGCGTGGCCTTTCAGGGATTCGTCTCGCGTGGCCGCCTCGCAGCCTTTTTCCAGCGTCTCCAGCACCGGCCTGGGCGTGCCCTTGGGCGCGAACACGCCCTGTTAGCCGGGCGGCGAACTGGGAAATCCCAGTTCGGTTACCGTCGGCACGTCCGGAATCGCCGGATGGCGCCGGTCCCAGAACACCGCGATCGGGCGGATGTCGGGGCGGGTCGAGATCGAGCCGGTGGAGTTGACACCGAATTCGAGATCGCCGGCCAGGAGGCGCAGGATCATCGCGGCGTCGCCGCGATACGGAATCTGCTGCACGTTGATGGCGGCCTGCTTGGACAAGGTCTCCATGTTGATGTGCGGGCCGGTGAAGATGCCGGCGTGGCCGTAGTTGAACTTGCCGGGATTGGCGCGCGCGGCGTCGAGCACATCCTTTAAGGTCTTGTACGGCGAATTGGCGCGCACCGTGAGGGTGAAGGCATTGACGAACACCTGGCACACGAAGTCGAACGAATCGAACTGGTAGGGCAGATCCTTCATGGTGTACGGCAGGTTGGTGATCGGCGTGGTCGGGCCCACCAGCAGCGAGTAGCCGTCGGGCCGCGCGGTCGCGATCTGGGTCGCACCGATGCGCCCGGATGCGCCTTCACGATTGACCAGCACGAACTGCTGGCCCATCACGTTGCTCATCGACTGCGCGAAAGCGCGAAACATGGCGTCGCTGCCACCGGGGCCGAAGGGCAGTATCAGTTGCACCGGGCGGTTGGGGAAGGTTTCCTGGGCGAATCCCGGTCGGGCACCCAGCATGGCGCTTGCAGCCAGTAACGCGATTGCGATTTTCACGGATTTCTTCTCCTGTTTTCCGTTGTGACTACGCGGCGGATGATGCCACCACGCGATTTTTCAGAACACCCAGGCCCGTGATTTCGAGTTCGACCACGTCGCCGATCTTGAGGAAGCGCCCGAGTTCCAGCCCGCAACCGCTGCCGACAGTGCCGGAGCCGAAAAACTCGCCCGCATACACGGTCTCGTCACGCGACACATGCGCCAGGATGTCGGCGAACTTGTGGTGCATGTCGCCGCTCGTTCCGCGCGACCATTCGACGCCGTTGACCCGCGCCACCATGGTAAGCGCATACGGATCGGGCACTTCGTCGGCAGTCACAAGCCACGGCCCCATTACATTGGCAGTATCGAAATCCTTGCCCTTGGTGGGGCCCAACTGGGCCTGCATTTCGCGCATCTGCTGGTCGCGCGCCGAGAAATCGTTGAAGATGCAGTAGCCGAAGATGTGCTGGTTCGCATCTGCCTTGGAAATGTTCTTGCCGCGCTTGCCCAGGAAAATTCCGAACTCGAGTTCGTAGTCGAGCATCTTGCAGTAGGAAGGGCAGATCACATCGTGGCCGCTGCCGACCACTGCGAAGCGGTTGCACTTGTAGTACACCGGTTCTTCGTACCAGACGCGCGGCACCTCCACCTTGGCAGGGTCGGTGGGGTAGCCGCTGATGCCGAACAGGTGGCGCTGGGTGCGCGCCTGGCGCAAGTGTTTCTCGAAGCACAGGAAGTCGCGCATCTGGCGCGGCTCCGGTACCGGCGCCAGCAGCTTGACCGCCGCAAGTTCATGCGTCACGCGCGGCGCAGCCAGGCAGGCACGCGCCGCGGCCAACCCCTCGGCGCCGGCGTCGATCAAGGCCAGCATGTCGCGCGACCAGGGCGCTTGCGCAGTGGCGCTGAAATCGGCGACACGGGTTTCGCCGGGCAGCATGGCGCCGATGTGACGGTCGCCGGTGGGAAGTTCGAAGCTGACCAGTTTCATGTTCTTGGCTCCAGTTCAAATATATCGATCAACACGCGATCACCGCCTCGCCTTTGACCACCGTGCGGCGCACCACGCGCGGCTCAAGCGCGGTGTCGTATTCGGTGCCGCGGTGCACGGTGGCGCGGTTGTCCCACATCACCAGATCGCCGGCGCGCCAGACATGGTCGTAGACGAAGCGCGGCTCGGTGCAGTGATTCATGATGCGCTCGATCAGGCCGCGACTTTCCAGATCGGTGTGCCCGATGACTTCCTGGCCGTGGCTGCCCAGATAGATGGCGCGGCGCCCGCTCGGCGGATGCACCCGCACCAGCGGATGCAGGACCGGCGGACGTTGCGCGCGCTGCGCCGCGCTCATGCCCGCGTAGCCGGCCTTCTGGCGCGAGACATGCAGGTCGTGGCGCACGCGCAATTGTGCGAAGTGGGCGCGCTCGGCAGCGCCAAAGGCCTCGTAGGCGCCGATCATGTCGGCAAACAGCGTGTGGCCGCCCTTTGCCGGCACCTGCTCGGCATACAACAAGGTCGCCAGCGCGGGCATGGCCTGCCACGAGGCATCGGTATGCCAGAACAGGGTGCCACGATCCGGATGCACCGCGTTGGGCCGGCCGTCGGGTCCGAGATTGGACAACTCGAATATCTCCGGATAGCTGGCCTTGTGATATTCGTCGAGCACATGAATCTCGAGCTCGCCGAACAGGCGGCTGAAAGCCACGTGCGCGGCCGGCGCAAGCTTCTGGTCGCGCAGCACCAGGACGCGATGGCGCTCGAACGCTGCGCGCAGGGCGCGGGCCGTGTCGCCATCGAGCGGCGCAGAGACATCCACGCCCTGCGCTTCGACGCCGAACTCGCCACTGAGCGCACGCAAGGTCAGGCCTGATCGGGGCGATTTCACGGTCTATCGTGCTTCGCGTCCGGTGCCGGTCGGGTCAAGCATGCACGGCCCGACCGGCTTGGCGGTGCGCGATTGCAAGATGAGCTCCTTGCCCGTTCTCTGCAGCACCATCTCGCCGTCGACATAGCGCTCTCCGGATGTAGCGGCCTGGCGCGCCAGCGGCCGAAAACGCGGCCCCTCCTGCAGATACGCGTGGTCGCCGCCGAATGCCACCGTCAGCGATGCGGCGGCGGGGCAGGCAAAGATCTGCAGGCTGGCACGTGCGTCGCGCACCAGGATGAGCTCGCCCGGGCGGGCACGCAGGCGCAACAGTTCGCCATCGAATGCGCCCGAGCGCACCTGCGAGAGCATCGCCACGAAACGTGCATCCAGCGATGCAGGTCCGCACATGCGCCGCGTCAGGGCGATCGGGCCGATGGCCAGGGGTCCGCTTTCCACCCGTCCAAGACCGCTGTTGCAGTCGGCAAGCAGCACGATCCCGCCGGCGGCTGTGAACTCGGCCCAGTAGAGCCCCGGATCGGGTACCGCCGTCGCACCCGAGTCGGCGAGAATGCCGACCCAGTGCCAGCGGCCGCCGATCACGTCTTCGAACATCGCCTCGCGCGGCCCGCCGATGCCGGCGCAGGACGCCAGCAACGGCAGCAGCAGCCACGCGAGGCATCGCCTCACAACCTGAAGATGCGTTGCGCGTTGAAGCCGCGCACGCGGTCACGCACGCCGTCGGGCAGCGCGTCGACCTGCGCCAGGGTGTTGTAGACGTCGCCGATGGTATGCGGGTAGTCCGAGCCGTACAGCACGTTCATGCTGCCCACATTGCGCACGCACATGTCGAGCACGTCTTGCCGAAACACCACCGAATCGACGTAAATGCGGCGCAGGTAGTCGGAGGGTTCGAGCTCGATCTTCTCGCGACAGGCCGGAATGTGATGGAAACACTGGTCCATGCGCCCGATCAGGAACGGCAGCGCGCCGCCGCCGTGCGAGGCGATGATCTTCAGGTTCGGGTAGCGGTCCAGAAAGCCGTCGTAGATCATGCGCGCGACCGCCAGCGAGGTATCGAAGGTGAAGCCGATCGAGGCGGTCAGCTGGAATTGCTGCATGTCCATCTGCGCCACGCCGGGTGGCGCGGTCGGGTGCACCAGCACCGGCAGGCCGGCGTCGTCGATCGCCTGCCACACCGGCGCGAACTGCGGGTCGGTCAGGTGCAAGCCGTCGATATTGGCCAGCACCATCACGCCGACCGCGCCGGCGGCGCGCGCGCGCGCCAGTTCGGCCACCGCGCGTGCCGGGTATTGCCACGGCAGGGTCGCGAACCAGTGAATGCGCCCGGCGTACTGCCGCTGCGCGGCGGCGAAGGTGTCGTTCATCATCACCGCGGTGCGGCTGGAAACATCCTCACCGCCCCAGAACACGTTCGGGCAGGTCACAGAAATGATCGAGACGTCGATGCCGGCGTTGTCCATCATGCGGATGCGCGCGTCATAGTCGAACATCGGCGGCACCGGGGTCATGAACGGCGCACCATCAAGGTGGATCGCCTCCAGGCCGCCGCGCACCTGCTTGAGCGAATAACGCGGGGCGCCGTGGGCGCGCAGCGCGGCAACCCATTCGTTGGACAGCATATGGGTGTGAACGTCGATTACCGGGCTGGTCATTGCTGTATGTCTCGCTTTAGGTTGTCAATAGCTTCCGCTCAGGCGGCGGGGGCCCGGGCACCCTGGTCCAGGCAGGCGTATTTTGCGGCATGGATATGGCAACTTATCACGTCGCGCGCCTGTGCGGCGCATGCCCGACACATCGATGCGAATCGATCAGTGACGTTCGAGCAAGGGGCCGAAGCCGGCGATGCGGTCGGTGATGCCGGATTCGCGCAGCGCATGCCAGTAGATCGCGGTGTTGATCGCCAGCACCGGCCGAGCCATCCACATCCCGGCCGAACCCGCCAGCCGGGCCATCGCCAGATTGGTGCCCACCTGGATGATGGCATCGACATCGTCGCCGTCGAGTTCCCTGATGCCGTCGCGCAACTGCGCCTCGGTCACATGGGCTATCGCCACCGGGCTTTCGCACTTGAGCCCCTTGACGCGCTTGACCTCGTAGCCGCATTCCTCAAAAAAACGCCGCACGTTGGCATCACCCACCGGATGGTAGGGCGTCAGCACGGCGATGCGCTTGACGTTCCACAATGAAAGCGCCGCGGTGCAGGCCTCGGACCCCATCGAGATCGGCAGGCCGGTGCGCTCGATCAATTCCGCCTTGAGCTTGCGGCTGGCATTCAAGCCGTCCCAGAAGGTCTCGGCCGAGATGCCCAGCACCAGGCGGTCGGGCTCGCATGACATGGCCGAATCGACTGCTTCGTTTTGCGCCGCCGCGATCAGGGTGATGAGCCGGCTGAAATCGGCATCGTCTTTCAGCGCGATGTTGGGAATCACGATGCGGCTGATGTGGTTGGTCACGCCGACCGGGCGCATGGCGTCGAATTCCGGCTGCACCGAAGTGTTGGTGGAAGGAATGAGCACAGCGAACTTCTTGCGAAAGCCCAGCGAGTCGGTCATGGCGTCTCCGGAAAGAACTTGCTTTTCTGTTGTAATCTCTCGAAAGATTGTACACAACCGGGGTGCCGGCCTTTTTGCGGCCGGGATTTCTCCAGAGCTGTGCGGCACGCCCCATAACCCGGGCCGGCCCTCGCAATCCACACACTGAAGTTCCGGGTGAATCATCGCTGAGTACCCCAGGCTTCAATCCTGCCGGAGATGAGTGGCGCAATGAACAGCCTCGACCATGTCTCGAAAATACCCGCTCGCCATTGTGCAGCGTCGCACCCGGACCCGCGCAGCGGCAAAATGACCAACACCGCCTGGTCCGGGCTTGGTGTCGAATGCAGGTCTGACTACTCATGAATAATTTTCCCGACCAGTTGCGCAACGGTTCAGCGCGCGTTTCACGCTGGTTCGCCTGGGGCGGCGGCGCCATGATCCTGGGCTCGGCGGTGCTGATCACGCTCGACGTGATTTTCCGCAACCTGGTGAAATCGACCTACTTCGAGAGCTTCGAATTGTCGGGCTACGCATTCGCGATCTCCACTTCGTTCGGCCTGGCCTACGCGTTCTTTTCCAAGGCGCATATCCGTATTGAAGTGGTCTACAACCTGTTTCCCAAGAAAGCCCGCGCCTGGGTGGATGTGTTGTCGGTGCTTACCCTGGCGGCGATCGCGTTGATCCTCTTTTACTGGTGCGCGCAGACCGTACTGCAAAACGCCAGCAGTGGCGCGCGCTCAAACTCAACCCTGGGCCTGTTGATGGTGATCCCGCAGTCGATCTGGCTGATGGGTCTGGCCTGGTTCGCCTTTGTGGTGAGCGCCGTGGCCGTGATCGCGCTGGCGCGCGCAATGCTGGGGCGCGTCGACGCCATCACTGCGGAGCTTGGTGTGAGCACGCTGGATGAAGAAATCGCGGCCAGCGTGGATGCGCCACCCGACGACGCGCGCAAAGGATAGAGATGCTTGCAACCGCTACGATCCTGCTTTTGGTGTTCATCGCCAGCAGCCTCTACGTCGCCGCTGGCTTGGGTGTTCTGGCCGCCGCACTGGCTGGCCTGTATTCGAACTTCCCGCTGCTGCGCGGCATAGGCGAGATCGCCTGGACCGCCAGTGCCGACTTCAATCTGGTGGCCGTGCCGATGTTCATCATCATGGGTGAATTGCTGCTGCGCTCAGGCGTCACCGAATCGATGTACGACGCGCTCGACAAATGGGTCGGGCGCATTCCCGGCGGGCTGATGCATACCAACATCGCGGCCTCGGCCATGTTCGCAGCGACCTCGGGCTCGTCGGTGGCCACCGCCGCCACCATTGGCACGGTGTCGATTCCCAACATGACCAAGTTCGGCTACAACCCGGCCCTGTTCCTGGGCACCATCGCCGCCGGCGGCACGCTCGGCATCCTGATTCCGCCGTCGATCAACATGGTGATCTACGGCGCGCTGTCGGAAACCTCGGTGACCGACCTCTATCTGGCAGCCCTCATTCCCGGCATCACGCTGGCGCTCCTGTTTTCGCTGTTCGTGTTCTTCATCTGCCTGGCGCGCCCCGGCCTGGCATTGAAATCCGCACCGGCCACCTGGGGCGGGCGCTTCGCGGCGCTGATCCACCTGGGGCCGCCGCTGGGGCTATTCCTGCTGGTGGTGGGTTCGATCTATGCCGGCTTCGCCACCCCTACCGAAGCCTCGGCCCTGGGTGTGATGGGAGCGTTGGCGCTGGTGATCATGCGCGGGCGCCTCAGCATCGAGGTGCTGTTGCGCTCCTTCGAGAGCACCGTGCGCACCACGGCCATGGTGATGCTGATCGTGCTGATGGCGTTCTTCCTCAATTTCGTGATGTCGACCATTGGCTTGACCGACCTGGCCACGCAGGCGGTCAAGGGCTTGTCGTGGCCGCCGCTGGCGGTGCTGCTGGCGATCATCGCGCTGTACCTTGTGCTGGGATGCTTTGTCGAGACCCTGACCCTGATGATCGCCACCACGCCGATCGTGGTGCCGATCATCAAGCAACTGGGCTATAGCCCGGTATGGTTCGGCGTGGTGTTCGTGATCCTGATCGAAGCGGCGCTGATCACCCCGCCGATCGGCATGAACCTGTTTGTCGTACAGTCGGTGCGCGGCGGCGGTCCGTTCCGCGACGTGGCCGTGGGCATCGTGCCGTTCCTCATCGCCATGCTGCTCCTGATCGCCGCACTGATCGCCTGGCCCGATATCGCCATGTGGCTGCCTACCACGGTGGCCGCTGGCAAGTAGTTTCTGAAATCACCCCAACCCGCAACCGCAAGGAGCAAACGATGCGTTCCCCCCTTATTCACTCCCTCATCGCCGCGTCCGCGCTGGCGCTCACCGCCGGCGGCGCCCTGGCGCAGACTTATTCGAAGGCCACGCTGAACGTGGTCGGCAACCTCGGCATCACCACGCAGTCGCAGCAACTCGAAGTGCCGCTGTGGACCAAGGTCCTGCCGGCGGCCACCGGCGGCGCGTTGAGCGGCACCATCAAGCCGTGGAACGAAATGGGGCTCAAGGGCGCCGAGGTGTTCAAGCTGTTGCGCCAGGGCGTCTATGACGTGGGCGCCACGCAGTTGGGTTTCCTGGCCGGCGAAAACGCGATCAATGACGCCACCGACCTGGCCGGGGTTTCGACCACCCTGGAAACGTTCTGGGAAGTCACCACCCGCTTTCGTCCGGTGCTGGAGCAGTACTACGAAAAGCAGGGCTTGAAGACCCTGGCACTGACCTCGTTCCAGGCACAGGTGCTGTATTGCCGCAGCGAGTTCAAGTCACTGGCCGACTTGAAGGGGCGCAAGGTGCGCACCTCGGGCGCCTCGCAGGCCGACTTCGTCGAATATTTCGGCGGCTCCGGCATCAACATGGCCTTCGGTGACGTGCAGCAGGCGCTGGTCAATGGCGTGATCGACTGCGCCATCACCGGCACCCTGGGCGGCTACAAGGCCAAGTGGTTCGAGGGTGCGAAGTTCCTCTACCCGCTGGGCATCAACTGGGCCAGCGGCATGGCGGCTGCCAACATGAACTCGTGGAAGAAGCTCAATGAGGCCACCCAGAAGGTCATCATGAGCGAAATGGGCAAGTACGAAAAGCAGGTGTTCGACCAGAACAAACGTGAAAACGATATCGGCATCGCCTGCAATACCGGCACCGCGCCTTGCGGCGAAGGCCCGGCGGCCAAGATGACCCTGGTGCCGATCGCCGCCGGCGACACCGAACTGCGCCGCAAAGCCCTGCTTGAATCGGTACTGCCGAAATGGGGCAAGCGCTGCGGTGCGGAGTGTGTGAAATCCTGGAATGACACCGTAGGCAAGGTGCTCAACCTGACCGCGACGGCCAACTGAGGCCGCAGCACCTCTGGCCATGGCCACAAGCTGGGTCACCCTTGAGGAAGCGCCGCTTGAGCGCGAGTCGCTGGCGGCGCTTCTTCTCAACCGGATCCCGGCGATCCGCATTCGCGGTTTCGCCAGCGGCGCCGAATGCGCCGCTTTCGCGCGCGCCGCACGCGCAGGCCCGATCAAGTACTACAGCGTCACGCCACCGGTCGGCTACATCGGGATGGCGCAGTATGAATACCGCTGGGACCGGCCGAAAGCCGACTATTTTCATGACGTCGCCAGAGCGAACGAAAATCTTGCGCAAGTGACGTCGGCTTCGTTCGATCCGGTGGCGCGGCTCATCGAGCGCTTGAGCGCGGTCTACGATGCACCGGTGGGGGTCGGTCAGGAGCCCGGACTGGGCGCCTATTACGCGGGCATCATCCGCCTGGCCTCGCAAGGCATCAAGCTGCACGCCGATTTCGCGCCCTTCAACTCACCGGCGTATTCAATCGGCAGCATCGACGCCCAGCTGGCCTGGAACTTTTTCGCCGAAGACCTGAATGAAGGTGGCGCCACCATCGTGCATAACGCGCCCTGGTCGCCTGAGGTCAAGCAAGGCGAGATCCCGCAAAGCTATGACCTGCCGCGCGCAGCAGTTGCCGGTGCGACCACGTTCACCTATGCACCGACCGCTGGCGACGTGGTGATTTTCAATTCGCGCAACCCGCATGAGGTCACGGGCGGGCCTGCCGATCAAGGGCGCGACCGCATCGGCATCGGGTCGTTCATCGGTCGCATGCCCGATCGCTCTCTGGCGATGTGGGCCTGAAACAGCGCAGCGACGCGTCACCTGTGCACCAGCGCAGCGCGCGCCGGCACCGGTCTTGACATCCCGTGGCGCGCGTGGCGCCGGCCGCTGGCGACGCTGATCAATCGCCCTTGATGCCGGCGTCTCGCACAAGCCTGGTCCAGCGCTCGATCTCGCGCTTGACCAGGGCATCGGTTTCCGCCACCGACAATCGCATCGCCCGGCCGCCGCTGGCTTCGAAGCGCGCCACCAGGTCGGGCATGGCCAGCGCCTTGTCCATTTCGGCGCGCAGGCGCGCCAACGCCGCCGGCGGCGTGGCGGCCGGCGCAAAGACGCCAAACCAGCTTTCCATGTCGAGCTGCGCCACCCCGGTTTCAGCCACCGAAGGCACCGCCGGGTGGATGGCCTGGCGATCGCGCGACGACACCGCCAGCGCCCTGACGGCGCCACCGTTGACCTGGGCGCGCGCCGTGGAAGTGATGTCGAAGAACAGGTCTACACGGCCGGCGATCACATCCTGGTACGCCGCCTGCGCGCCCTTGTAGGGCACGTGCGTCAACTTGACGCCGGCCAGTTGCGTCATGACGGCCGATGCCACATGCTGGCCTGTGCCGTTGCCGGCCGACGCGTAGGTCACTTTCTCGGGGTTGGCGCGCGCGTACTCGATCAAGTCCCTGAG
The DNA here is from genome assembly GCA_040382235.1 of Burkholderiales bacterium. Taxonomy (GTDB): domain Bacteria; phylum Pseudomonadota; class Gammaproteobacteria; order Burkholderiales; family JAEUOS01; genus JAEUOS01. The sequence goes on from JBEIFV010000038.1 coordinate 14,204, forward strand.
GCTTGCTTGCGGCAAGTCCTTGCGTGCCACCAGTGTGTATGAGTACTTGACCGCCAGCCCCACCGGCACGAAATCCTTTTGCGGGTCGTAGGGCAGCTTGGGGTACAGGCCCGGATTGAGTGCGATGTTCGACAAGCCGCCCAACAGCAGTGTGTAGCCGTCGGCCGGCGCCTTCGCCACCGCATCGGTGCCCACCAGGGTGCCGGCGCCCGGGCGGTTTTCCACCACCATCGACTGCCCCAGGAGGGGCCCGAGCTTGTCGGCCAGTTGTCGCGCCACCGTGTCGAAGCCGCCACCGGGGGGTTGCGGCACGATCAGCTTCAATGGCCGGTTCGGAAAGTCCTGCGCGGCAAGCGGCATCGCAAAGGCGGCGCAGGCCGCGAACGTACAGGCTATCAAGATTCGCATCGTTGGTGTCTCCGTCGTGATGGCAAGGCCCGGGCGTCTGCCGATTCGCGTGCCGCGCCTGGCTCGGGCGCCAGATGTATTCAGATTCCGCTTTGCACCGGTGGCGCATCCCATGCCGCTTCGCCGGCCAACCACTTGGCGCCGCGCGCGTACAAGGCCTGTACCACCTCCCCCTTCAAGCCGGGCATGTCGGTCTTGATCTTGAAGCCGATGCGGCTTTGCAGGTATGCCAGGTGGCGATAGCCCTCGGGAAACTGCGCCAGCAGCGCCGCGTCGAGCTTGAGACTTGTGCCCGGATCCACCACATCCATGCGGTCCTTCTCGTAAATCGGCTGGCGTCGCACGATGCGCCAGGCGCCGCCACGCTTTTCGAAGAAATCGTAAAAACGCCCGGTGCAGACCACATCGACTGTCACTGCGTCGACCGGCGCGCGTTGATTGATGGTCATCTTGGTTTGCGCCACCGCGCGTTGCCCCGCCAGGTCAACACTCGATCCGCCCAGAAAATGCAGGATCGATACGCCCTTGTCGAAACCCGCGCGACTGACCTCGATGAACGCGGAGGCCGGCCCCTGGAACCAGGTGGCGCTCATCCAGCCGTCGTCGTGCCAGACGCTGCGAAAGCGCTCCCAGTCGCCGGCGTCGCGCCAGACTGCCCAGTTCTGCACAGTTTCAGTGATGGCCAACTTGTCGATCAGCGATTCGTTCATTCCTGCCATGCCTTAAGCGGTGAAAAGGTCTCTTCGATGCCGCAAGTATACGAGACGCCGACCGGCCGCCGTCCAGACATACGAGCATGCTGACGAAACCGCCGGGCGTGACGAAGTTCCAGCGTACCGCTACACTTGGCGATCACGTCACCAGACCGTCGAAGCGCGGGAACATGCGTATTGCCGTGACCAGCGCAATCGCCGTACCGACTGTATAAGTGCCGTGCTTTAGCGGCTCATCAATCTGGAGTTCACGTTGCAGAATTTTTCCGTATAAACCCTTGGCACAACTCCTGTGAATCCTCATGGCCGCGCTGCGCGACTTGCAGCGCGCCCGCGCCGATACCCGCCAAGTGGCGGGTACCTGCTTACCATTCCACCATGCTCGCCTTTCAATGATATGCCGCAGCCCTTCCCGCGCGACCCTGCTGGTCGCACTGGGTATCGCGCAAGGTGTTCACGCGCAGGCTCTGCCGGCAGTGACCAGTGCCGCTGACGACACACCCTCGGTAGTAGTCACCGTCACCAGCGTCGCCCAGCCAAGCTTCGACACGCCGGCGGCGGTTGATGTGGTGTCCGCTCGCACGCTCAAGGAAGGCCAGCGCCAGGTCAATCTGTCGGAGACCCTTTCACGGGTGCCCGGCCTCAACATCGCCGACCGCCAGAATCTGGCGCAGGACCTGCAAATCTCGTCGCGCGGCTTCGGCGCACGATCGTCTTTCGGAGTGCGCGGCATTCGCCTGTATGCCGATGGAATCCCGGCCAGCATGCCGGATGGCTCGGGCCAGGTATCACACTTCTCGCTTTCGTCGGCAGCAAGGGTCGAGGTGCTGCGCGGGCCTTTCTCCGCGTTGCACGGCAATGCCGCCGGCGGAGTGATCGCGATCTTCAGCGAAGATGCGCCACAAGGCTTGCGCATCACGCCCTCGGCCAGCGTGGGCAGCTTCAGCACCTGGCGCCTGGGCGCGCAGGAGGCGGGCACCCAGGGCGCGTTGGGCTATGTGCTCGACACCAGCCGCTTTGCCACCGATGGCGCGCGCGATCACAGCGCGGCGCGACGCGACCTTGCGAATGCGCGCCTGAAGTTTCGCGTGTCCGATTCGACCGGCATCGCGGTGACCGTCAACCGGGTCGACATGCCGGCCTCGCAGGATGCGCTGGGTCTAACGCGCGTCGAATCAAACGCCAATCCGAACCAGGCTTCACCCGCAGCGCTAACCTTCAATACCCGCAAGTCGACGCGCCAGGTGCAATCCGGCGTAGTAATCGATCACGCGCTGTCGTCGGCCAACCAGGTGCGCTTGAGCGCTTACGCCGGCGAGCGCGCTATCCGGCAGTTCCAGGCCATTCCTGTCGCCACCCAGGCGCCGGCGACGCACCCGGGCGGGGTGATCGATCTGGATCGCGGCTTTCACGGCCTGGACGTGCGCTGGATTCATTCCGGCTTCATCGGCGATGGCGCCTATCTGATCACCGCCGGTGTCGCACGCGAAACGCAAAACGAACTGCGACGCGGCTTCCAGAACTTCACCGGCACCACCGCGGCACCGAGCGCCGTCGGGGTGCTCGGTGCCTTGCGCCGCGACGAGGAAAACCGCGTGGTGTCTACCAGCCGTTTCATCCAGGGCGAGTGGCAGATGTTGCCCGCGCTCAAGGCCTCGCTCGGGCTGCGCCATTCGCGCATCGCATTCAGTGCAAGCGACCGCTTTATCGCCCCCGGCAACGGCAACGACAGCGGCGCCACAAGCTATGCCGCCACCACTCCGGCGGCCGGCCTGGTATGGAGCGTCAACGGCAACCTCAATGCCTACGCGACAGCGGGTCGCGGCTTCGAGACCCCGACCTTCAATGAGCTCGCTTATCGCGCCGGCGGCGCCACCGGACTCAACTTTGCGCTGAAACCGGCGTTCAGCCGGCATACCGAGCTGGGCCTCAAGGGCCGATTCAACGGCGGCACACTCAATCTGGCCGTATTCCGTGCCGGCACCACCGACGAGATAGTCACGCTCACCAATACGGGCGGGCGCGCGGTGTTCCAGAATGCCGGGCGTACCGAGCGTCGCGGCGTCGAGCTGGCACTGGCCAAGACCTATGCCTCCGGCTGGGCCGTCCATGGCGCCTATACCCTGCTTGAAGCGACCTACCGCGACGGCTTCCTCAGCTGCCTCTCGGCGCCATGCGCACCGGCCGCCGCAGTGCCGGTCGCCGCCGGTAACGCACTGCCCGGCGTACCCAGACGAAGCCTCTTCGCGGAAGTGCTGTGGCGCGCTCCGCGTGCACTGCCGTATGGCAGCCCCTACGCTGCGCTCGAATTCAAGCGGGTGAGCCAGGTCATGGTCGACGATCGCAACAGCGACGCCGCCGCCGGCTACACGACGGCAGCCTTGCGCGCCGGCGTCGAGCAGCGCGCAGGCGACTGGACCTGGTCGGCATTCGCGCGCATCGACAATCTGGGCGATACACGCTACATAGGATCGGTGATCGTGAATGAAGGCAACAGCCGCTTCTTCGAATCCGCGCCGGGCCGCAACTGGACCCTGGGCGCCAGTCTCGCTTATCGCATCAAGTAATCCTGGGGAGCTTCAATGCAAGCGCACTACCGCGTTTCGTTCGAACATCTGCGTGACTTCATGGCACGCGCCTTCTGCAAAGCCGGCCTGCCGGAGGCCGACGCTCTGACCGTAGCCACCCTGATGGCCGAAGCCGAACTGCAGGGCTCGGATGGCCATGGCGCGATTCGCTTGGCCCCTTACCTGCGGCGCATCCGAGAAGGCGGCGTCAACAAGCACCCGAACATCACCATCGAGCGCGAAAAGCCGGCCATGGCCTTGCTGCATGGCGATAACGGCATGGGCCACCTGGTGATGAAACGCGCCGCGGAACTGGCGGTGGAAAAAGCCCGCGTAGCCGGCGTTGCGTGGGTGGGTGCGCACCTGTCGAACCACGCCGGGCCGGCCTCGCTGTATGCGCGCATGGCCTTGCCGCATGACATGATCGGCCTGTACATGGCCGTCGGCAATGCCAACCACCTGCCGGCGTGGGGCGGGCTCACCATGCTGCTTTCGACCAACCCGATCGCCTGCGCGATCCCCACTGCCAAAGAGCCCCCGGTGGTGCTCGACATGGCCACCACCGTGGCGGCCTATGGCAAGGTCAAGGCGAAGGCGCAGCGTGGCGAGATGATGCCGGAAGGCTGGATGGTCGATCGGACCGGCCAGCCATTGACGGACCCCAAGCGCGCTGACGAGGGCTTTCTGCTGCCGATCGGCGGCTACAAGGGCTATGGCCTGGCGCTAATCATCGGCCTATTGGCGGGCACGCTCAATGGTGCGGCGATGGGCAAGGACGTGATCGATTTCAACTCCGACTTCAAGAGCGTAGGCGATACCGGCCAGGCGATTCTGGCGATCGACCCGGCCGCGTTCGGTGACATCGATGAGTTCAAGGCCGCGGTCGATACGGTGGTGCGCGACCTGCGTGCCTCCGAGCGCATGCCGGGCATCGAGCGCGTATGGTTGCCGGGCGAGCAGTCGCATGAAAAGCGCGCAGCGTTTCGCCAGGCGGGCATGCCGCTGCCGCCACAATTGAAGGCGGCGCTGGACAAGACCGCCACCGAACTCGGCATCGAGCCGCTTGCCTGAAAGACCTCGTCATGCATCGTTGCGCAGCCCTCTTTGCCGCCCTGGCTTTCGCCGGCGGCGCACAAGCCCAATCCACCTGGCCGACCAAGCAAATTCGCATGATCGTGCCGCTGGCCGCGGGCAGCGCGGTGGATGTCGCGGCGCGCATCGTCACCGCGAAAATGTCGACGGCCCTGGGGCAATCGATCGTCATCGAAAACATGCCGGGCGCGGCCGGCATCATCGGCGCCGAGCGGGTCGCGCGCGCGGCGCCGGATGGCTACACCATCGGCGGCTTCAACGACAGCATCATGACCATGGTGCCCAACATCACACCCAACATGCCGTGGAACATCGAAAAGGATTTCGCTCCGGTGTCGCTGGTGGCCACCATCGAATGGGGGCTGGCGGTCACGCCAAACGCGCCCTACAAGAGCGCGGCCGACCTGATCGCCGCCGCCAAGGCCGCACCGGGCCGCATCAACTATGGCAGCGGTGGCAACGGCAGCCCGCAACACATCGCCATGGCTCTGTTCGCCTCGCAGGCCGGCATTTCACTCACCCATGTGCCCTACAAGGGCGCAACCCAAGCGGCCACCGGCGTGGCCGGCGGCGAAGTGCCGACCACCCTGCAGGGTCTCGCCACGGTCGCGCCGCTGGTGCGCGGTGGCAAGCTGCGGCTATTGGGGGTGGCGATGAAAGCCCGTCATCCGCAATTCGCCGATGTGCCGCCGATCGCCGAATCGGGCCTGCCGGGCTTCGAGTTCAATTCCTGGTTCGCCATACTTGGCCCCGCGGGCACACCGCGCGAGGTGGTGGCGCGGCTCAGCGCTGAAGTAGTCAAGGCACTGGCCGATCCGGAAGTGCGTGAGAAGTTCAACGCCCAGGGCTTGACGCCTCGCGGCACGACGGCGGACGAACTCGGCAGCATGACGCGCGACCAGTTTGCGCGCTATGCCAGGCTGATCAGGGAAGCCGGCATCAAGGCCGAATAGGCTTGACCGCGCCGGCCGGCAGCCATAAGTCATCGGCGCGCCAGTCCCCCGTCTTCAGCGCTTGCGGTTCTTGAACGCTTCCATGTAGCGCTGCGGCTCGCCGGTGGCGAACGAGCGACCGAACTCCGCCACCGTGGCCTCGATCGCCTGATCCGGGCTTGAGCTGTCCCATGCGCGCAGCAAACGCTTCTGCTGCAGCAATGCCGCCGGCCCGAAGCCGGCAAGCTTGTGAGCCAGTTCGTCGACGCGCGCATCAAGCGCCGCCGGCGCGTGCAACTCATGCACCAAGCCCCAGTCGAGCGCGGTGGCGGCATCGATCGATTCGGCGGTCAAGAGCATCCAGGTGGCGCGCGAGTTGCCGATCAGGCGCGGCAGCAACACCGCGTGAATCACCGACGGCACGCCCACCGCCACTTCCGGCATGCCGTAATGCGCAACGCTGCTGGAGAGCCGCAGATCGCAAGCCAGCGCCACCTCCAGCCCGCCACCCAGGCAAAAGCCGGACAGGCGCGCGATCACCGGCGCCGGAAAGCTGCGCACCGCCTCGCACATGAGCTTCAGGCGAGTGATGAAGGCTTCGGCGGTCGGCGGCGTCAGCCCCGCCATCTCGAAAATATCGGCACCGCCGAAGGATGCCTTGTCACCGCTGCCACGCAGGATCAGCACGCGTACATCACCGCGCGCGCGCAAGGCCTCGAGCGCGGCGGTCATTTCGAGGATCGCCCGTGTGCCAAGGATGTTCATCGACTTGGCATGGGTCAAGGTGAGCGTGGCGACGCCGGCGGCGTCGAGGGTTGCGCAGGCGTGGTGGGTATGGATGATCGTGTTCATGATGTCAAACCTTGGTTGCCGAGCATTTTGAGCGCGAGGCGTGCGGCACAGCGCGCATTGCCGGAACGGGACGAGGGCGGCCCTGGTTGCATGGATCTGGCAGGGTATCGAGCGGGCAGTGCCGCTATGCCTGTTCAGGCACGATCCGAATCAGGCGCTTGCCCAGATTCTCGCCACGATAAAGCCCGGCGATCGACCCGGGCGCCTCTTCGATGCCTTCGAGAATATCCTCACGATAACGAATCCGGCCAGCGCGCAACCAATCGGTGAGTGCCGCAACGCCCTCGGGGAATCGCGCTGCGTAATCGAAAATCAAAAATCCCTGCATGCGTGCCCGCTTGACCAGCAGATGCCGCTCGACCCGCGGACCCTGCGGCGGCGGATCCCAGCTGGCGATCGAGGCGGTACCGCAGATCACCACGCGCGCACCCACATTGAGGCGCTGCATCACCGAGTCGCTGATGGCCCCGGCGGTGTTGTCGAAATAGACATCGACGCCCTCGGGACAAGTGGCTGCGAGCGCCGCATCCAGCTCACCGGCCTTGTAATCAATTGCCGCATCGAAACCGAATGCATCAAGGCAAAGGCGCACCTTTTCCGGCCCGCCGGCAATACCCGCACTGCGGCAACCCATGATTTTGGCGATCTGGCCGACGCAGGAGCCAACCGCACCGGCCGCGGTCGATACCAGCACCGTTTCGCCTGCCTTCGGCGCGCCCACCTCAATCAAACCGAAATAGGCGGTCAGGCCATTGAGACCGAGCACGCCGAGCGCGGTCGAGATCGGCAGGCCGGTGGCAGGCACCTTGCGCTGGATCGACATGGCTTCGAGAACCGCATAGTCCTGCCAGCCGAACATGCCGGTAACGAACTCGCCCTCCCTGAAATCGTGATGCCGCGATTGGACGACCCGGCCGACCGCGAGCGAGCGCATCACCGCACCGAGCGCCACCGGCTCTGAATAGTTGGCCACCGCGCTGACCCAGCCGCGCATGGCCGGTTCCGCCGACAGGTAAATGTTGCGCACCAGCACCTGCCCATCTTCAAGGGCTGGCACCGACGCCGAAGCGAGTTCGAAATGCTCGGCCTGCGGAATGCCCGCGGGACGTGATTTGAGTCTTACCTGGCGGTTGATCAGAGCCGGCATGGTCTGCCCTTGGTTGCCTCGAAGCGACAGCGCAGTCTACGCGAGCAAGCGTGGCTCGCCCGATCTTCGCGGACTTCAAGGAAGCTCGTTCCGCGGCTCGCTGAGTGATGAACCCGGTCGAGGCGAAGACACTGGTACCGTGACCCGGAAACGCACCAGAGCAGGAAGGGCAACGAATGGCACTCCGGCATGAAGCTGCACATCGGGACGGACAGTGCTTCGGGACTGGTGCACAGCGCCAGCGTCACCGCTGGCAATGTGCATGACAGCCAGGAACTGCCCAATCGTCTGCATGGCAACGAAAACCGGTTCTACGGTGACCGCGCCTACCGGCGCAGAGCAGTACGCGAACGACTCGGGGAACCGGCGCCCAGGGCGCAGGATTTCACCAACAAGCGAGCCTGCAAGAATCGACCGTTGATCGACGCGGAAAAAGAAGGCAAGCGCCGCAAGTCGGCGCTGCGCTCCAGGGTCGAGCATCCGTTCCTGACGATCAAGCGCATCCGGGGATTTGCCAAGGTGCGCTATCGTGGCTTGAAGAAGAACGCCGACCGCGCGTTCGTCATGTTGGCGACGCTCAACCTGGTCAAGTGGGGTCGGCCGCTTACGGGAGGGGTGCGTCCTGCATGAAGAAAATGCGTGGAGAAACACCGCGTTTGCCCTCCTGTTGGGGGCGAAAACCGATGAAATCCCGACTGGTTTCGTCATTTCAGTTCAATCCCGCCCGATAGCCTCGTTTTGCGACAGGTTGTTCAGCGTTTCCCTAAAGAGGTCGCGGCGCGGTGCGCCTGAGCGGGCTATCATCATCCATACGCCGCGCCAGGCGCGGTCCGCAACTGCGCCGGGAGCGCTTGCAACGTCATCTTGATGGACAAGCATGAGCGAATCATTCAGAGGCCGCATCGGCACCACCGCTGCCGGGTCCGAACCTTGTTGGCCGGCGCGCCCCGCCGCGCCCAACGTGCTGATCATGGCGTTGGGCGACACCGGCTTCGCGCATCTCGGCTGCTATGGCTCCGACATCGACACGCCCAACATCGATGCGACCGCCGCGCGCGGCATCCGCTACAGCAACTTCCCCACCTCCGCGCTGTGCTCGCCCATCGTGCCGGCGGATGCCGAATTGTCGCCATGCAATCCGGATGTCACCGCCTGGGCGAAACTCGATGCAGACGGGAAGCGGCTTTATGCGCGCATGCAGGAGGCCTTCGCCGGCTTCCGCGACCATACCGATCAGCAGCTCGACTGCACCGCGCCGTTTCGCTTCGGCGGCTGGCTGCACCCTGTCGACTATGCGCTTAGCACCGACCGCGACGGCTTCAAGCATGCTGCGGCCGTCGAGGCGCGCCATGCCCTGGCCGACCAGTGAGCGCGATCGCCGCTGACTCACACGCCGCGCCGGTGGCGGCCCTGTATCCGCACTTGCTCTCGCCGCTCGATCTCGGCTTCACGCAACTGAAGAACCGCGTCCTGATGGGCTCGATGCATACCGGGCTGGAGGACTCGCGCGACCTGTCGAAGCTGGCCGCCTATTTCCGCGAACGGGCGGCAGGGGAGGTCGGCCTGATCGTCACCGGCGGCTTCGCCCCGAATATCGCCGGCTGGGCCAAGCCCTTCGCCGGTACGCTTGCCACCTCCGGCGCGGCACGCCGCCACCAGGTGGTGACCAACGCGGTGCATGCGGCCGGCGGCAAGATCGCGCTGCAGATCCTGCACACCGGCCGCTATGCCTATCACCCGCTGGCGGTGGCGCCGTCGCGCCTCAAGTCGCCGATCTCGCTGTTCACGCCCTTCGCCTTGTCTGCGCGCGGCGTCGAACGACAGATTCGCGCCTTCGTCAATTGCGCCTGCAAGGCGCGCGAGGCGGGCTATGACGGCGTCGAGATCATGGGCTCCGAGGGCTACCTGATCAACCAGTTCATCGCCGCGCCAACCAACCGGCGCAGCGATGAATGGGGCGGCGACTACACTCAGCGCATGCGCCTGCCGCTGGAAATCATGCAGCGCACGCGGGCGGCGGTGGGCGGTGATTTCATCCTCATCTATCGCCTGTCGATGATCGACCTGGTGCCCGGCGGCAGTTCGTGGGACGAAGTGGTGCAGTTGGGCACCGCGGTGGCACGCGCCGGCGCCAACCTCATCAACACCGGCATCGGCTGGCATGAGGCGCGGGTGCCGACGATTGCCACCAGCGTGCCGCGCGCGGCGTTCGCCTGGCTCACCAGGAAGATGAAGGCCGAGTTCGCCGCTGCCGGCATCACGGTGCCGCTCATCACCTCCAACCGCATCAATACGCCCGAGGTGGCCGAACAGCTGCTGGCCGACGGCAGTGCGGACATGGTGTCGATGGCGCGCCCGCTGCTGGCCGACCCGGATTTCGTGAAGAAGGCGGCGCAGGGCAAGGCCCATTCGATCAACACCTGCATCGCCTGCAACCAGGCTTGCCTGGATCACATATTCAAGAACCGCCTGACCAGCTGCCTGGTGAACCCGCGCGCCTGCCATGAAACCGAGTTGGTGTATCGCCCTGCCGGCACAATCAAGCGTGTGGCGGTGGTCGGTGCCGGGCCGGCCGGCATCACCGCGGCCACGGTTGCCGCCGAGCGCGGGCACGAGGTGCACCTGTATGACGCCGCGCAGGAAATCGGCGGGCAGCTCAACATGGCCAAGGTGATCCCGGGCAAGGAAGAGTTCCACGAGATGCTGCGCTACATGGCCTGGCGCATCGGCGACACGGGGGTGCGCCTGCATCTCGGGCAACGCGTGGCAGCCGCCGACCTGCAGGGCTTCGACGAAGTGGTGATCGCCACCGGTGTGACGCCGCGCGACCCGCGCATTCCGGGGCAGGAGCATGCGAAAGTGCTCAGTTACATCGACGTGTTGCGTCATCGAAGACCGGTTGGCGCGACCGTGGCGGTAGTCGGCGCCGGCGGCATCGGCTTCGATGTGGCCGAATTCCTGGTGCACCATGGCACCTCCACCACGCTCGATGCCGATGCCTGGCGTCGCCAATGGGGTGTGACCGATCCGGCAATTGCGCGCGGCGGCCTGGCGCCCGCAGGCATCGCGCCCACCGCGCCGGCACGCAAGGTCATGCTGCTGCAGCGCAAGGCCGGCACGCTCGGGCGCGGCCTGGGCAAGACCACAGGCTGGATTCATCGCGCCAGCCTGAAGATGAAACAAGTCGAGATGATGGGCGCGGTCAACTACGAGCGCATCGGCGATGAAGGCCTTCTGGTCTCGCACGGCGAAAAACGCGAAAGCCCGCAATGGCTGGCCTGCGACACTATCGTGTTGTGCGCCGGCCAGTTGCCCTTGCGCGAACTGGCCGATGCGCTGGAAGCGGCGGGCCGCAAGGTGCATGTGATCGGCGGCGCCCTGGAAGCCGGTGAGCTTGATGCCAAGCGCGCCATCGATCAGGCAGCGCGCCTGGCGGCGCGCTTGTGAAGCCACTCTACGATGCAAGCTGCAATCCCGGCGGCCGGCACGTGTTTGTCCAAAACAAGGTTCGTATGGAGGAATAGACCATGCAGCGATAGACCATGCGCAAGATCGACAAGCGATAAGTACCCGAAGTGCCCGCAGGCGCCGCTTCAGCGGTGGAGTTGCCGGTGGGCTCGATCCGTCCGAACACCCTGGCAAACGCTACGGAGCTAGAAACAATGCAAGCAATGGTCGTCAACAACTGGGGCGGGAAGTCCGTCCTGCAATCCCGGCCCGAACCCCGGCCCGGTCCGGGAGAAGCCGTGCTGAAAGTGCGCGCCGCCGGCGTCGGCCTGACCCTGCTCAACATGCGCTCCGGCAGCTTCGGCGGGGTCACCCCGCGCATCATGGGTCATGAACTTGGCGGCGACATCGTCTCCCTGGGCGCCGGCACCGATGCTCTCGCCGTGGGCGACCGCTGCGCGGTTTACTTCTACCTCACCTGCGGGCGCTGCCGCTGGTGCCGCGGCGGGCGCGAGACCTTGTGCGAGAAGCACGGTGGTTACGTGGGCGTGCATCGCGACGGCGGCTTCGCCGAGTACGTGTGCCTGCCGGCGGAGAATTTCCTGCCGATTCCGCAGGGCTTGAGCTACGAGGCTGCCGCGATCGCCACCGATGCCGTCAATACCAACTGGCACTGCATGCGCGAGCGTGCGCGCATCAACCCGCACGACACCGTGCTGCTCATCGGTGCCGGCGGCGGGGTCGGCATCCACGGCGTGCAGGTGGCGCGACTGTTCGGCGCGAGAGTGATCGCCGCCGACGTTTCGGAAGAAAAGCTCGCTCTGGCGCGCCAATGGGGCGCCGACGAGACCATCAACGTACGCAAGGTGGCCGATGTCGCACGGGAGGCGCGGCGCCTGACCGGCGGCAGGGGCGTCGACGCCGCGGTCGACTATGTCGGCCATGGGCACACGTTTCAGGCGGCGATCGACAGCCTCGGCGCCTCCGGCCGCGCGGTCATCATCGGTGTTGGCAAAGGGGAGGTCAGCATCCGGCCAGGGGATCTGGTGCAGACCGAGAAGATCATCACCGGCTCGCGCCATTCGACCCGCACCGAGCTGATCGAGACCATGGAAATCATGGCGCGCGGACTGGTGACGCCGGTGGTGGGCATGCGCGTCCCGTTTGCCGAAGTGGAAGCCATTTTCGATGCGATCCGGAACGAGACCCTGCTCGGGCGCGGCGCGCTGACCTACGGCTGAACCGGCAACCGGACCTGTCCTGGCGGGCGCACTGCGGACCTTTGGGTCCTGCGCCGGTCACGGTGAGCATACTGAACGGCGGACCCGGCGCAGCGCGCCTGCATGGCATCATGCGCAGCTTTGCGGACACGACAGGCACCCATGAAGCGCATCGAGACTGACTACCTGATCATCGGCAGCGGCGCTGTCGGGCTGGCTTTCGCCGACACCCTTATCGATGAGAGCGATGCGCACATCACCATGATCGACCGCCACGGCAAGCCCGGCGGCCACTGGAACGATGCCTACTCTTTCGTGACGCTGCACCAGCCTTCGGCCTTCTACGGCGTCAATTCGCTGGAACTGGGCAGCCGCCGCAAGGACAGCTCCGGCGCGAACAAGGGCTTGTACGAGCTGGCCTCCGGGCCGGAGATCAACGGCTACTACGAGCGCGTGATGAACCACAAGCTGTTGCCCAGCGGCCGCGTGGCTTATCACCCGTTGTGCAACTACCTGGGCGATGGCGCATTCGAATCAATCCTGTCGGGCGAGCGTGCGCAGGTGAAAGTGCGCAGGAAGGTGGTCGACGCGACTTACTTCAGCCCGTCGGTGCCATCCACCCACACGCCGCGCTTTCAGGTGGCGCCCGGGGTGCGGCTGATGCCACCCAACGGCCTGCCGCAGCTCTGGCATGGCGCGCAAGCCGGCGGCCTGCCGCGCCGCTTCGTGATCGTCGGTGCCGGCAAGACGGCGATGGATACCGCCATCTGGTTGATCGGCGCCGGCGCCAGCCCGGACGCCATCACCTGGGTCATGCCGCGTGATTCATGGCTGGTGAACCGCATCACCACCCAACCCGCGCCGGAGTTTTTCAAGGAGGTCATCGGCGGGCAGGCCGACCAGATGGAAGCCTGCGCCAAGGCCGCTTCCATCGACGACCTGTATCTGCGCCTGGAAGCCTGCGGCGCGCTGCTGCGGATTCACCGCGATCACCTGCCCGGCATGTTCCACCTGGCCACTGTCAGCGCAGCCGAGGTCGAGATTTTGCGGCGCATCGACCAGGTGATTCGCATGGGTCGGGTGCTGAGCATCGCCACCGATCACATGCTGCTCGACTTCGGGCCGGTGGCAGTGGCACCCGATACCTTGTTCATCGACTGCAGCGCTTCCGCGGTGGAGCCGCGACCGCTGCAGGCAATGTTCCAGGGCGAGCGGATCGTGCCGCAACTGGTGCGCCTGCCGCAGCCGGCCTTCAGCGCCGCGCTGGTCGCCTATGTCGAAGCGCACTACGAAAGCGACGCGCAAAAGAACACCTTGTGCGGCACGGTGCCTTTTCCGCACCGCCTCGAAGACTATCCGCGCGCCCTGCTGGCCAACATGCGGAACCAGTTCCAGTGGGGCCAGGACAAGGAATTGCGCAAATGGATCCGCGAGAGTCGTCTCGACGGCTTCGGCAAGCTGCTGTCAGGCATCGACCCGCAGGATGCCGACAAGCAGGCCATCATGGCGCGCCTGAAGACGCAGTCGATGGCGGCGATGGCGAACCTTCAGCGGCTGGTTGCCGCCGATAGCTGAATTCGGGTGCGCTGCCGGCACTTTGGCTTCTTTGCGCGACGCGACCTATCCATGTGTGACTGGATTGTGCTGCGTCACATAGGGTGTCGGCTTCGGTTGAGGCTTGCTTGCGTTTGGCAACAGCTTGAAGAGCCGGACATGAGCTCGGCCGAACCGGACCGGCAGTTGCAAGTGCCAGCCAGGCGCATTACCGCCATCATCAACGGGCAGCGCACTGTTGCAGGAGATACAGCTCCGCGGCCAGGCAATTTTTCAGCCGGCAGCGTACAGTTCAGGCCGGTCGATCATCACCGGAAGCATGACGGCCCCGCCAGAGGCTCTTTTGTCAGGAATCATGCAATTCTCAATGATTTGCAGGCGCTTTGTGACCTGCGCATGGCCGCAAGCAAAGTCGGCAAGGTGACTGGAAAATTACCGACTCTGGAGCGCCGGGGCAAGTCGTCAAGGCGCCTGGCGGTAGCGGCCTGAGCAGGTTTGATGCCGATGCCTTTGCCGGACCATCTGATCGATCACCGCCCCGAGGCTGGCCCGGGAGGCGTCTTCCGCATCCACCGCGATGCCTATCGCGAGCCCGCCGTGTTCGATCTCGAAATGCGCCACCTCTTCGAGGGCGGCTGGGTGTTTGCCGGGCATGCTTCGCAGTTGCCCGATCCGCACGATTACCTCACCGTCACCATCGGGCGCCAGCCTGTGGTGCTGATGCGTGATGCCGGCGGGCGCCTCGGGGCGTTCATCAACAGTTGCCGCCACAAGGGCGCGCAGGTATGCCTGCATGCGCGCGGCAACAAGACGGCGCACATTTGCCCGTATCACAGCTGGACCTACGGCAGCGATGGACGCAACATCGCCATCAAGGCGCGCGCGGCCGGCGGGTACGCGGCGTCGTTCGATGCCGATTCGCACGATCTGATGCGTGTGCCGCGCTTTGAGGAGTACCGCGGCTTCCTGTTTGCGAGCCTCGCGGCCACGGGGCCGACGCTGGCGGCGCATCTGGGCGAGGCGCGCTTGTTCATTGATCTGGTGGTCGATCAGTCGCCGCGGGGAATCGAGCTGGTGCCAGGCAAGGTGAGCTATACCTTCAAGGGCAACTGGAAGCTGCAGTTAGAGAACACGCTCGACGCCTATCATCTGACTTCGGTGCATCCTTCATTTTTCCGTTTGCTTGACCGCCGCGCGCAGATGTCGCAGCAAAAACCCCGCACCGACGTGACCGCCGCCGTATGGCAGGGCGACGATGGCGGCAAGGTCGAAGAGCAGATGGGTTCGTTCGGGTTTGATGAGGGCCATGCCCTGGTGTGGACCAGGACGCCGGTCGAGCGGCACCCGCTCTATGCCCAGCGCGAGGCACTGGCCGTGCGCATCGGCGCCACCCGCGCCGACTGGATGATGCGTACGCGCCAGTTCAACTTGTTCCCCAATCTGCAGCTCGCTTCCAACGCGGCCCTGCAGATGCGCGTGATCCGCCCGCTCGCCGTGAACCTGACCGAGATGACGAGCTATTGCATCGCGCCGGTGGACGAAGACGCGGAAGCGCGGCGCAAGCGGATTCGCCAGTACGAGGATTTTTTCAATCCGAGCGGCATGGCTACGCCCGACGACACCGTCATATACGAAGCGAGCCAGCGCGGCTTTGAAGCAGGTCTGGTGGAGTGGCAGCAAGGCACGGCGCGTGGCGCCAGCGCCGTGCAAACCGGCGCCGACGGGCACGCGCGCGAGCTGGGCATTTCTCCGGCCACGTCGATGAGCGGGCCGTTTTCGATGGCCGATGAAACGGTGTATCGCGCCATGTATCTGGCGTGGCGGCGCAGGTTGAAGGAGGGGGCGGCGCGGGAAAGCGCGGCCAATGAAAGCATGGCGGACAAAGCGCAGGGCGAAACATGAGGACCCGCGCGCCAAAAGCGATTGCCCCCGCCGAAGCGGCAGACCTGCTCTACCGCGAAGGCCATGCGCTCGATAACCGGCGCTGGGACGATTGGCTCGCGCTCTATTGCGAAGACGCAATTTTCTGGATGCCGGCCTGGAAGGGCGAGCACGAGTTGACCGACGCGCCCGATCGGGAAGTCTCGCTGATGTATTACACCGCCCGCGCCGGGCTGGAAGACCGCGTCTGGCGCCTGCGCTCGGGGCTCTCCACCGCCTCCAGCCCGCTGCTGCGCACCAGCCACGGCATTACCGGCGTGGTGGTGGTGGGTGCGACCGACTCAGGCGACAGTATCCATGCTGAGGTTCACGCCAATTGGACCTGCCACACCTTCAATCTGCGTGACTCCGGGCAGCATGTGTTCTTCGGCCGCTATGAGCATGTGCTGCGGCAAGAGGGCGGCGTGTGGAAGATCGCGACGAAGAAGATCGTACTGATGAACGACCGCATTCCGACAATGCTGGATTTTTACTGCGTGTAGCGCCCCTGCATCAGGCGGCCCGGAAACGTGCCTCCTGCGATGGCGGACATTTGCACCGGCAGGGTGGCAAACCTGGCGGCAGGCCCGGCTTGGTGGTGTGCGGCAGTCCGAAGCGTTGCCCGCCGACGTCGCCGCTGCGAACGGTGAAGCCGACATCGTCTTGCGGGCTGGTGATGGCCCGCATCGGCAGAGTCGCACCGAACCGCGCGGCGCCCGAAGCGCATGAGCCGCACGCGCCCCGACACCGGTGACCGCGCCTTCGCCTGAATGACGGGCGCTTGCCTCCCTACTTCGAGAGAAAGCCCAACAGGCGATTGGCGAACTTGCCGTAAGGCGGCGCCATGAATTTCAGCGCCGAAAAGCGCGCCTGATAAAACACCGGGCGCAGCTTGGAGAAGGTCTCGAAGCCTTCGCGGCCGTGGTAATGGCCCATGCCGGAGGCGCCGACGCCCCCGAAGGGCAGGTCGTGCTGCCCGACGTGGAACAGCGCGTCGTTGACCGAGACGCCGCCCGACATGACGCGATCGAGCAGCATCTGCACCTTCGCCGTATCGTGACTGAAAGGGTAGATCGCCAGCGGGCGCGCTCGCGCGTTCACGTACTCGATCACTTCTTCGAGCCTGGCATAGCCGCGCAGCGGCAGGACCGGACCGAAGATCTCGCGCTGCATCAGGAGGCTGTCATCCGGCGCGTTCAGCACGATGTGCGGTGCGATGCGCCGACTGGCGCGGTCGACGGCCGGGCCGGGCAACAGCGGCAGCACGGTGGCGCCGCGCGCGCGGGCGTCGTCCAGCATGCCCTGCAGACGCTCGAACGAAGGCTGGTCGATGATCGAGGTGTAGTCGGGCGAGTCCAGGCGCGGATAGCGCTGCGGCACGATTTCCTGTGCCAGCGCCACGAATTCATCGATCGCACCCTGCGGCAGCCAGGTGTGATCCACCGAGGTGCAAATCTGCCCGGCGTTCAGGCATTTGACAAAGAGGATGCGCTCGGCTGCCGTACGCAACGGAAAATCCTCACACACGATGGCCGGCGCCTTGCCACCCAGTTCGAGCGTCACCGGACACAGGTTTTGCGCAGCCGCGGCCATCACCGCGCGGCCGGTGGCGCCGGACCCGGTGAACAGCAGATGGTCGAAGGGCAGGCGCGAGAATTCGATGCCTACGCCGCCGGTCTCGTCGAAGAACTGCAGCTTCTCCGGCGGAAAGTAGGCCGGCATGCGCTCGATCAGGAACTGCGCCAGATGGCGCGAGTTCTCGCTCATCTTGACCATGGCACGATTGCCGGCAGCGAAGATGTATGTAAGCGGGACCAGCGACAGGTTGACCGGGAAATTCCACGGCACGATCACACCCACCACGCCCAGCGGTTGCGGAATGACGCGATTGCTGGCGCCGAAAAAGCTGCGCAGGTCGACGCCACGGCGCTGCGGCTTCATCCAGCCGCGCAAGTGGCTTAAGGTGTGGTCGATGCCGCCGATGACCGGAACGATTTCGGCCAACAGGGTTTCATGGCGCGAACGGTGGCCGTAGTCGGCACTGATGGCGTCGCACAGCGCATTCTTGTGCTCCTGAACAAAACGCTTGAGGGTGCGCAGGTCGGCGCGTCGCTCCGCAAGGGTGGGCACGGGATGCGCGAAATAGGCCTGGCGCTGCAGTTCGAGCGCAGCGCGCAGTGCGTTGCCAAGGGGGTTGTCGGACAGGTCCATGTTCAATGCTCCTCGCGGTCGCGGCGCGCCAAGACGGCGCGGACAAACAGCCAGTCAATCAAGCTTTTGGTTTCAGGCTGCAGCGAACTTGGTCGCATTCACCACTGACAAGGCGCGCGAAAGCCGCTGGTGGCGCCAGTACATTCACGCCTGCTTGACAGAGGGATGCCGAAACTCTGTGCGATACCAAGCGCCCTTACCCCGCTATTCATGCCTCATTTTTGGGGCCCGCA
This sequence comes from Burkholderiales bacterium, assembly GCA_040382235.1. Lineage (GTDB taxonomy): Bacteria > Pseudomonadota > Gammaproteobacteria > Burkholderiales > JAEUOS01 > JAEUOS01. Next base: position 32,500 of record JBEIFV010000038.1, read on the forward strand.
AGCGGCGCAAGGCCCGCGGCCCGACCTCAGCCAAACAACTCACGCGCCAAATCCTCGCGGCTGATTCTTGCATGAAGAGCCACGTCACCCAGGATTCCCGCGAGCGTACCGACCTTGAGCGGATCATGCACAGACACGGTGATATGGTGCTGCGACGGCAGCGCGGTAGTCAGCCGGAGATGGCTGCCGGTTTGTCGGGTGATGCGATAACCACGGACTGCAGGCAATCTCGCGAGGTTTGCGCCGGACAGGTCGCGCGGCAGCTTCACACCGCGATCACCTCGTCGCGCACGAAGTGCAGCCGAATGATCCTGGGGGCCATGCCATCGTCGAAATGGCAACGCACCGCATCGCGCACCTGCCCATGCAAGTCGGTGAGCGACTCGGCCTGCGCGTCGACTCGCCTAACGCCCGCGCCGTATAGCCGCCTTCCTGCGCTTCCTCAACGACGAAAATGATTTCGGTCATGGCGAGTGGATAGTTTCGAGCAATCGTGCATTTTATCAAGATCGAATACTTGGGGCATCGGTCGTCGAGGCTGCGGGAATACAAGCTGCAAGGAGAAGTGTCGGCTGCCTTACATCGGCCATGTTGCCGGCGGTGGTGAAGACGATATGCCTGGCCGGTTCGCCGCAGTGCTGCCTCAGGCAGCCTGGCGCACCGCCTCCACCGATTCCGACTGCGTGGCAAGCCCCCGCCCGGCCAGGTAGCCAAAGGTGAGCGCAGGTCCGAGCGTGATGCCGCCGCCCGGATAGTTGCCGCCCATGATGCTGGCGGCGTCGTTGCCCACCGCCAAGAGGCCCGGGATCGGCGTGCCGTGCGCATCGAGCACGCGCGATGCGGCGTCGGTGCACAAGCCCATGAAAGTGCCGATGTCGCCCACCTCGATGCGCATCGCGTAGAAGGGGGCACGCACCAGTGGCGCGACATTCGGGTTGGGCTTGATCAGCGGGTCGCCCTGGAAGCGGTTGTAGACCGTGCTGCCGCGCGCGAACTCCGGGTCGCGCCCGCTTGCGGCCTCGCGGTTGAAGCCGGCGACGGTGGCGGCGAGCGTGCCTGCATCGATGCCGGCCCGCGCTGCCAATTCTTCAATCGTTTGGCCGCGCAGCAGATAGCCCGAGCGCAGGTGGCGGCCGATCGGCACCGGGAACGGCCCGACCGCGCCCAGCCCGTAGGTGCGCAAGGCGCGGTGGTCGCACACCAGGTAGGCCTGCGACTGGCCGCGCGCGGCAAGCGCCGCCACCATGTGCTGCACGAAGTCATGGTACGAGTGCGACTCGTTGGCGAAGCGGCGGCCATCCGCGAATACCGCGATCACGCCGGGCTTGGCGCGATCGATGAAATGCGGCATGACGCCGCTGCTGCCGTCACTGCGCGGCACCTTCGATACCGGAGTCCAGGCGGCCGCGTTGGCCAGCGTGGTGTCAACGACCCCGCCGGCGGATTCGCCCAGCGCCAACCCGTCACCGGAATTGGCCGCAGGCGAAGGCGACACATGCGCCATGCCCGCAGCGACATGCGGAAACAGGCTGGCCCGGCGCTTCGCGTCCGCCGGAAAGCCGCCGCAGGCCAGCACCACCCCGCACCTGGCCAGCACGCGCACTTTGCGGCCTTCGCGCATGACAAGCGCGCCCTGCACGCGGCCCTGCTCGATGATCAGCCTTTGAACCGGCGAGGCAAGCCACAGCGGAATCTCGAGATCGAACACCGTCTTGGCCAGGCGTGCGGCCAGCGCGTTGCCGTTGGTCAAAGTCATGCCGCGGCCGTGGCGCAACACGTCCAGAAAGTGGCGGCCAAGGCGTTTGGCGACGTAGAGGAACGATTCGAATGAACGCGTGACGCGCATGAAATGCTGCACATCGCGACCCGAGGCAAGCATGATGCCCAGCACGGTCATCTCCGGCAGCACCGGCGCCAGTTGGTGAATGTGCGCGCCCAGCTGCCGCCCGTCGAATGGCTTGGCCACGATCGAGCGCCCCGCCTTTGAGCCGCCTGGCGCCTCGGCGTGATAGTCCGGAAAAGCGACCGGCATGTCGAATTCGAGCGCGGTATGAGTGGTGAAAAACTCCGCGGCCTCGGCTGCATGGGCGAGAAAAGCATCGACCCGTGCGGCGTTGAAACTGCTGCCTGTCTCATGCGCCAGGTAAGCCCGCGCCGCGCCGGGCGCCTCGACGAATCCGCGCTCGCGCGCCAAGGCTGAACCGGGAATCCACAACCAACCGCCGGAGCGCGCGGTAGTACCGCCGAACACCGGCTCTTTCTCGGCGATCACGACCGAAAGCCCCGCCAGTGCGGCGCTGATAGCGCAGGCCATGCCGGAGGCGCCGGAGCCAACGATGAGCGCGTCACATTCGACGGTTTGGGCAAATTGCATGATTTCTCCCTGTTGGGGCATTATCGACAGACGCGCACCCGGCTGCAATGGCGCCGGATGCCGCGACGGCGTTGCCGCGCCAGGTCGATGCCCGATGGTGGCATGTGCTCGCGGCGGCAGAGCGCCGCGTGTCGCGCATTCATCAACTGCCGCCTATGACCTTGCCGGTTCGCGTAAAATTCTGTGCATGTCGCTTTGGAACAGCAACCCTTACCTCAAATCGCCGGGCAATAGCAAAGCGGCGCTGCGCATGTCCGCACGGACGTCTTCCGCGGTTGAAGGCATCCGCGCGCCGTTTGGCAAGAGCAAGAGCGCGGACCTGCCCCGAGATGCCGAAGCGTTCATTGCTTATTGGCGACTGCGAGCCGCCGCGATGCCTCGATAACGCGCAAGAACAGTTGCGCCAACGGGGCGTAGTCGCGGCCCAAGGCCGCGTGAATGCTGCTGATATAGCCAGCCTTTCCGCGCCCTGCCAGTGGACCGAAATTCAAAGGTGGCAACCCGGCCTGCAACGCCGTCAGTAGCGCAAGCATGCGCGCAACACGACCATTACCCTCGCGAAAAGGGTGGATCAGTATCAGTTCGGGGCGCACCTCGGCAAGAGCATGAGCCACTGCCGCATCGTTGCCGGGCAGACATGGCGTATGCCGCCGCAAGGCACCCCGTTCCAGAGCAGACATCAAACGCTCGATCAAAGGCGCATGCGCAAACTGGAATCCGCCTTTGCCGATGTTCACCCCGCGAAACTCCCCCGCCCAGGCGTAGATCGGCGCCAGCCAAAACCGGTGAAGGTTGCATACGTCCGCAGCGGTAAACCGGTGATTGGCGGAATATCGATCCAGCGCAGCTTCCTGCGCCACACCAAGCATCTGCGACTCCGCCTCGTTCATGTCGCGCACTCGCACAATACCCAGCAGGTTGCGCAACACCCGGCCGCGTGAGCCCGGTTGAAACTCCGTTTCAACCCCGGCTGCGTCATATTTGCGGCTTGCCACGGGCCTGCTTTCAGAACGGCTTCACCCCGATCAGCCACAAGTGCAGCCAGAGCGTGAACACCAGGTAGCCGACGACACCGGCCACGATGGCGATGATGTCGCGCGAGGCGCCCAGCGTGACATACACCGTGCCCGCCAAACGATCGCGCCGGCGCAATGAAATGTAGGCTTCCACCGCCCACGCCAGAAACGCACCGAACAACACCACATCACCAATGCGGCCGTTGGCGAGCAGGTGCGCAAACGCCCACACCTTCACCCCCAGCACCATCGGATGCCCGACCCGCGCCTTGATGCGGTTGCCCGGCACATAAGCGGCGGCCAGCAGGATGAAAGAGATGAGCATCAGTAGCGCCGCGACATGGTTGGTCCAGCGCGGCGGCACCCAGAGCATGCCCGGCTCGCCGCGCGCCAGGCCGTAGCCATAGCAGATCAGCACAAAGCCGGCGAGCGAGACGACGCTGTAGATGCCCTTCCAGGGATTGAGGCCGATGCGGGCGACGGCGCTAGTGCGGAAATCGTTGGCGAAAATGCGGATGCTGTGGATGCCGAGGAAGAGGAAGAGGCCGAGAACCAGGTAGGTCATCTCAAAAATATCCCATAAAAACAATGGTTAATAGGCAATCAGATGAATTATTCAGAAGTTACTAAGAAGATTGATAAACAATGAATAATTAGACAAACTCCCAATACATGGAGGCCTTGCTAAACCCATTTTCGCGCGGCGCCGGCAGTCCACCACCCGAACTGGCCGGCCGCGCCGAACTGTTGATACAGGCGCGGCTGACCCTTGGCCGTATCAAGGCCGGGCGGTACGAACAAAGCCTGATGCTCGTTGGGCTGCGCGGGGTCGGCAAGACCGTACTCCTCAACCGCATTCGCGAAATTGCGGAAGACACAGGATACGGCGTGGTGATGATCGAAGCCACTGAAAACCGCTCCCTCCCCGAACTGCTGCTGCCCGCATTGCGGCAGATACTCTACCAACTTGATGCAATGGCCGGCGTGAGTGACAAGGTGAAACGCAGCATGCGGGTACTGCGCAGCTTCGTCGGCGCCATCAAGCGCAAGAAGGGCGAAATTGAAGTCGGCATGGATATCGACCCTGAAAAGGGTACCGCCGATAGCGGTGACCTTGAAGCAGACCTGGCGGACCTGTTCGTGGTGGTTGGCGAGGCCGCCCAGGACCGCGGCACGGCAGTCGCACTGATCGTCGACGAAATTCAGTATTTGAGCGAAAACGAAATGAGCGCCCTGATCATGGCGATTCATCGCGTGTCGCAACGCCAGTTGCCCATGGTTCTGGTCGGCGCTGGTCTGCCACAGCTAATCGGCCTGGCCGGCCGGTCCAAGTCCTATGCCGAGAGACTTTTCAGCTACCCGTATGTCGGCCCGCTATCGGCCAACGATGCCAAGGAAGCACTGCGCGGCCCGGTGGCGCAACAACACGTGGCTTTCACCGAAGAGGCATTGGATGAACTGGCGACGGTGACACACGGGTATCCGTACTTCCTCCAGGAATGGGGTTATGCCGCATGGAATCTTGCGCCCGCATCACCGATTGATGCAGAAGTCGTCAAACGCGCCGCGACGGTCGCGATAAAAAAGCTCGACGGAAGTTTTTTCCGCGTGCGCTTCGATCGGCTCACACCACGCGAAAAGGACTATCTGCGCGCACTCGCGGAACTTGGCGAAGGACCTCATCGGTCGGGCGACATAGCCGACGCCCTCGGCATGAAAGTACAGTCGATGGCTCCGCTTCGCTCCGGACTGATCAAGAAAGGCATGATCTACAGCCCCGCACATGGCGACACCGCGTTTACGGTGCCCCTGTTCGATCAATTCATGAAGCGGACCATGCCGAATTGGAAAACGGCATGAGCATCAAGCGCGAGGATCTTGGCAAGATAGGTTTTGAGTATGTGGCGACCGGCAAGCGATTGGCCCCTGTTCATCCTGGGAGTGTGCTGCTGCACGACTTATCGAGCCGCTGGGCATCACCCGCTACAAGGTGGCCAAGCTGGCCGGCGTGCAGCAGCGTCGCTTCGACGAGATATGCCGGGGGACGCGGGCGGTTACTGCGGATACGGCGTTGCGCGTCGGGCGATTGTTCGGAATGGAAGCGCAGATGTGGATCAATCTGCAGGCACAGTTCGAACTGGAGAGCATGGATACTCAGGCTCGCGAACGTTTTCAGGAGGAAGTTATGCCGTTTGCGCAGGCGGCTTGAATGTGCAGCGAGCCTTGTCCAAATCGAACGTACAGCACGACTTTGCGCTGGGCGTAAACGTTACTGAACCGCAACAGGGGGACTCCATGAAATCGAATCGAATTCCCGACTTCAACGACAACTCATTTGACGGCATGCTGACGTGGTTTTCCGAAATGTCCTTTCGAGGCCTGCTGTTTCACCCTGACGATCCACCAAACACGATCGTAAAGATTGTGGATGGCACGCCTCTGTTTTCAAAATCGGAAGCCAGGAAAATTCGAACGATCGTTGAGAATATGTTCGAACAGTTTGGCGACAGGGTGTATGACGCCGCGTACCCGATATTCATGAACGCATTTGGTTTGCGTCTTGACGCTTAATTCAGCACGCACGAACGCGGGTACCCGCGCCAACGAGCGCCCGTTCAAGAGTGCCGCGCACATATATGTGTCCGCAATTGCGAATCTTTTTGCGGAACCCCTTTCGCTGGTTCGACTGACTAAGCCACCGAAATTGCCGCCATCAAGCACATACATTGGCTCTAACTTCGGCGCTTTCACGTGAACCCATTGCAGCATAGCTGTTGGACCAGCATCAATATCGGCGCGCATGAAAAGCGTAGTCTGAAAACATGCAAGCTCTCCGATGCTCTGCGCGTAGCAGCAATGACTGCGGGCAAAACAGAAATCGGGCCGATCGTGTTCAATTTAGGAAGAGTGACGAATGAACTTCGCCTAGGGGATGTGGTTCGATTTGTCGATGTGGTCGATGAAGGCGACGCCGAGCAGCGCATGGTGCTGATCGAAGAACCGGACGGGGGGCGCGTGCTAGTCCGACACCTAGGTACCGGTATGAAGTTTGCACCGACTACCCGAATCCCGATCGAACAGCTGACCAAAGCGGGTTCGGTAGTGAGCAGGTTGGCGAATACTTTCAGTTCACTACTTGTCAACGAGTTGGGCGCTGAAGTCACTGTCCAGATTGTCGAAAGAAACGAAGCGGACGGCGATCTTGCGGTGTGCCATTCGCACGACTTTCTCGATGCGAATGAGGTCATGGCCGAAGCATGGATGGAAATCTTCAAATTTGAAATTGACCCACGGGAGGAGTGTCAGATCCGGATGTGGGGAGCAGCTTGGCAGATTGCGAGGGCCAACCACTTTCATTTGGTCCAGGAAGAATGGCCTGACCCCGCAAATGCTGCCGGCAACGTGCCCATCGGTTTGTATTGAGCCCCACTTGAAAGGCGATGTCCCGTTTGTAGTTGAAGGTTGAGCCGGTGGCGGAATGATTATGCGGCCATTTTTGTTTTGACAGAAACTGGTCGCATCGCTGCGATGAGCGCAGGGATCTGCTCGTAGCCACGCAGCCTGCGAAACGACTTCT